>NZ_JBJJMM010000035.1:0-55852 GCF_046231795.1 Pseudomonas sp. KCJK9016 | reverse complement strand
CTCGTAGTCTCTTATGATTATTTGGAATTTTGGTTGTTCTGAATAAGTACTAAAAACTGTCTCCCCCTGGGGCAAGCAGCAAGTGCACATGATTGGTCATCAGGCAGTAGGCATAAACTTTTATATCTAAGGCTTTCTTGAGCTCGCGCAGGTCAGAGAGATAGCGTTCGAAATCCGCCGGTTCGGCGAACACAACCTGCCTGTTGTGGCTGCGCTGCACGATGTGATGCAGGTAGTGCGGTAGCAGGATGCGTCCCGTTCTGGGGCGGGATGTGTCAGAGAATGTATCCGCTTGAGCTGTAGCCTCTTATAGTTGTTTAGAATTTTGGTTGTTCAGAATAAGTATTAAAAACTGTTATTTCTATCAGGCGTGGCTGTGGGTTTTTGTGTTGATACTTTGCTTGTGGATGCACAGAAAATAAATCTTGGACCTGTCCCCTTTTGTTCCTTTTGTTCCTTTTGTTCCTTTTGTTCCAGTCCCCTTTTGTTCCAATTTTCAAGGAGAAGTCCCCATGAATTGGCACGTTGCGAGTGCAATCGTTGTGTCTGTCGTCACTCTAGGTACACCGCTATGTCTACAGGCGGCGTCAATCAGTTGCGATGGAGTTGAAGCACTTCTGACGACCCCCGATGTACCGACGGGGTCGTCCATTCAAGTTGAAGTGACGGTGCGTGACGATCTGCTGGGAAAGGTTGGTGGTGCGGTGCAGTTCGTTGGTGAACAGGGGCCAAGTTCAATACTCACCTCAACTTACCAGACGTTCTCGGCGCCGAAGACCACCCTGACGCTGAAAACGAAACCCACGACCGTTGTCAGTAACTACAAGGGCACACTTTTGGGCGTTGTAAATGGCGCTCAATGTGATGAAAGGGTGGTGGGGGCGTTGGATTTGTATGCGCCCTGACTTGCAAGGAATGAACAGAAAAAGTGACGCGGGATATGCCCGCGTCACTTTTTTGATTACTCCGTCGGAACAACTTTATCCAACACCCGATTGACCGCCAGCTCCGCCAGCATCACAACCTGCGCAATGCCTTGCGCGGTCTTGCGATGAGGTCCCTGAAGGAGGTCGGCGAAGTTGTTGAGCATGACGTTGGCCGAGCCGAGGGTTTCGACGGCGTCGACCAGCAGGGATTCGTTGTTGCTGGCCGGGTTGGTCTGGTAGAGGCGGTTGGGGGAGTAGGGCGCGGCCATCATGTGCGCTGATATCGGGCCGAGGTGGTAGTCGAGGGCGCGGTTGGCGGCTTCGTGGAACCGCTTGGAATCAGGGCATTCGTAGGGGGAGATTGGGTCGGTGATGCTGGCCGGTTCGGTGACCGGGGGATTTGGCGTTACCTTGAACATGGGATGTCATCCTTCTGTAAGGCCGCTTCCATTTCGCTGCTAAACGAAAGGGGTGGCGGCTGTGTGCGAGTTAGCAGACCGGTAGACATCCCCAAAACCCGGCGCACCCGGGGGTGCCACGCACACAGCCACCATCAAGTGCAGGCGACCGCCTGACTGATGAGACTCGTACAACCGGGGAATATCTGCCGGGCTGCTAAACCCGATCACTGCGAATCAGTGACCCGATCAAAATTACCGGCCGACCCCAAGGCGCACAAGCCGGCGGATTCTGGCTTAGCCGTAGGCGCCGGCGCAAGGATTTGTAGGCTTCGAGAAGTTTCCTTTCGTGCCTTTAAACATCCCTTGTTTTCAATGTTTATCGAGCGCGACAAGGCTCAAGAAACAGACTTCAGACTTCGGCACCGACTTGACGCTGTGGCGAGGGAGCTTGCTCCCGCCGGGGCGTGAGGCCCCCAAACAAAGAGGCCTGCTGCGCAGGTCAGCGGGAGCAAGCTCCCTCGCCACAAAAGGCGTCGATATCCCTTCCAGTGTCGGGTTTGGCACAACCCGCCGCCCTGTCTGTAAACTGGCCGCCCGAAACGGCGCACGATGGCGCCGTCCTTACTGCCAGCGAAGGACTTTCCCATGGCCAACCCAGACATCACCTACACCCCGGATCCGGATGCAGACTCGATCTCTTCGGACGTGACCGAATTCAACGGCATCCTGATGTCGACCCAGATCCCGACCCGTGCCGACGGCAGCCTGGAACTGGGCGACGTCACCGCGCAGAGCGAATGCACCTTGCAGGCGCTGAAAGTCGCGCTGGAAAAAGCCGGCAGCTCGATGGACCGCGTGCTGCACCTGACCATTTACCTGACCGACATGGCTGATCGCGCAGCCTTCAATGAGGTGTACAAGCGCTACTTCGCCAAGCCATGGCCGGTGCGTGCAGCGGTGGGCGTGGCGGCGCTGGCGGTTGAAGGGATGAAGGTGGAAGTGACTGCAATGGCTGCGAAGGCCTGATTTTTAGGATAGCGGCTGTTTCAGATGACAGCATGGCGGCATTGAGTATCAATCGAACGACTCGGGCCGCCATTTGTAATTCAGATTTGAGATTCAATTTTTGCGGAGTTAATCAAGTTTTTAAGTTCTATGGCAACTCCGTATTTTCTCTTCAGATACTCATCGTGAGTAACAATAATCAAACAAGGGATGTTGGCAGTCAGCCAGTCCATAATTCTTATAGCCGTTAATCTGTCCAGTGCCGAGGTGGGCTCATCCAGTATTATTGTGGTTTTCTCTCTTAAAATCGCTCGCCCTATGGCAATTCTTTGTCGTTCTCCGCCGCTAAGTCCTCCTCCTGAAATGTCTATGCTGGTGGAGAGCAACGCTTCAATGTCAGCGTTGGCTCTAGAAAATCCCAAAAGCTCAAGAACCAGAGTCAATTTTTGTGTACTGACACTTTCAGTTCCATAAAGAAGATTTTCTTTTAGTGTTCCGGGAACCAGTGCCGGATTTTGTGGTGCAACAGAAACTTCAGACAGTATGTGCTCAGTTAATGATTCATCTATTGGGTGTCCTTTGTAGCAGGCTGTACCTTCATAGTTGTCTTCAAATCCTAGCAGGGTGTTTATGAGTGTCGTTTTTCCAGTGCCGGTTCGGCCAGATATTATGTGTACGCCTGATCCGAATTTATAACTGACGCGGCTTAGGATGGTCTTGTTGTCTTTTATGAGTGACACATCATTCAGGGAGAATAGATGTGCGTCCTTGTGCTTTTTTGGATGGTACGGTTTATTGATGTTTTCTTCGATATATTTAATCCCGATGTTCAATGATACGAGATTTGCCTGAAGATTGATTAACGTTCCGGCCAGTATATGTAGCTGCATGGTGAACATGGTGATGTAGCCCACAATCATGACGAAGTCGCCGGCGGTAAGACGAGCATGGTTGTTCATCCCTGACAGTATGACAAAAAAGGTTAACGTGACGCCGATCGCCAACCCCTGCAAGCCAAGGCGCATCCCCATGTGAAGATTTGCCTTTCTGATTGTCTTTACATATTTTTCGAAGAAGGATCGACCCGAAAGAAGTTCTTTCGAAAGGCTATTGTTGAGCCTTATGTCATAAATTCTTCCGAGCCTTTGAATGGTGTAGCTGGAAAGCTCGTTGTCAGCCTCAAATATGGACTTGTGAATGTGTGAACTCGATTTTGCTACGTGGACGGCTATCAAAATCAAACCAATGCAAAAAGCAAAAAACAGGATTGCGTAGAAATAGCCCATGGTCGTAAGCAGAACGCTCATTGCAATAATCATTTCTATCGCAATGGGAACGATTGTCCAAAAGATGCCTATGGTGACCATGCTGAAGCTGCCTGCTGATCTGTTTATATCGGCGACGATGTATCCAGGATCAAGGGTTTGCTGCTTTCGATAGGAATATCTAAAAACTCTGGAAATTATTTCCTCGTAAAGAGTTGCATCGCATTTTGCCAATATCCACGCTGAAAATACTCCGCGAACATTGATGAGGATCTGCGATGCTGTCCACAGGACTGCATAGGCACCGGCAAAAAAAAGAAATTGAGTCTCTGCGCTCTGTATTTCATTAATGGTGTCGGCTGCCTTTTTCAACAAGACGGGGAGGGTCGAACTCAAGGCACTGCCTGCTATAAATATCGAGGATACCCCGATGAAGCCCGTCGAGAACCATCGATAGTTGCTCGATATGATCTTGAAAGTTTTTAAGTAGTAACTGATCCAATTCACATGTGACCCTTTATTTGTAAGCAACTGCTCGAGCGGGTGTACTGCAAGCCAGTATGCACTTGATTAATCGATCAGTTCTTTTTCGTGGCCAGGAACGGTAAGGAACTTGCTCTAAACTCTCAAGTCGGCGTATTCCGGTGTAGTTGTAGGTAGCGGCGCAAGATTCTGTAGCCGGATTTATAGCAGCCACCCGGCACCCCAAACGTGCCGCCCACGCGTTTCGCGGCTACAATGCGCGCCTCGACCGTGACCGCCTGACTAAAAAACATATGTCCTTGCCCAAACATCACCTGGAACTGCTCAGCCCCGCCCGTGACGTGGCCATCGCCCGTGAGGCCATCCTGCATGGCGCCGACGCGGTGTACATCGGCGGCCCGAGCTTCGGGGCGCGCCACAACGCGTGCAACGAGGTGAGCGAAATTGCCGAACTGGTGGAATTTGCCCGTCGCTACCATGCGCGTATCTTCACCACCCTCAACACCATCCTGCACGACAACGAACTGGAGCCGGCGCGCAAGCTGATCCATCAGTTGTACGACGCCGGCGTCGATGCGCTGATCGTCCAGGACCTGGGTGTGATGGAACTGGACATTCCGCCCATCGAGCTGCACGCCAGCACCCAGACCGACATCCGCACCCTTGAGCGGGCCAAGTTCCTCGATCAGGCCGGTTTTTCGCAACTGGTTCTGGCCCGTGAGCTGAACCTCAAGGAAATCCGCGCGATCGCCGATGAAACCGATGCCGCCATCGAGTTCTTCATCCACGGCGCGTTGTGCGTGGCGTTTTCCGGTCAGTGCAACATTTCCCACGCGCAGACCGGGCGCAGTGCCAACCGGGGCGACTGCTCCCAGGCCTGCCGTCTGCCGTACACCCTGAAAGACGAAAAGGGTGGCGTGATCGCCTACGAAAAACACCTGCTGTCGATGAAGGACAACAATCAGAGCGCCAACATCCGCGCACTGGTCGAGGCCGGTGTGCGTTCGTTCAAGATCGAAGGTCGCTACAAGGACATGGGCTATGTGAAGAACATCACCGCCTACTACCGCCAGCGCCTCGACGACGTGCTCAACGACCGCCCGGACCTGGCCCGCGCCTCCAGCGGCCGCACCGCGCATTTCTTCATGCCGGACCCGGAAAAGACCTTCCACCGTGGCAGCACCGACTACTTCGTCAGCGAGCGCAAGATTGACATCGGCGCCTTCGATTCGCCGACCTTCACCGGTCTGGCGGTGGGCACCGTCGAGAAAGTCGGCAAGCGTGACCTGCAGGTCATCACCCACGAGCCGCTGTCCAACGGCGACGGTCTCAACGTGCTGGTCAAGCGCGAAGTGGTGGGTTTCCGCGCCAACATCGCCGAAGCCAAGGGCGAGTTCGAGGAAGAAGGCGAGAAGCGCTACCGCTACCGCGTCGAGCCGAACGAAATGCCGGAAGGCCTGTACAAGCTGCGTCCGAACCATCCGCTGAACCGCAACCTCGACCACAACTGGCAGCAGGCCTTGCTCAAGACCTCCGCCGAGCGTCGTATCGGCGTGAGCTGGCTGGCGAAGCTGCGTGAAGAACGTCTGGAACTGACCGTGACCAGCGAAGAGGGCATCAGCGCCAGCGTCGCGCTGGACGGCCCGTTCGGTGTCGCCAACAAACCAGAGCAGGCGCTGGAGACCTTGCACGACCTGCTCGGCCAGCTCGGCACCACCGAGTACCACGCGACCTCGATCAAACTCGATGCGCCGCAAGCGTTCTTCATCCCGAACTCGCAGCTCAAGTCGTTGCGCCGCGAAGTGATCGAAGCGTTGACCGCCGCCCGTGTTGCCGCCCACCCACGCGGTTCGCGCAAGGCCGAGACCACGCCACCGCCGGTGTACCCGGAAGCTCATCTGTCGTTTTTGGCCAACGTCTACAACCAGAAGGCTCGCGACTTCTACCACCGCCACGGCGTGAAGCTGATCGACGCAGCCTACGAGGCCCACGAAGAGGCGGGCGAAGTGCCGGTGATGATCACCAAGCACTGCTTGCGGTTCTCCTTCAACCTGTGCCCGAAACAGGCCAAAGGCGTGACCGGCGTGAAGACCAAAGTCGCACCGATGCAGCTGATTCACGGCGATGAAGTGCTGACGCTGAAGTTCGACTGCAAGCCGTGCGAGATGCACGTGATCGGCAAGATGAAGGGCCACATCCTGAACATGCCGCAGCCGGGCAGTGTGGTGGGGCATATCAGCCCTGAAGACTTGATGAAGACCATTCCTCGGGCGCCGCACTGATTCAGAGGCTGCTGTGTGATAAATAAAAAAACCGGTGACGAAAGTCACCGGTTTTTTTATGCCTGCCAGAAACTCAACTGGCTTCGTAGCGCGATCCCGTTGGCGGCGCCGCTTCGCCGCTCAACGCATCGACCATCGGCGGATGTTCCTGGGCCGCTTGACGCAAGTCTTCGGTCACCCGTAGCTCTGCGCCAGTTGGCGAGAATGTCGCTGCTGCCGCAAACGGCGCCGGGTTGGCCGGCACCGGACGCTTGCCACGACGCCAGAAGAAGAACGTCACCATGCTCAGGTTGACCAGCGCGAAGGCCCAGAACAGGCCGGTTTCGCCGTGGGCGTTCATCGCCGGGGAGATCAGCAGCGGGCTCATGGCCGAGCCCAGCGAGTTGATCAGCAGCATGCCCTGAATCATCGGCACCAGGGTTTCGACCGGCGCACGGTCGGCAGCATGGCTGACGGCCACCGGGTACAGCGCGAACACGCCACCACCCAACAGGAACAGCATCGCCGCGAGCATGGCCGAGGACAGCGGTACCAGCACGATCACCAGCGACAGCACGGTGCACGCGGCGCACAGCACGGTCAGCACTTGCAGGCGATCCTTGCGGTCAGACCAGCGCCCGACCGGGTATTGCAGCAGCATTGCGCCGAGGACCGTCCAGGCCATCATGCTGCCGA
The DNA here is from genome assembly GCF_046231795.1 of Pseudomonas sp. KCJK9016. NCBI lineage: Bacteria > Pseudomonadati > Pseudomonadota > Gammaproteobacteria > Pseudomonadales > Pseudomonadaceae > Pseudomonas > Pseudomonas sp. KCJK9016. The sequence continues at coordinate 48,815 of NZ_JBJJMM010000035.1, read as the reverse complement.
CTTCGCCGACGTTCAGGCCGATACGTTGCAGGTACAGCGGCAGCAGGGTGTAGATTGCCGCGATGGTGACGCCGGAGCCGAAGCAGCCGACCAGTCCGGTGGGCGATACGCCCAGCAAGGCCCGTGGCTTGAGTGGTTCGACCTGTTCCAGCAACGGCGACACCCGCGGCAGGATAACGATCGGCAGCACCGACAGGGTCGCCAACATGCCGGCGACCATGAACGGCGCGGTGTCGCCCAGCCCGGTGATTTTCCCCAAAAATGCCTGACCCAGCACCCCGGCGCCGTAGAGGACGATCATGTACAGCGCCAGCAGACGGCCGCGAATCTTCGCGTCACCGGCCAGCAGCAGCCAGCTCTCGATCACCAGAAACACGCCGACCGTGGCCCAGCCGTTGATCAGGCGCAGCACGACCCACCCCCAGGTGTCATAAAACAGCCCTTGCAGCAGGATGGTTGCGGCGATCAGCGAGGCGAAACTGCTGTAAGCGCGGATGTGGCCGATGCGCAGGATCAGCCGGTCGTTGAAGATCGCGCCCAGCGTCAGGCCGATGAAATAGGCCGAGGACACGATGCCGATCATCGTCGCCGATTCGCCGGCAGCGCCCAGGCGCAAGGTGGTCAAAGAAGACAGAAAGCCGTTGCCCAGGGCAACGATGAACAGCCCGAGCAGGGGCGCCAGCGCCATGGCCAGCAAACGCGGTGTCATAAAAACCTCAAGTGATCGAACAGCGGAACGTGCGCCTCTGCGCAGGCGAGTGCCAAGCCGAAGTGTGTTGAAGACAAACGACCGCCGAACGGGCAGGACGATTGGGCCTGGCGCACTGGGTGAAAGTGGCCGGCTGTTCAAACCTGAGGGTTGTCATGGCTGCGGGCAGGCGCCGGTCTGGCGACTGCAAGAGGAGGCGCGATTTTAAGCCTTGTGCGGCGTTTGCCAAGGTGCCGGGGCTGCGACGTTGGGACGCAGGCTTGGGTCAAGTACGCTCGTTCAGGTTGGGGCTGATTGCACGCATGACCGAGTAATTTGCCGTCCCGGCGGTTAGCATGGCTGCATAACAAGTAACTGATGGACCGCATCTTGATCGAACGACGTCAATTCAGCGGTGGCATGAAGGGCAAGAACCTGCGCTACCTGAACGAGCCTTCCTCCGGGGCGGGGCGCATGACCCGTACCGGGTTCGTGTTGCTGGAGCATTTTTCCCTGCCGGCCTTCACCCAGGCGCTGGACACCCTTGTCACGGCCAATCTGCTGCGCCCCGATCTGTTTTCCACCCGCACCTTCGGCCTGAGCGACGGCGAGGTGATCAGCGATCTGGGGCTGGTGATCCGCCCGGATTCACGGCTTGAGGCGAGTGTGTTGCAGGAACTGGATCTGCTGGTGATCTGCGGCGGTTACCGCACGGAATTGAAGGCCAGCGACGAGTTCATCAGTCTGTTGAAAATGGCCGCCGAGGCCGGCGTGCTGCTGGCCGGGTTGTGGAATGGCGCCTGGTTTCTGGGGCGGGCAGGGGTGCTGGAAGGGTATCGCTGTGCGATTCACCCGGAGCATCGCCCGGCGCTGGCGGAAATCTCCAAGGCCACCCAGGTCAGCAGTGAGCCCTATGTGATCGACCGTGATCGCTTGACGGCATCGAGCCCGTCCGGGGCGTTCCACATGGCGCTGGACTGGATCAAGAGCCTGCACGACAAGGCGCTGGTGGAAGGTATCGAAGACATTCTGGCGTTCGAGGAATCGCGCTACCGGCGGATCAAACCCACGGAGAACATCAGCGTCAGCGCGCCGTTGCGCGAAGTGGTGAAGCTGATGGACGCCAACCTCGAAGAACCGCTGGAGCTGGAACAACTGGCGGTGTACGCCGGGCGTTCCCGGCGACAACTGGAGCGGCTGTTCAAGGAACAACTGGGCACCACACCGCAGCGTTATTACATGGAACTGCGCATTACCGAAGCCCGGCGTCTGCTGCAGCACACTGAGCTGTCCCAAGTGGATGTACTGGTGGCTTGCGGGTTCGTCTCGCCGAGCCATTTCAGCAAGTGCTACAGCGCCTATTTCGGTTATCGACCGTCCAAGGAAAAACGGCTCGTCAAATGACGAGCCGTTTTCAGGTGCGACTTCAGAGGTGGTCAGCGTCAATGATCGCCTTGGCGAAGGTCTGCGGGCTTTCCTGTGGCAGGTTGTGGCCGATACCGCCGCTGATCAGGCGGAACTCGTATTTGCCGGTGAAGCGCTTGGCGTAATCTTCGGGCGCCGGGTGCGGGGCGCCGTTGGCATCGCCTTCCAGAGTGATGGTCGGCACACTGATCGACGGCGCGGTGGCGAGTTTCTGCTCCAGCGCTTCATATTGGCTTTCACCCTGCACCAGCCCCAGGCGCCAGCGGTAGTTGAACACGGTGATGGCGACGTGATCGGGGTTTTCCAGGGCCTTGGCGCTGCGGTCGAACGTGGCGTCGTCGAGGGCCCATTTCGGTGAGGCGGTCTGCCAGATCAGCCTGGCGAAATCGTGGGTGTTTTTGGCGTAACCGGCGGCACCACGCTCGGTGGCGAAGTAGAACTGATACCACCATTGCAGCTCGGCCTTGGGCGGCAGCGGGTTTTTGCCGGCGGCCTGATTACCGATCAGGTAACCGCTGACCGACACCAGCGCCTTCACCCGCTCAGGCCACAATGCCGAGACGATGTCCGCCGAGCGCGCGCCCCAGTCATAGCCGCCGAGCACGGCCTGTTTGATTTTCAGTGCATCCATGAAGTCGATCACGTCACTGGCGAGCGCCGCCGGCTGACCGTTGCGCACAGTCTTGTCGGAAAGGAAATGCGTGTCGCCATAACCCCGGGCGTACGGCATCAATACCCGATAACCCTTGGCCGCCAGAATCGGTGCGACTTCGTCGTAGCTATGAATGTCGTAGGGCCAGCCGTGCAGCAGAATCACCACCGGTCCATCGGCCGGGCCGGTTTCGGCGTAGGCCACGTCCAGCACGCCGGCCTTCACATGTTTCAGCGCGCCGAAGGGCAGGTCGGCCTTCACACTGGCAGCTTCGGTTTTGACCGGCTCCGGCGCAGCCGATTGCGCGTTGGCGAATGCGCCGAATTGCATCAGGGCGGTGGCGAGAATCGACAGGCCCAGCAGGCGACGGGTTTTGCCGGCAGCGGTGGTGTGCAGTGCAGGTTTCATGGGGCGGCTCCTTTTGCAATCGACGGGGATGGGGTTCTGGGGGAACCCTTCTGAACTGGAGTCCAGTAAAGCCTGTCGGTGTATCCGTGCTGTTTCGGTTTGGCTCCCGAATTAGGCATGTGTGTATCCGCAGGCATTGCGTACACAGTGCGATACAAACCCGCCATCCATGAAAAAGCCCCGACTGATCGGGGCCCGGTTTATTGCATGCTTGGTGAGATCAGGTCTGGGTGACGTGCTTCGGCCCGGCCAGCGCCCAGGCGATCAGGCCCAGCAACGGCACGAACACGATCAGTACGATCCAGACGCCCTTGTTGCTCGATTTCCCTTCGCTCTTGCGCACCCGGTTGATTGCCCACAGTTCCACGAGCAAAAGAATGATGGCCAGCACGATCCACGTGGTTTCGATTTGCATGAGCTACCTCCTGATGGTCATTCGGTTAGGCGGCTGGTGAAACCGTGGGTTCATTAAATTTGCGTTTCGCCTGCGCGGGAGAACCTGCACAAATCTTCTAAACGCATCGACGTGAAGCGCGGTAACTTAGCCGTTGAACCCATTTCTGCGGAGTGTCGCGTGGACAAGCGCAACTGGATTGACCTGTCCCAGGATGCCGACACCGGCATCGAGTCGATCCGTGCCCATTTCCAGGGTCATGCCTACGATCCGCACTGGCATGACAGCTTTCTGGTGGGCGTCACCGAGCAAGGGGTGCAGCAGTTCGATTGCCGACGCGTGCGGCATTTCAGTACGCCGGGCAAGGCGATCATGCTGGAGCCGGGAGAGATCCACGACGGGCATGCGCCGACCGAAGAGGGTTTCACTTACTCGATGCTCTACTTCGATCCGAACTGGCTGGAACGCGAGTTGCTGGCGCTGTTCGAGCAGGCACCGGATAACTGTCAGCTCGGCTTCGCCGACACCCTGAGCCAGGACCAGCGCCTGGCCACGTCCATCAATCAGGCCTTTCACGCGCTGCATCACGGTGACTTGCGTATCGTCCGGCAGAGTGCGATCGACACTTTGCTCGGATCACTGACCGCTCATCTCGACTGGCGCAAGCGTCAGGCCTTCGATCCACGCCTGCCGCGCGTGGCGCAAGTTGCGCGGGACTATCTGCATGCCCATGCCTTCGAGGACATCGGTCTGGATGATCTGGCCCGGGTCTGCGGGGTGGACCGTTTTCGTCTGACCCGCGCCTTCAAGTCGGCCTTCGGGCTGGCGCCTCATGGCTACCTGATCCAATTGCGACTGGCCCGGGCCCGGCAAATGCTGGCGCGAGGCGAAACGCCCGCCAACGTCGCCAGCGCACTGGGCTTTGCCGATCAAAGCCATCTCGGCCGCTGGTTTCGCCGCGCCTATCACCTGACCCCGGCGGATTACCGCAAGCGCTGCTCAAACCTTCCAGACTGAACCTCGCGCAACCGCGACCATGGGCTCCTGTCCTGATCCGGAGTCCATGCCATGGAATCGCTGTTGCCTTTTTTGCTGTTTTCCTTCGTCGCCTCGATCACCCCAGGGCCGACCAATATTCTGGTGATGAGCCACAGCTCAAGGCGCGGAATGCTGGCCACGCTGCCGATCATCTTCGGTGCCTGTCTGTCGGCGGCACTGGTGGTGCTGGTGGTCGGGCTTGGTGTGGGCGAAACGCTGCTGCGCTATCCCCGGGTGCAGCAGGCGATGGCCTGGACCGGGGTGCTGTGGCTGAGCTGGCTGGCGTGGCAGATCTTTCGCAGTACGCCGCCGTCGTTGGACTCGACAGAGGCAAGTGATGGCGGCTTCAGTGTGTTTGGTGCTGCCGGCCTGCAACTGATCAACCCGAAGGTGTGGATGATGGCCGTGGCGGTGGTCAGTGTGTTTGGCGGGAGCGGCGATGAACAAACGCGGATGCTGTTGCTGGCCTTCGTGTTTCTGCTGGTCTGCCTGCCGTGCATGACGGTGTGGGCAGTGCTGGGCGTGGGCAGTGCGCGGCTCTTTGGCTCGCCACGGGCATTCGGGCGCATGAATGCCGGGCTGGCGTTTTTGTTGTTGCTGTCGGCCTGGTTGACGGTGTTGGTGTAGCCCCCCAGAATCGCGCCCCGATCCGGCCACAGGTGCCGGGCGTTGAAAGTAAAAGAGGTTGCGGTTGAACGAACAGACATTGTCCAGGCGCCTGGAACGGGTGGCGGCCCACGTGCCCGTCGGAGCGCGGCTGGCCGATATCGGCTCGGATCACGGCTATCTGCCGGTGGCGTTGATGCGTCGCGGCGCCATTGAAGCAGCAGTGGCGGGGGAGATGGCCCTGACGCCGTTTCGCTCGGCTGAACGCACCGTGCGTGAGAACGATCTGGGCGAACAGATGACTGTGCGCCTGGCTGATGGCTTGATGGCCATCGAGCCGGAAGATGCAATCACCGCAATCAGCCTCTGTGGCATGGGCGGCGAAACCATCCGTGACATTCTCGACGCCGGCAAGGCCCGCCTGAGCGGTCGCGAACGCCTGATCCTGCAACCCAACGGTGGCGAGCAGCCGCTGCGCCAATGGCTGATGGACAACGACTACCGGATCCTCTGCGAAGAAGTCCTGCGGGAAAATCGCTTCGACTACGAAATCATCGTCGCCGAGCGTGGCGAGCCGGTGAGGTACTCCGCCAAGGAACTCTACTTTGGCCCGGTGCATTTGCAGACGCGTTGTCCGGCATTCATTGGCAAATGGCAGCATCGCCTGCGCCATAAACAACAGACCCTGCATCACTTCGGGCGAGCGCGGCACGGGGTTTGTGAGCACAAGGTGCAAGATCTGGTCCGTCAGGTGCGGTGGATTACCGACGTGCTGGCTTGAGACCGGGCCAAGGCTGATATCATCCACCCATTTTCAAGCAGGGCAGAACCATGAACCGTCAGAAGAAACTGCAACAGCTCTTCAAGGAAAAAACCAGAAAGGCCAACGCCAAACTGGCGCCGAAAAGCAACAAGCCCAAGTACATCAGCAAGGCCGACCGCTTGAAGATGGAAATGGAAGCCGCACCCGAAGCAAATGTTGAGGGCTGCCCGGTTCCGTGACCGCTGCGGCGCTTACGGAACCGGATGCAGGCGGTTATTCCAACTCGATTGTCTTGATGACGGCTTCGCCCTCGGTACCCCCCGGCCAGCAAAGATCGACGCTGATCGAATCACCGTTTTTCACATGGAAAATGGCGAAGTTCTTGTCTTCCGAGTGGCTGAACAGGTGCTCGAACTGGACATTTTCATTACCACTCAACGTACCGGATTTGGCTATTCCGGCAAAGACAGCCAGCCCGGCGGGCATTCGCGAAATTGCACTCGAGGTAATCTGGTAAACGTTGGCCTGGCGATGGATTTTGTGTTGCAACCTGAAGGCGGCAGCACAATGAACATCGCCGCTCAAGAACACCAACGTTCGGCCCTGGGCATCGAAGGCCGCAAATATTTTTTCCAGCAGCAGGTTTCTTTCTACGTGATTGGACTCATGATCCCATTCATCCATGAAATCGTCCTTGAGACTGTTCATCAAAGTACCCGCCGTCAGCACGATGGATCGCCAGTGAACAACCGGAACGGAACTGACCACAAACACGATTTTTGATCTTTTGACAGGCGGCGTATCCAGCCAGCCTAGAAAGCGGGCAACCTGATCATCTCCAAGCAGCTTGTTCCGGGCTCTTTCCACATCATGATGCCCGCGCAGGTCGAGCACATAGAATGGGGTCGTGCCCTTTATGAAGCTGTAGTCCCAGACGCATTTTTCGGGTGTTTTCAGTAACGACCTGACAATGTTGGTGGGAGGGTTATGGCTATGGCCATATTCGAAATAGGCTGTTCTTGCCGCATTCCACATCGAGTCGATAAGTTGCTGGTCGATTTCAGGGTCGTCTTTCTTGAAATACCTTGAGAGAATTTCCAGGCGCTCCTCGTTGGTTCGCGATCCCCAGCCATCCATGATTTCATGGTCATCCCAAATCATGTATTGAGGCGTTTTCGAAAAGATCTCCTGCATTTGGGGGAAATTCCAGTACACGCGGTAGTACCAGCGGTAGAGACTCAGGAGGTAAGCATCAAGGCCCGCGGTGAGCAGTTTTCCGTCTTTTGTGAACGCCGCGATCAGATCGTCCTTGTTGTTCTGCAGCCATTCCCAGATGTCCGGAAAGTATTTGTTTTCCTGGCAGTCCACATAGACCTGATCGCCACCGCCAATCACGAATCTGACTTTCGCGTTATTGGCTCTGTTGAGAAACAAGGGCCACGCACCATTGCTGTTATTGGCGTTGAACGGGTCATGGCAGCTATAGAATCCGAAGCTGAAATCGGGCATGGATTGCGCCATGGTGGTAAAGGAATAGACCTTCTGATATCCGATTTCTGTCCTGCGCCACATACTCCTGGACGCTGGCTTCTGGCTCATCAAGTAATAGTAGTAAGTGGTGTTCGGTTTCAGATGGGTAATATCGAAGGTGTTGGTCAGGTCCGAGTCCTCACCGAACTTGTACGACAGGATGTTTTTCGGGTCACACCCCTGACCTTCGAGAAACAGCTCAATGGGTTTGTCATCAAGCGTGAACAGGTCCCCGACCAACGCTTTTTCGGACCAGACCAGCGCCCATTCTCCTGCCTTATAGACACGAACCCAGATTCGGGCACTGTCAGTGCTCACGTGACCGACGATGCTGGCAGTGCCCAGTTTTTTCACGTCGTATTCGTTGTTCCGCGGATCGACCAAGGCCATGACGTTCTCCATTTTCACTTGGGTTGTCAGGGGAACTGGAGTTCTGATCGAACACGGCCAACAGCGAACTTCTGACGAATTCCCATGAGTTGAGCGATGTGACTATAGATGGTATCGGGTCATTGGGCTGAAGGGCCTCAGCCGCTCGGCTGCGGTGGCTTGGCCAGCTCAATCCCTGCCGCCCCCAATTGCTTGAGAATCTCGAACAACAGATCACTCTTGGTCTTGCCGACAATCCGCGGGCTGTCGACATAACCGGTCACGGTCAGGGTGATGCCATCGGGCGAAAGCTTGCTGAAACGCACGAACGGCGCCGGTTTGCCGAGGATGGTTTCGTGTTCTTTGTAGGTATCGAGCAGCAGGCTTTTGACTTGTTCGGGGTCGATGTCCAGCGGGAACATCAGCTCCAGTGTCGCCACGCCCTGGGCACTTCCGCCGAGGGTGACGTTGCGCAGGTTCTGCGAGATCAGTTGCGAGTTGGGCACGATCACGATCGAGCGGTCACTGAGCTGGATCTCGGTGGCGCGCACGTTGATCCGCCGGATGTCGCCCTCGACGCCGCTGATGCTGATCAGATCGCCGACCTTCACCGGACGCTCGGTGAGCAGGATCAGCCCGGAAACGAAGTTCTTCACGATCTCCTGCAAACCGAAACCGATCCCCACCGACAGGGCGCTGACGATCCAGGCCAGATTGGTCCATTGCACGCCCAGCGACGACAGCGTCAACAGAATCACCACCGCGTAGCCGATGTTGGAGAACAGCGTACTGAGCGACGCACACATGCCCGGGTCCATGTCGGTCTTGGGCAGGAACTCGTTGTCCAGCCAGCGGCGCAGGGCGCGGATCAGGTAGATGCCGATCAACAGCGCCAGCGCCGCATTGAGCAGGTGCCCGGGAACAATGTGCAGTTTGCGCAGGCCGGCACCGCCGAGAATCGTACCGATGCTGGCGGCCAATTGGCCCAGCGTGGTACCGATGCCGCCGACGAACAAGGTGATCCCCGCCAGCAGCAACAGCGCGGCGCGGCCCACGCCGGCCAACAGGGTCGAGGCCTGTTCGAGGCGTCGGTCGCCGACACCCAGCAGTTGCTTCAAGGCCTTGCCGCTGGAGTGGCGGGGCGAGAAAAAATACTCGCAGCTGTCCTTGAGCAACTGCATCAACAGGTAGAAGCCGGACAGCACGATAAACGCCCACACCAGTTCATAGGTGATGAACCGCGCCAGCGAGACATAACCGGTGAGCAATGCACCCAGGGAAATGACCATCGCCAATGTGGTGAGGCTGTAAATCACACCGGCCAGGGTGTTGCCCGTCACTTGCGCGTCCCCGGCCGCCGCCAGCGCCTTGCGCACCTTGCCGACGCGCATCAGCAGCACGGTGACAATGGCCAATACCACCAGCGCGATCACGCCACGACCGGTGATCACGATCTGGCTGCTCATGCCGGACGAATTGCCGACCTGCACCGCGGTCACCAGCACCAGCAGCGTCGCGGCGAGGAGCCATGCGAAGGGCTTGAGCGCAAGGGCCACCGGTTCGGCAATCACCGGCAGTCGCCACGACGGATGTTCAGTGGACAGCAACGCCCGGCTCAGGCCGGTGATCATCACGCAGGCGTACACCACTTTCTGGAACTCGTCGGAAAAGGTTTCCAGCATCGGCGGCAGCGGCACATGCCGGGTGCAGGCGTAATACAGCAGTTCCAGGGCGATCGCAGTGGTTGCCAGTGTCGCCAGCGCCGAGGCGAATGCCAGCGAGCTGCGCCGCAGCCGGCCTTCGGGCATGCGATGAATGCAAACCCACGCCAGCCAGCGGTCGGCGAGACGCCGGCCCAGCGTCCAGATGACGAAAGACAACACCACCAGCACGGCGGTGTAGAACCGTTGCCCGGACTGCCAGGCCTCGGTGCCGGTTTCCTTGATCTGATCGACGAACTCCTGCAGGCGCTGGCGATCCTCGGGGGCGGGATCGACCACGGGCGACCAGAAATCCGGGCTCAGCACGCTGTCGGTGCGCAGGGTCAGTTCGCTTTCAAGCAACGTGCGGCGAATGCCGGCGATCTGGGTGATCAGCTCTGTGGCGCTTTGCTTGAGCGTGGCCAGATTCTTCAGGGCGGTGTCGACCTTGTTTTTCTGCTCGATCAACGTCGCCCGTTGCGCGGCGATATCGGCCTGTTCGGCGGCGACTGTTTCCGTCGGCGCCGCACCCAGCACGCCCAGTTGCACGGTCAGTTGCGCCTGTTGCGGCAACAGTGAGGCCGACAGCCGATCGATGTCGAGAATGAACGCCTGCACCCGATCCTGCGGACCTTCGAGCTGGTTGTAATTGTTGGCGGACGAGATCTGTTGCTTGAGGCCGTCGAGGCGTAGCTGCAAGGCTTGCAGATCACTTTGCGTGACACCGGGAAGCGGGGCACCTGTGTCGGTGACACCCGGCAGGTCGGTCGCCGACACCATGGTCAGGCCCGGGCCGAGCAGGATCAGGACGACCAACATCAATGACTTCAAGGCAGGGCGCATGGGGCTGACGGATTCCGGTTGAACACACAAACACTCAGGTTAGGTGATCGTTCGAGCGTTGCATGATTTTCCGTGGCTAATCCTGGCTTAATGTTCATCCGCTGATATCGCCGGCACTTGATTGTGAATCCCTTTTTTCGCCACTAGACTCACGGCCATGAAACGCTATCTGCGGTTTTGTCTTGTCTTCCTGATCAGCCTGGCGCTTCCCCTCAGCGGGATGGCGGGCGTGCAGGCACCGACGGAACCCTGCCCGATGCAGGCCATGGGCATGGCGATGATGGATGGCATGGGCATGGATTGCTGCAAGGACATGAAAAGCCCCACCGATCACGGCGCGCCTTGCAAGCCAGGCCAGGAGTGCAAGACCGGCGGCCTGCTGCAAGTCGCGATTCTCAAGCCCCCCGTCACCGTGTTCAGCCCCGTTGCGCACTCTTTCTTCAAGGATTCCCAGCCCGTAGCGACCCCGTCCGGGGTCTGGCGACCGCCCCGCGTCTGATTCCTGTCCCCCTTGAGAACTCATTCCGTTTCGGCGGAGTGGATTGGCTGTGCGCGTGTTTTACGCCGCGTGCAGCGGACGATCACAGGAATCGTAAACATGAAATTCAAGTGCACAGGTTGGCCACTCGTGGCCGGCCTTGCGGCAAGTGTGCTCGCGTGGTCGGGTTTCGCCGCCGCGCTGACACTCGATGAAGCGCTGCGGCTGGCGGAAACCAACGCGCCGTCGCTGAACGCTCAAGATGCAAAAATCCAGGCCGCCAGCAGCGCCGCCATTCCGGCGGGGGAATTGCCCGATCCGAAACTGGTGCTGGGTGTGCAGAACTATCCCGTTGGCGGGCCGGATCGCTATAGCCTCGACAAGGACTTCATGACCATGCAAATGGTCGGCTGGCGTCAGGACATGCCCAACGGCGACAAGCGCAAGGCGCGTATCGAAGTCGCCGAGGCGGGCGTCGAGCGGGCGGCGGCGGAACGTCGTGTTGAACGCCTCAAAGTCCGGCAAGCCACGGCGCTGGCGTGGATCGGCAGCTATTCGGTGGAGCGCAAACTGGCGCTGCTTCAGGACTTCTACAAGGAAAACCGACTGCTGACCGATACCGTGCGGGCGCAGATCGCCGGTGGCCGTGCGCAACCTGCCGACGCCGTGACGCCGAAGCAGGAAGCCGCCCGACTGGCGGAGCAAGAAGACAACCTGACGCTGGAACGCACCCAGGCCCAAGCGGCCCTCAAACGCTGGATCGGTTCTGCTGCCAATGACAAGCCCGAAGGCGGCCTGCCGCAGTGGCCGGTCGACCCTGCGAACTTCAATCATCAACTGCAACACCACCCCGAACTGGCCGCATTTGCGCCCATGGCTCGCGAAGCGCAGGCGAAGGTGCAGGAAGCCGTGTCCGAGAAAAAGTCCGACTGGAGCTGGGAAGTGGATTACCAGCATCGTGGTCGCGAGTTCGGCGACATGGTCAGCGTGCAGTTTTCCTGGGATTTGCCGCTGTTTCCCGAAACGCGACAGAACCCGAAGATTGCCGCCCGCCAGGCTGAACTCAGCCAGATCGAAGCACAGCGCGAAGCCCTGTCCCGGGAGCACACCGAGCAACTGGAGAGCGAACTGGCCGAATACGCGCGCCTCGACCGGGCGATGCTGCGCAACCAGCAAAGCCTGGTGCCGCTGGCCAAAGAGAAGGTCGGGTTGAGCCTCGCCAGTTATCGCGCCGGCAAGAGCGATCTGAACGCTGTCGTCAGCGCCCGCCGTGAACTCATCGAGGCGCGCCTCAAACAGATCGACGTGGAAGAGCAGCGCGCACTGAGCGCTGCGCGTCTGCATTTCGCTTATGGGGAGAACAGCCTGTGAATTTTCAAAAACGCAACAGCTTGTGGCTGGCCGGCCTCGCCCTTGCCGTGGGGATTGCTGGGGGCTACGGCGTGGCTTATCAGCGCATGCCCGGCGCAACCGGAGCGACGGCGGAGCAGGGCCCCGAACCCAAGGCCCTGTACTGGTATGACCCGATGTATCCGCAGCAGAAATTCGACAAACCCGGAAAGTCGCCCTTCATGGACATGCAACTGGTGCCGCGATACGCCAGCGAAGGCGCAGGCAATTCGACGGTGAGCATCGATCCGGGCCTGAGCCAGAATCTCGGGCTGCGCACGGCAACGGTTGTGCGCGGGCGGTTTTCCTCCAGCCTCGACGTGGCCGGCGTATTGAGCTTCAACGAGCGTGACGTGGCAGTGGTCCAGTCCCGCACCGGCGGTTTTGTCGAACGGGTCTATGACCGGGCACCGGGGGATGTACTGGCGGCGGGGGCTCCGCTGGCAGACATTCTCGTACCTGACTGGGCGGCGGCCCAGACCGAGTTTCTGGCCCTCAAGCGCAGTGGCGACCGCGACCTGATCGCAGCGGCACGCCAACGCCTGCAACTGACCGGCATGCCGTCGAGCCTGATCGCACAGATGGAACGCAGCAGCAAGGTTCAGTCGAACCTCACCGTCACCAGCCCGGTGGGTGGCGTGTTGCAGGAACTCAACGTACGCACGGGCATGACCGTGGCGGTCGGTGAGACGCTGGCGCGGGTCAACGGGTTGGGCAGTGTCTGGCTCGCCGTGGCGGTGCCGGAAGCGCAGACGGGCGCCATCAGTGAAGGGCAAGCCATCGAGGCGCGGCTGTCGGCGTTTCCCGGCACGGTGTTCAACGGCAAGGTCAGCGCGATTCTGCCGGACACCAACCCCGACAGCCGTACCCTGCGCGTGCGGGTCGAACTGGCCAACGCCGAAGGTCGCTTGCGGCCGGGGATGACCGCACAGGTAAGGCTGAACAGCTCGACTGGCCAGGACAGCCTGTGGGTGCCGAGTGAGGCGGTGATCCGCACCGGCAAGCGGGCCCTGGTCATGCTGGCCGAAGACGCGGGGCACTATCGCCCGGTGGAGGTACGGTCCGGACAGGAAAGCGACGGCAAGACGCTGATCCTCCAGGGGCTGGAAGAAGGGCAGAAAGTCGTCACCTCCGGCCAGTTCCTGCTCGACTCCGAGGCCAGCCTGAAAGGCATCGCTGTCGCGCCGCTGGAGACGGAAAATGAAGCCTCGGGGAGCCAGCCATGATCGCCGCGCTGATTCGCTGGTCCGTGGCCAACCGCTTTCTGGTGCTGTTGGCGGCATTGTTTGTGACGGCGTGGGGAGTTTGGTCGGTGCAGAACACACCGATCGATGCGCTGCCGGATCTGTCCGATGTGCAGGTGATCATCCGCACGCCGTACCCCGGACAGGCGCCGCAAATCGTCGAGAACCAGGTGACCTATCCGCTGACCACCACCATGCTTTCGGTGCCGGGGGCGAAAACCGTGCGTGGTTATTCGTTCTTCGGTGACAGTTTCGTGTACGTGCTGTTCGAGGACGGTACCGATCAGTACTGGGCGCGTTCGCGGGTGCTGGAGTACCTGAGCCAGATCCAGAGTCGTCTGCCGGCCAGTGCCAAACCGGCGTTGGGTCCGGATGCCACCGGGGTCGGCTGGATTTACCAGTACGCGCTGGTGGACCGCACGGGGCAGCATGATCTGGCGCAGTTGCGGGCGTTGCAGGACTGGTTCCTCAAGTTCGAGCTCAAGACGCTGCCCAACGTCGCCGAAGTCGCCACCCTCGGCGGCATGGTCAAGCAGTATCAGGTGCAGCCCGATCCCGTGCGTCTGGCCAGCCTCGGCATCACCTTGGCGCAGGTGCGCGAAGCCATCGGCAAGGCCAATCAGGAGACCGGCGGTGCAGTGCTGGAAATGGCCGAAACCGAGTTCATCGTGCGCGCGTCCGGCTATCTGAAATCCCTCGATGATTTCCGGGCGATCCCGCTCAAACTGGGCGCCGACGGGGTGCCGGTGACCCTGGGTGATGTCGCCACGGTACAGAACGGACCGGACATGCGCCGGGGCATCACTGAACTGGACGGCCAGGGTGAAACCGTCGGCGGCGTGGTGGTTTTGCGCAGCGGCAAGAACGCCCGGGAGACCATCGCGGCGGTCAAGGCCAAACTTGACGACATGAAAAGCAGCCTGCCGCCGGGCGTAGAGATCGTCTCCACCTACGATCGCAGCAAGCTGATCGACCGTGCCGTGGACAATCTCAGCCACAAGCTGCTCGAAGAGTTCATCGTAGTGGCGTTGGTCTGCGGGATCTTCCTCTGGCATCTGCGCTCGTCACTGGTGGCGATCATCTCGTTGCCGGTGGGGGTGCTGATCGCGTTCATCGTCATGCGTCATCAGGGGCTGAACGCCAACATCATGTCGCTGGGCGGGATCGCCATCGCCATTGGTGCGATGGTCGATGCGGCCGTGGTGATGATCGAGAACGCCCACAAGAAAATCGAAGCGTGGCATGCCGCCAATCCCGGGCAGGCACTCAAGGGCGAACGTCATTGGCAGGTGATGACCAATGCGGCGGCGGAGGTGGGGCCGGCGCTGTTTTTCTGCCTGCTGATCATCACGCTGTCGTTCATCCCGGTGTTTACCTTGCAGGCCCAGGAAGGGCGTTTGTTCGGGCCGCTGGCGTTTACCAAGACCTATGCCATGGCGGCGGCAGCGGGACTGTCGGTGACGTTGGTGCCGGTGTTGATGGGCTACTGGATACGCGGTCGGATTCCGGATGAGCGCCACAATCCGCTCAACCGCTGGCTGATCCGGATCTACCAGCCAGCGCTGGATGCAGTGTTGCGTCGTCCGAAACTCACCCTGCTGTTGGCGCTGCTGGTGTTCATCAGTGCGGCGTGGCCGTTGTCGCGCCTGGGAGGGGAGTTTCTGCCGCCGCTGGACGAAGGCGATCTGCTGTACATGCCTTCGGCCTTGCCGGGATTATCAGCGCAAAAAGCTGCGCAATTGCTGCAACAGACCGACCGCCTGATCAAGACCGTGCCCGAGGTCGAGCATGTGTTCGGCAAGGCCGGTCGCGCCGAAACCGCTACCGATCCGGCACCGCTGGAGATGTTCGAAACCACCATCCAGTTCAAGCCCCACGAACAATGGCGTCCGGGCATGACCCCGGAAAAACTCGTGGAAGAACTGGACCGCGTGGTGAAAGTACCGGGGCTGACCAACATCTGGATCCCGCCGATCCGCAACCGCATCGACATGCTCGCCACCGGGATCAAAAGTCCCATCGGGGTAAAAGTCGCCGGCAACGACCTGGCGCAGATCGATGCGGTGACCCAGGCCGTCGAACGCGTGGCCAAAGACGTGCCCGGCGTCAGTTCGGCGCTGGCCGAGCGCCTCACAGGTGGCCGCTACATCGACGTCGATATCGACCGCACCGCTGCCGGGCGCTACGGGCTCAATATCAGCGATGTGCAATCCATCGTCGCTGGCGCCATCGGTGGAGAAACCGTCGGGGAAACCATCGAGGGGCTGGCGCGGTTCCCGATCAACATCCGTTATCCGCGAGAGTGGCGCGACTCGCCCGGTGCTCTGCAGCAACTGCCGATCTACACGCCTTCGGGCAGTCAGGTCACCCTTGGCATGCTGGCGAAAATCCGGGTCACGGATGGTGCGCCGATGCTCAAGAGCGAAAACGCCCGACCGTCCGGCTGGGTGTACATCGACGTGCGAGGCCGGGACATCGCTTCGGTGGTGACTGACCTGCGTCGTGTGGTCAGCGAACAGGTGAAGTTGCAGCCTGGCATGAGCCTGAGTTACTCGGGGCAGTTCGAGTTTCTCGAACGGGCCAACGCTCGGCTGAAACTGGTGGTGCCCGCCACGTTATTGATCATCTTTGTGCTGCTCTACCTGACCTTCGCCCGTTTCGACGAAGCACTGCTGATCATGGCCACGTTGCCGTTCGCACTGAGTGGCGGCGCCTGGTTTCTTTATCTGTTGGGCTACAACCTGTCGGTGGCCACCGGGGTCGGGTTCATCGCATTGGCCGGGGTCTCCGCTGAGTTCGGCGTGATCATGCTGCTGTACCTGAAAAACGCCTGGGCCGAACGCGAAGACGGCGGCGACCGCACCGAGTTCGGGCTGACCGAGGCGATTCGCGAAGGCGCCGTGCAGCGCGTACGCCCCAAAGCCATGACCGTGGCCGTGATCATCGCCGGCCTGTTGCCGATTCTGCTGGGCAGCGGCACCGGCAGCGAAGTCATGAGCCGCATCGCCGCGCCCATGGTCGGCGGCATGGTCACGGCGCCCCTGTTGTCCCTGTTCGTCATTCCGGCGGCGTATCGGTTGATGCGCCGACGTCATTTGTCCATTGAGAACACGTCACCCGAAGGCGATGGTGCTTCCATTCAGCCGTAAACCGATGACGAAAAAGCCGGTGCGAAGGACCGCACCGGCTTTTGTTCGGGATATCAGATCGAACGCTGGTTGACCCGCTGCATCAATTCCTCCGCCGATTCCTTGCGCTCTGAATAGCGATCCACCAGATCCGGGCGATCACGCAACAACAGCGTGAACTTCACCAATTCCTCCATCACATCCACCACTCGGTCGTACAGCGCCGAAGGCTTCATGCGATTGCTTTCGTCGAATTCCAGATATGCCTTGGGCACCGAGGATTGATTGGGGATGGTGAACATGCGCATCCAGCGGCCCAGCACCCGCAGTTGATTGACCACGTTGAACGATTGCGAACCACCGCAGACCTGCATCACCGCCAGGGTCTTGCCCTGGGTCGGGCGCACGGCGCCGAGGGCGAGCGGCACCCAGTCGATCTGCGCCTTGAACACCGCCGACATCGCGCCGTGACGTTCGGGCGAGCACCAGACCTGGCCTTCGGACCATTGCATCAGCGCAAGCAACTCCTGGACTTTCGGGTGATCGCCGGGCGCATCGTCCGGCAGCGGCAGACCCGACGGATTGAAGATCCGTGTTTCGGCGCCGAAGTGCTCCAGCAGCCGGGCGGCTTCCTCCACCAGCAAACGGCTGAAGGAGCGCGGGCGGGTCGAGCCGTAGAGCAACAGGATGCGCGGCTTGTGCGCGCCATCGTTGCGGGTGGTTTTCTGAATCAGTGACAGGTCGAGATTGGGCAGGTCGGTCATGACGACTCCGGTCATAGCAGGCTGATGCGGTCGAGCTCGCGCTTGAGGGCATCACGGTCGAGTTCGGCGAAGGGCAGGGCGAGGAAGGCCCGGCAGCGGGTTTCGATCCGGGCGAGGGTGGCGTGGAAGGCTGCGTTGACAGTGGTCTCATCGCCACGCACTTCCGACGGATCCTCCAACCCCCAATGGGCCTTCAAGGCGGGCCCGAAATAGACGGGGCAGGCTTCACCGGCGGCCTTGTCGCACACGGTGATGACAATGTCCGGCGGATTGTCTTCGAAGGCGTCGTTGCCCTTGCTGCTCAAACCGGCGGTGGAAATGCCGGCCTCCTGCAACGTGGTCAGGCTGCGTGGCAACACTTGGCCCTTGGGGAAACTGCCGGCGCTGACCGCCTCGAAACCTTGCGGCGCCAGGTGATTGAACATCGCTTCGGACAGAATGCTGCGGCAGCTGTTGGCGGTACACATGAATAGAACGCGCATGATCGGTCCTCAGCAGCAGGCGGTTGTATTGAGCGGGCGATCGCCCATGGCCGCGAGTCGTGCACTGTTTTCTTCCAGCCACGCGGTATTGGCGGCGAGGGTGCTCTGCAGCAACTCGCGTACCCATTCGGGCAACTGCGGATTCAGTCGGTAATACACCCACTGGCCCTGACGACGATCCAGCAACAGACCGCAGGTACGCAGTTGTGCCAGATGACGAGAGATTTTCGGCTGGCTGTCGTCCAGTGCGCAGACCAGTTCGCAGACGCACAACTCGCCTTCTCGGGTAATCAGCAATGTGGCCCGGGTGCGGGTTTCGTCGGCGAGGCATTTGAAAACGGAGACAGGGTCAAGCATGGGAACACCCTTGCATATACGGAAAACCGAATATACGGATTTCCATATGTTTCAAGCAAGGGCCGGGGTCGATAAAACTACATGCGTCGATAGAAGGCGTTGGACGATTCAGCGCTTACTGAAGGCCAACCGCGCCGCAAACAGCACGAAAATCATGCCGGTGGTGCGATCCATCCAGCGAATCACCTGCTCCCGGCGCAGAAAACCCGACAACGGTTGCGTCGCGCCAATCAGCACCAGCGACCAGATCAGTCCCAGCACCACATGAATGCTCACCAGACCGAACGTCCACGGCACCAGTGGCTGCCCTTGCGGAATGAACTGCGGCAGGAACGACACGTAGAAAATCCCCACTTTAGGATTGAGCACATTGCCCAACATGCCCTTCAAGAACCAGTTGCTCCCCGGTTTGCCGGTGGATTCGGCAGGCGCCAGCGAGCGGCGAGGGCGCAGCAGCATGTTCAAGCCGAGCCACGCCAGATACGCCGCGCCGCAATACTTCAACAGGTTGTAGGCCAGCTCCGAAACGGCAATCAACGCCCCCAGGCCGAACGCCACCGCCGCGCCCCACAACAGGCAACCGGCATTGATGCCCAGTGCAGCACGCAAGGCCTGGTGCTTGCCCTCGACGGTGGCCGTTCGCAGGACCAGCGCGGTGTCGAGGCCAGGCGTCAGGGTCAGCAGCGTGGCGGCGAAGGTGAAGGCGAGAAGGTTGTCGACGATGGACATGGCAAGTGGGATCCCTGTTCTGAAGGGGGAACGGTAGCGGTTTCAGGCGGGGGGATCCAGCAGGGAGATCAGGCGCGGTTCGATGTTGGCGGGTTGTATCTCGAGAATCGCCAGCGTGACCGGCAACTTGAAACGCCGCGGGCCGGCGCTGCCCGGGTTGACGTAGAGCCGGTCGTCACGCCATTCGACAAGCGGCTTGTGGGAGTGGCCGGTGATGATGAGCCTGATCTGCGGGTCGAGAGCGGCCGGCACATCGGCGATGTCATGGACCAGCAGGGCTTGCCAGCCATTCAGGTCGAAGGTCAGGAGATCGGGAATGTCGCTGGCCCACGGACTGTTCAGATCGTTGTTGCCCCGCACGGCTTGCACAGGCGCGATGTCGGCCAATCGGGCAAGGATGTCCGGGTTGCCGATATCGCCGGCGTGGATGATCCGGTCGCAACCTTCGAGCGCAGTCAGCGCTTGTGGACGCAGGAGGTTGTGGGTGTCTGAGATGATGCCGGTTTTCATGGCGAACGCTGCGTCGATGTTTGAGGCATGAGGAGCATCTTCGGGCTGATGGAGGCCATTTTCAGCTTATGAGTCAGGCACAAGCAGGAATCGACAATGTCGCTCGCGTACCGCCCTGCGCCCGGTTTACCAGTGCAATTCGCCCGCCCAACCGGGTTGCGATGATGTATACGATCGCCAGTCCCAGCCCGGCACCTTCGGGATTGCCTCGGCTGTAAAAACGCTCGAACAACCGCATCCGGTCTGTTTCGTCGATCCCCGGTCCCTGATCTTCGACGATCAAATGGCAGAATCCCTCGCTCTGGCTGATCAGTACGGTAATGACGCCGCCTTGTGGAGTGAAGTTGGCGGCGTTGGTGACCAGGTTGTTCAATGCGATATCGATGGCGGCGGGGCTGGCCATGATGTGCAACGGCCGGGCACTGTCTTCAAAGTCCAGCTCCAGTTGTCTGCTCAACAGCCATGGTGTCAGTTGCGCCAGACTGCTGCGCACGGTCGCGCCGAGGTCGATACGCTGCAGTTCGGGTGGATCGGATTTGGGCTCCAGGCGCGCCATGGTCAGTAACTGGTTGACCAGCCGGCTGGCGCGGTCGACGCCGGAAATCAAAAATTGCAAAGACTCGCGGCGTTCCTGTTCGGTGCCGGCTTCCAGCAGGTTCTGCGCATGCACCCGCAGCACCGCCAGTGGCGTACGCATTTCGTGGGCGGCGTCGGCAATGAAGCGACGTTCGCGTCCGAGCACCTCCTGAATCTGCGCAAGCATACGATTGAGCGCGGCTTGCATCGGCTCCAGTTCGCTGGGCAAAGGCGCCAGTTGCAAGGGTTCAAGCGAGCCAGAGTGCCGGGCGCGCAGGGTGGATGCCATGTTCGCCAGTGGTTTGAGCCCCCAGCCAATGGCCAGCCAGACCATGGCCGCGAGGATCAGGCTGCCGATTACGTTTGGCCATAAGGTATGACGCACGATCCGGTCGACCAGGTCGGCGCGCACGTCTTCGCGTTCACCCACCCAGATGTGCAGGCCGTTTTGCGGGTCTTCCAGCAGAAAAGCGCGCCAGTGGCGGTTCTCCAGATCCACGACGTCACTGAAGCCCGGCTGGGTCGGTAGTGTACGGAAGGAGGGTGCACTCGCGGTGTGTACGAGTATCTCGCCCGTCGGTTTCCACACTTGAAAAGCGATCTTCCCTTCGTACGGGTGGCCATCGCCCCGGGATACGGCTTCACCCAGCGCGCTATTGAAAGCCCGGTACAACGCGGCTTGCTGCCTGCTCTCCATCGGCATGCGCATGACGCCTTGCAGAAGACGGGCGTTCTGCGCCAACTGGGCGTCGTACACCTCGGCAATCTCGTGGTTGCTGTCGTGTAAGTTGAAGACGCTGATGACCGAGATGCCTGCGAGCAACAAGCCGATCATCAGCGTCAAGGTGCGACGGCGAATCGAGGTCATCGGCGTTCTTCCACCAGATACCCCACCCCACGGACAGTACGGATCAGATCGTTGGAGAACTTCTTGCGCAGGTGGTGAATGTGCACTTCCAGCGTGTTGCTTTCCGCTTCTTCGTTCCAGCCGTAGAGCAACTGGATCAGTTGGTCGCGGGTCATCACCCGTCCCGGGGGCGAAAGCAACTCATGCAGCAACTGGTATTCCTTGGGTGTAAGTGCCACCGGCTGGCCCTGATAGCTGACTTGCTGGGTGCCGGGGTTGAGGCTGATGCCGGCATGTTCAATCAACGCCTGCGCGCGACCGGCGCTGCGACGTAACAAGGCTCGCAGGCGTGCCTTGAGTTCGGCGAGATCGAACGGCTTGATCAGGTAATCATCGGCACCTGCGTCCAGTCCGGCGATCCGGTCTTCGGTGGCATCGCGTGCGGTGAGAATCAGTACCGGCACATTCGAACCGGCATCGCGCAGGCGGCGCAGCACTTCTAGGCCATCCATGCGCGGAAGCCCCAGGTCGAGCACCGCCACGTCGAAGGTCTCGCTGAGCAGCGCATGCAATGCGCTGCCGCCGTCCTTGAGCCAGTCAGTGGTGTAACCCTCGCGCGTCAGCGCCTGATGAATGCCTTCACCCAGGGCGATGTCATCCTCAATCAGTAATAAACGCACGCGGACTCCTGTCAGTCGAGTTTCTTGCTCACGTTCACCGACAGCGCGGCGATCTCTTTGCGGCGCCCCGCATCTGCGGTTTCCCGGCCAGGACGTTGGGGCGGTTTTTTGTGCCTTTGAGCAGTGCAGCCCTGGCTTCAGCGTACTGCTTCTGACGGTAGAGGTGATCGCCGCAAAAGTACAGGCTGTCGATGCCGTCCGGATCAAGGTTTTGGCGTCTCGTTGTCGGGTTTTTCACTGAAGCGACGAATCAGCGGCAACTGTTTGCGCAGGCCTCGATCCACCAGATGCGGCAGCAGATTGTTCAGGCGCACGAAGAAGCGCTCCGGCCAGCCCAGATACAGGTCACGGCGGTCACCGGCGATTGCGTGAAGCACCGCCGAGGCAACGGTTTGCGGGTCATCGACATTGGATTTGAGCGCCTCGTTCAAGGCCTGCGCCTGCGCGCTGTTCATTGTGGTGCGGGTTGCGCGGGGCGCGACATACAGCACGTTGACCCGGGTGTCGGCCAGTTCCCGGCGCAGCGCTTCGGAGAACCCGCGCAGGGCGAACTTGGTCGCGCAATAACTGGCATAACCGGCATAGCCGATCGAACCATAGGTGGAACCCACGTTCACCACCATCGCGCTATCGGCCCCTTTGAGCAGCGGCAACAGCAGTCTGGTCAGGCAGATCGGCGCACTGATGTTCACCGCGAGCATCGCGTTGATGTCGCTGTCATCAAGCTGTTCAAGCATGGCGAAGTGGTTGATCCCGGCAGCGTTGATCAGCAGGTTGATGCCGCCGACGGTTTCTGCGGCCGCCAGCACTTTGCGCCGGTCACTGAGCACAGTCAGGTCGGCGGCGACCCAGCACAGGGTGTCCGGGTAACGCGTGAGCAACGGTGTCAGCGCCTGCCCATGCCGCGCCACCGCCAGCACCCTGGCACCGGCGGTACACAAGGCCTCGGTGATCGCCAGGCCGATGCCGCCACTGGCACCGGTCAGCACCACGCGCGCATCACGCAGCTGCATGTTGAGTCTCCGTGTCACGCGGCAGCCCGCGAAACATGTCGGCGTACAGGCGATAGACGACTTTCGAGGCATGGATCACCGCGGCCTGATCGTCCGGATCTTCCAGCTGGTTCATCAAGCGGCGATAGGTCTGCATATGCTCGATGTCCAGCGAGCCGTGCGAATTCAGGTAGCTGAACGCGGTGTCCGGCAATGCCAGACGCTCGCCAATGCTGCCTGCTGCATGAGTGGCCAGGGCGATGCTGGTGCCTTCGAGCACATTGACCATACCGAACAGTCCCACCGGATTGCCGCGGGCGATCAGGTCGTAAAGAAAACTCACCATCAGTTCGATCGGCAGCGAGGGCTGGCCGTCGCGTACCGCATCGCGGTCACCGCCACACACGGCGATATCGTTCAGCACCCACTGTTCATGACCGTATTCATCTTCGATGTATTCGGTCACCGCTTTACGCAACCACTCCAGGCGCATCGGCAGGCGCGCGCCGCAGGCCATCATCAACGGCACGGTATGGCGCACGTGGTAATACGCCTGAGTCAGAAATGCCCGATAGCTTTCCAGACTGACCTTGCCTTGCAAGGCATCGAGAATGATCGGCAGGTTGAACAGCTCGTGACGTTCCTTATGCGTGGCTTCTTGCAGGGTGTCGAAAAAATTCATGGCGCGGAATCCTCGGAAACGGCGAGTTCAGAAAGCAGGTGGCGGTACTGCGTGACGATCGCTTCACGGCGCGGGCGGCCGTTGGCGGTGAGCAAACCATTGGTGGCGCTGAACGGTTGCGTCAGGCGTGTCCAGCGATGCACCTGGGCGTAATCGGGCAAGGCTTCGTTGGCTTCGGCAACCGCCGCCGCCAGCTCCGCTTCGCTGCAATCGGCACGGTGCGGCCAGAGCAGGGCGTGGTTGTGCGGCAGCGCCTCGCCATAGACGAAGGCCTGGGCGATGTGGCTGCGCTGGGTCAGTTCGGATTCAATCCATTCGGGGTTGACGTTGCGTCCGAAGCTGGTGACGAACTGGTGCTTCTTGCGGCCCTTGAGGTACAGAAAACCTTCGGGGTCGAATTCGCCCAGATCGCCGCTCGGCCACCACTCATCGGTGTACGGCGCGTCCCCCAGATAACCGAGCGGGGCAGCGCCCTTGATCAGCACTTCGCCGTCTTCGGCCAGGCGCACTTCAACGTGCGGCAATGGCTGGCCCACGCTGCCCGGACGCCGTGCACCGGGGCGATTGAGGCACACCACCGAGGCGCATTCGGACAAACCATAGCCTTCGAAAACCGGCAGGCCGACACGTTGCGCGCGTTGCAGCAGATCCGCCGTTACCCGTGCGCCACCGACGGCGGCGAAACGCAGTTGTTGTGGGTCAAAGGCTTTCTGTTCGGCAGCGCTGACCAGCATCAGCAACAGTTGCGGCACCAGAATCAGACTCTGCGGTGCTCGCCTGGCCAGGCAGCCCAGCAAGAGCGGTACATCGACGCCACTGGCGCCCTGTATGCCCAGGGTTTTCTGGCTCGGCAGGCTCAGTGTCGCACCGGCGTGCAGCGCGGCATAACAGCCGATGTTTTCCAGCAGAATCGCCAGCGGCAAAAGTGCCAGATGATGCTTTGGAGCCGTGGATTTGCTTGCCTGTTCCAGCTCCCGTGCCACCCTCAACAGTCTGTCGGTGCTCAGGCATACGCCTTTGGGCGTGCCGGTGGTGCCGGAGGTGAAGGTCAGTTTCGCGGTGCCTGCCGGCAGGCGACTCGGGCCACTGAACGTGCGACACCAGAATTCGCCGTGTTTCTCATAACCGGCCGCGAGCAGTTCATCTTCCAGCTCCGGCTCGGCAATCACCCGCTCGGCCTGACTTTGCTCCAGGCAATGAGCGCGTTGCGCCGGGCTGAAAAACGGGGGCAGCGTCACGCACGTCAAGCCTTCGAACAACACGGCCAGATCCCACATCAAGGCATCGACACCGTTATCCAAAGCCAGGGCAATGACTTGCGCCTGCTCATGACGCAGGCGTTCCCGGCGATAGAGCACCTCGGCATAAACCGTGGCGTAATCGAGCTTCAGCGTGTCCCCCCACAGCGCGATGCGGTTGTCATTGCGTCGGGCATGGTCGCGCAGGGCTTCCTGAAAGCGTTGCATTTCAAGCGACATCGCAGGCTCCTTCAATCGAGGTCGGCAAACCCAGGCGGGTAAACAGGCCGATGTTGCGCAAATGAACGAAGCCGGCGCGGATGTTGCCGACGTGCACCCAGGGTTTGCTTTCGTAATAACTGCCCCAATGTTGACGCTCGTCACCCAATCGCTCCGGGTCGGCGGCGCACAATGTCACTGGTTTCAGGCCGAGGCGATGGAAGCTGTTGACCAGCCCGATATTGCCGGTGAATGTCACCCATTCCAGGCCACCCATGGCCAGCAGGTAGGTAATGGCGATGATGCTCAGCCGCGCACTGCCGGTGTCGCTGGCGGCAAGGTTGCCGACCTCGACGATTGCGCTGCGCTCGACCGGACGATCCGCCGCCGCGCTGATCAAGGGCTCGATCGGTTCATCCAGATAGCGTTCGAGAAACAGCGGGGCTTGATGGGCAAGACGTACTCCGGTCACCGCACACAGTCGGCCGTCGCCGTTGCGCATGCCGAACAGCTCGGGCATAAAGTGCCGGATATCGGCGCCATGGGCTTTGCGAAAGCGTTCCTGGACGAAGGCTTCGAACGTCTCTCGCAACGTGCTGCCGGGCCGGGCACCGGTCAATGTCATCAGGGGCGTTTCGGCTGGGCCGAAGTGCAGAGGAAGGGGGATGTTCCAGTCGAAAGCGGGCATGGGCAGAACGCCTCCCCTCAATGGTTTGAGCCGAGTATCGGAGGCATTTCTTAACGAAATCTGAAGGTGAAAAAAGGTTAATCAAACGGGCAATCTTCAGATTGTCTTAAGACTGCAAAGGCAGGGTGGCACCGGCGGCTTGCCTTGCAGCCGTATCGAGACGGTCGAATGAACCAGACCGTCGCTCACGACAATTACGAGGCGCGTCTTATGACCCGTGACATCGCTGTAACCCGTTATGGAAAACTCTCAATCGCTCTGCATTGGCTGATGCTGGCATTGTTCGTCGGCGTGTATGCGTGCGTCGAAATCAAAGGTTTCATGCCCAAGGGCAGCGAAGCCCGTGGCATGTTGATGGGCTGGCACGGGATTTTCGGCGCAAGCATCTTTGCCCTGGTGTGGATACGCCTGATCGGCCGACTGAGCCCGCGCCCGCCAATCAGCCCGCAGCCGCCGGCCTGGCAGACCGGCATCTCGCACCTGATGCACCTGGCGCTGTATGGGCTGATGATCGCAACCCCGATCCTGGCCTGGCTGATGCTGGCCGCTGCCGACAAACCATTCCCGTACTTCGGCTTCCATGTCCCGGCACCGGTGAACATCGATCCTGATTTCGCCAAACGACTCAAGTACTGGCATGAACTGTTGGGGAGCACCGGTTACTGGCTGATCGGTCTGCACGCGGCCGCAGGGCTGTTTCACCACTACTGGGTTCGTGACAACACACTGACCCGGATGTGGATCGGCCGAAACCATTCCTGACGCGCAGCTCGCGGCCATTGGCCCCGAGCTGCCACACAAGGTGTCAGCTCGGGGCGATGCTCATTGCTTCTGTCGCTGCCTGCTGTCCGGTCGCCACAGAGGGGCGGGTTTCATGTCGTCAGTTGCGCAATACTTGAGCGTTCGACGTCGGAATCAGGTTCACAACTCAATCGCCCATGTCTGACTCACCAGATCCTTCCCGAAGCTGTGAATCGGCTCTTCCTCCACCAACTCAAAACCCGCCCTCTGATACAACTTGCGTGCATCGACCAGATTGCCGGTCGTCCACAGAATCATCTTTTTGTAGCCGACGTCCCGGGCGAAGCGCAGGCATTCCTCGACCAGCCGATTGCCGATCCCCAGCCCCCGAGCACTGGCGTCCACGTACAGCATGCGCAGTTTTGCCGTAGTTTCGTCGTGCCGGATGACGAATACCGAGCCCACCACCGTGCCATCCTTTTCCGCGATCCAGCAGCGTTCGCAGGCAGGGTCGAACTCGCGCAGGTAGTTGGCCACGACCTCGGCCACCAGCGCTTCGAACTCCGAGTTCCAGCCATATTCGCGGGTATAGATCACGGTCTGTTGTTGCACCACCAGCCCCATGTCACCCGGTTGCGGATCGCGCAGCAGCCAGGTGGAGGATTTGCCGCCCTCGAGCAAGGTCTGGATCCGTTTCATGGCGGCGATCAGTTCCAGTTGCTGCGGCTCGGCGAGGCGTTCGAGCAGCGTGATGACTTCCTGCCGCGAAGCCTGTTCCAGCGGGGCGAGGATGGCGCGGCCCAGATCGGTGATGTGCAACAGGCTGGCGCGGGCGTCGGTGGCGCAAGGGACTTTCTGGATCAGGCCTTTTTTGTCGAAGCCGCTGATGATCCGGCTCATGTAACCCGCGTCCAGGCCCAGCATCTGCCGCAGGTCGGCGCTGGTCAGATCGCCGCCTGAGGCCAGTTCGTAGAGGATGCGCAGCTCGGTCAGCGAGTAGTCGCTATGCAACAGGTGTTCCTGCAGAACGCCGATCTGATGGGTGTAGAAACGATTGAACTGGCGGACGGTGTCGGCGCGTTCGATGAGCGTGGGCATGGACATGGCGGATACTCAAATGGTTGCCTAAGGCAACTATATAGTTGCCTTAGGCAATCAAGTCAAATGAATTGTCCGGGATTCGCCAAGGCAAACTCCGCAGGGTCGAACCGTTCGCTGGTGTCCATCCGAATGCTCCTGAGGCGCACCGTTTCCAGGTGTGATGCGTAGAGCGCTTGCGAAAAATAAGTGATCAGCAGTGTGCGGCGGCGAGCACCGGTGGGGTTCAGGCTGCCGGCGTGGATCAGATCAGCATCGAAAATCAGGATGTCGCCCGCGTTGCCGGTCAATTGCAAGGATCGGGACTCGTCGGTGGCATCGAACGGAGGCTCGCCCGATGCCGGGCGATGACTACCGGGGACGAGGCGGGTGGCGCCGTTCTCCGGGCCGTAGTCATCGAGGTAGACCAGTGCGATGGCCGTGTCACCTGGACGCTGCACCGACAGGTCGCGGTGCAGTTGCTGGTGGCCGCCATTGGCGAGAGGTTCGCGGCCCTCGACCTGAGAGAGAAAGAAGCGCTCATCGATCAACTGACCCACCACCGCCAGCAATGGCGGCAGCCGGCATACGGCCTGTACGGTCAAATCGGTGTCCAGCAGCGAATGGCGCCAGTCGCTGCCACGGGGTACGGGCCATTCGCTTGAGGGTTTTACGCCGGTGTCGAATGTGTACCGAAGCCCGGTCAGCCATGCAGCCGGGGTTGCCTGGCGCAGCAGGGCATAGCCGTTTTCGTGAAGTTGTCTAGCGCAGGGCGTAGACCCAGGCATCCATTGCCGTTCCGTCATCCAGAGTCACCTTGGTCAGAACCCGCTGATATTCGGCGCCTTCAAATTCATCGAGCGCCGTCCAGTGCAGGTGAAAGTTTTCTGACGAGAAAATATAGCCTTCGATGACATCACCCTCTTCAGCAATCACCAGCCCGGGAAAACCCATCGCTGCACCCCAGCCGGCCTGCGACAAACGCCCCTTCAACGAAGCGGCCTGCCACGTACCACCGATGTTGAGCATCACATGCTCGTTCGGACGGCCAGGCCCCAGGGTTCCATAAACGAAGAGTCGTTCCACGATTGCTCCTGATGATCAAAAAAGGAGGGATCCTGACCTATCACGAATGCACAGGCAACACCGTCATCAGTGGGGAAGTGACCGGGTCAGAAACCCGTCGATCAACGCCACCACCTGTTGCTGGATCACCTCACGCGAACGACCGCCGCCATCCCCGCAAATCATGCCGTCGCCTGGAGAGTCTTCTTCAAGCAACGCCACTGCACCGGGCTTGCACGCTGCCATGAAGCTGAAATGGCTGGAGTCGCTGATCTCGACATATTGCGATGTGGCCGAAGGCAGGCGCTTGGCGAGATTGGCCGATTCCAGTTTGGCGGGCAGTTCTTCCGACGGCACGCCAGCGCCAATCACCAGTGTCGGGACCGCCAACGCGGCGAGGCTTGCATCGGTCATGCCGCGTGACAGGCCCAGGTCCAGTGACACGATGGCGCTGACGCGTTTGTCGCTCAGGTCCGCGCTGATCCGGTTCTTCGATTCCGGCGTGTCGGCGACGTTGATCGTCTTGTAGACCGAGCAACTGGCGAGTTTTTGATGGGCTGCGCAGTCCTTCGCGAAGCGTTCGGGATCGAAACGTGAGCCAGCGATTTCGAGGGCGGTCCAGCCGCCCAGTGAATGGCCGGCGACTGCAATTCGACGCGTCGAAACAGCCCCCAGCTGCTCGGGCCGAGCGGTGACCGCATCAATGACGCGGCTGATGTCGGCAGGTCGTTGCCACAACTGGGCAGCCGCTTGCGGACTGCGGTCATGGGTCGTGGTGCCGGGATGGTTGACCGCCGCCACGATGTAACCCTGACGGGCCAAGGCTGTGGCCAGCCATGCCTGGTTGCTCCAGTTCCCTCGGTAACCATGGGAGAGCACCAATAACGGATGCTCACCGGCAGTCGGTGGCGCATCGCGCACGGCGGAAGTCCCGACGAACACGATATCGTCGGCAATCAGTTGTGGGGTGGCGGTGGTTCTGGCGGGATACCAGACGACCATTTCCAGAGGACGCTCGTTGTTTGCGTCCGGCAGTGTAGAGGTCCGGAAACCGATGGGGGTTTCGTCAGCGTGTACGCTGGCCGAAAGGCAGATCGATAGCAGAATTGCGAAGGTCTTTTTCATTGTTTTGTCTTCCTTGAACAGAAAAAGCCAATGTGGGAAGCACAGAGGGTCAAGTGGCGAGGTAGGGGTTCACCAATTCCTCAAGAAGATCTACCAGCTCGGGATCCATGTACTGATAGTCATCCGGAATGTCCAACGAGTAAATCCGCTTGTGTTCCATCAGCCGTGCGTACTCGGCCCGCAGGCGATTCAGGTGCTTTTTTTCCATCACAAAAATGAAATCGGCCCAGCGAATATCCGCCGGGCCGATGGTTTTGCGTGCATTGGGGCTGGTGCCCGCTGAACGGGCATTGAAACCGGGGCGACGACGCCAGACTTCTTCCGCTGTCGGGCTGCGCCATTGGTTACGACTGCAAATGAACAGTAGATTCGTCACTCTTGATCCAGCAGTTGGCGGGTGGAGCGAATGGGATAGCTCATGCCGAGTTGGCGAGCCCTGACCAGCTTGGTGGACCGGATGTACATCAACTTCCAGTTCTTTTCCGGCTTGAAAGTTTGCGGGCGAACCGCTTTATCACTGCCGTGTTTACGGGCCAGGGAACGTCTCCAGGCGCGGGTTCTGTTCATGTTCTTTCCTCGTGAATACCGGGTTCAGCAGCCGCGGTAATACGAGTTGGGCGTATGGTAAACGCGAGTGGGGGGAGGTGGCCAGCGTGTTTTATGGCTTGGTGCAGACAGCAGCAAAGAGAGGGGCGTTTCTGTACGGCAGGAGTTAAATGGGAGCCACATTTTTCACCGCAAAGTGATTATGACGTTGAAACTGCGTTTGTTTTTCTTCTTCAGAAAACGCTCGCGGTGACGACAACTATCCCGGTCCTGAAAAAGGTAAATCGCTCCAGGTTCAAGGAAATGAAGTACATGGTCACTGAAAAAAACGGGTGCACACGGATGAAGTCTCCTTCGCGCGTGCGGCGATTTGCAAAACCGTTTGTGTTACTCGCTTTGGCCAGTGTGCTGGTCGCTGGCTGTTCCAGCCATAAACCGACTCCATTCCCGGTCGCGCGCGATCAATGCCTGGATGCGGGCCCGGTCGGGAGTGCCGGGTATGGCAACTGCGTAAAAGATCAGGAAATCAGAAAAGCAGATGCGCTTGCAGAGCTTCTTGATGACGATCTCCCTGAAAGGCAAATGGTACTCGCCGAAGGCGAGGACAAGTACCAGGAGACTGATTTTCCGGAAACTCCCTTCCCCGGAAGTTTCAAAGTTGTGGATTCTGTATCGGCAACTGAAAAACGGACGTTGCCGTTCAAGGCCCGTATCACCTGGAAATACTCCTCTAAAACGCTCACACCGGAGTATCGCGTTGCCAGACGCATGAAAGACATGGAGAAACTGATCGTGCCTGCCC
Organism: Pseudomonas sp. KCJK9016; assembly: GCF_046231795.1. Taxonomy (NCBI): domain Bacteria; kingdom Pseudomonadati; phylum Pseudomonadota; class Gammaproteobacteria; order Pseudomonadales; family Pseudomonadaceae; genus Pseudomonas; species Pseudomonas sp. KCJK9016. Next base: position 18,040 of record NZ_JBJJMM010000035.1, on the reverse strand, counting down.
TGGAAGACAAAGGCCTGGCCAAGTGGATCTGCACGGTGACAGGAGGGCAGCAGCGCGAATGGATCTTCTATACCCAAAGCGAAGAGGCGTTTATTGCTAAAACCCGGGCGATTCTCTTGCAGACCGGGCCATACCCGATTGAGTTGAGCGCAAAGCGGGAACCGGAATCGAGTACGCAAAGCCTGACGGAAAATATCAACATGACGCCCAAAAAATGCGTTGAATGACAATGCAGCGGCAGCTCCACCGGCAACCTGCTTGATCGGGGCAGTGCGTCAAGGACTTAATGTCCTGAGTCGCTCTGCCAACTCCAGCGCCACTCGGCCACTGCCCACCGTCGGCAACAGCTGCGTAAACGGAATATCGATCATCCGGTTCTCACGCACGGCCCGCAGGGTCGAGAGCACCGGATCCTGCATCAACAGCTGACGCTTGCGACGGGCTGGCGACCATTGCGCGTCGGCCAGCAGGATCACATCGGGGTCGCTGGCAAGCAGGGTTTCGCGGCTGACGGTCACCCGGTACTGGTTGATGTCGGCGAACAGGTTTCGCGCACCGGCAGCGGCCAGCAGGGGGGTAACGAAACCCCGTCGACCTTCACTGTCCAGACCGTTGACCTCACTGTCGAGATAGAACACGGACAGCGGTTTTCCCGAACGGGTTGAAGCCTTGGCCCGTGCCAGATCTGTATCCATCGCATCGCTCAGTTCCCGAGCGCGTTGTTGTCTGTGCAGCAATGCACCGAGGGTCGCGAGGTCATTGCGGATGTGTTCGAAGTAGTCCAGTGAGTGCCCATTGCAGGCCGATTCGAGCAAATACGAAGCCACGCCGTTGCGCCCCAATCCGCTGCGCGATGTCACGCCGTTGCCAAAGGCCGAGGCGAACCCGCCGACCACCAGATCCGGTTTCTGCGCGTACAGAACTTCGCTGGAAGGGTACAGGCGTGAAATCACAGGCGCGCCGAAGTACTCGGTCTGAGGTGCACCGGTATCATCCAAATAGGCCACGCCCACCAGCGCCGGGCCTGCACTCAACGCCAGCACCAGATCGGCCGCATGCTGATTGAGGGCAACGATCCGCGACGGGGGGGAGGCCGGCAGGTGCCAGGTCTCGCCACAGTTGCGGTAGTCATCTGCCAGAACCGGAGACGCGCAAAGCAGGGCGCCGGCCAGCAAGAACAGCCTTCTCACGAGCGCTCCTTGATCAGCAGATCCCCGACCACTTCACCGCCCACCAGATGCGCTTCGACCAATCGCTGCGCATCCTCGTGACTGCGCACGCCGTACCAACACGTCTCCGGGTACACCGTCAGCACCGGGCCGAGGTTGCACGGGAACTGACAATGCGTGCGGGTCAGCAAGACCCCGCCGGGTGTCTCGATCCTGTCATGGGCCAGCAAGTGCCGACGCAGGGTTTTCCATAGCTGCAACGCGCCGCGCTGGGTGCAGCGCGGACCGGTGCAGAGGAACACGTGGCGTGCATGGTCGGGAACATGCGACCAGTCCGGATGCGTGTCGATACCGTCGACGGTTTTGATCTCGGCCATCAGAAGCGGTACGTGTAGCGGACTTCGGAGGTGAAGGGCCGTCCGAGGTTGTCGACGTTGCTCGAACGGCTGGTGATGTAATCGCGGTCGAACAGGTTTTCCACCAGCAAGCTCAGGCGATGCTGACGGGCGCCGTCGAGGTAGCGATAAGCATCGGCGTCCACCACCGAATAATGGCCGTACTCGACCTGTTTCGAGCTGATCACATCGCGGATGTAGCGGATTGCGCCACCGGCGCCCCACATCCGGTCAACCGACTCGTAACCGATGCGCGAGCGGGCGAAGAAGCTTGGCACATCGTTGATCGTCACTCCTGCTCGGGACTCGGTAAGGTTGCGGGTCATGTCCGCCTGCAGGCTCCATTGCTCGTTGAGTGCCAGTTTCGCGTCCGCCTCGAAACCACGCATCCGGACCCGCCCCTGGCCGTTGACCCACTGAATGTCATCGAGGGTAATCAGATCGTCGATCTTGCGCTTGAACAGGGTGACACTGGCGCTGAACTCACGGTCGATCAGCAGGCCTTTGTAGTCGAGGCCAAGTTCGGCGTTGTGGCTTTTCTCCGGCTTCAGGTTGCGGTTGCCCAGTTCATCGCCCGGCTCGTTGACGAACAATTGCTCGGCGTTCGGCAGTTTGTAGGCGGTGCCGTATTGGCCGCGCAGGGCCCAGTTTTCGTTGAGGTCATACAGCGAAGTGAGCATGCCGACGGTGGCACTGTCGCCGCCGCTCATGGCTTCGTGGCGGATGCCGATGCTCGGATGCCAGTCGGGCAGGGCATCGATCTTCGGGCGTAATTGGGTATAGAAGGCGTGGGCTTCGGCCTTGTCATTGTCGATGATCAGCACATCGTCCTGGCCCTTGAACCACTGGTTGTCCGTACCGAACACCAGCACATGGCCGCCGGGCAATTCGGCCTTGCCTTCGGCCTGTACACCCCAGTCTGTGAAGCCCCAGTAGTCGTTGTGGTTGATGGTTTTTACACCGCCATCGGACGTGTTGTTGATGCGCGTGTAGCGGGTGTCCCAGTCGTTGATGTGGCCTTTGACGAAGTAGCTCAGGCGTTCGTTGACGTTCTGCTCGAAAGTCGCCGTGGCGATCTGCTGGATGCGATCGTTGGTGGTTTTGTGGTTGTCGACCGGGCGGGCGAAATCGAGGTTGGCGTCGGCGTATTGGTAGAACAGTTCCAGGCGAGCGTCATCGCCAAAGGACTGAATCGCCTTGCCGCCGAACGTCGTGACTTCGTAGGCGCGGTTCTTTTCGCTGCTGTTTCTGATGTCGCGATTGCGGAAGGGCTGATAGCCGTCAGAGACGTTATGGCTGACGTAGGCCAGCAGGCCAAGGTCGCCGAAACCGTTGGTGAAGATGTTTTCGACCCGCGCATCCTCGCTGGTGCCGCCAAAGGTATCCACGCCCATGTTCACTTCGCCGGAGGCTTTGCGGCTCTGCGGGCTGCGGGTGACGATGTTTATAACGCCCGACACCGCCTGGGTGCCGAACAGCAGACTTTGCCCGCCCTTGAGCACTTCGATGCGTTCGATGGCGTTGGCCGGCAGGGTGTCCAGGTACAGGCCGCCGTACAGGCGATTGTTCAGGCGCACGCCGTCGAGCAGGATCAGCGTGTCGTCGTTGCGCCCGCCCAGCAGCGAATAGGTGCCGTAGTCGAACGGGCCGTTTTTCGGCGCGACGTACAGGCCGGGAATGAACATCTGCATCACGCGGCTGACATCGGCACCGGGGCCGGCGCGTTCGATCTGTTCGCGGGTGACGATCTCGACCTTGCTGCCGAATTGCGCCATGTCGGCGACGGTGGTGGATTCCACGGACGGCGCGGAAATGATTTGCTCAGAGAGTTGCAGCGGCGTGTCATCGGCCAGCAGCAGCGGGCTGAACAGGCAGCCGAGCAACAGGGATGGAGCCTTGGTGTTGAAAGGATTGATCATTGTCTTCTCGAAAGGATCTTCGCAGAAGAGCATGCAGGAGAAGGCATCGCGCACGCGCCGACACCGGCCCATGCCCGCCCACCGCAGGAGTTTGCCAAAAGCATTTCAGGCCGGTCTCCGGGCTCGCGCGTCTGGAGGCTTTCACCTTCCCATGGCCGTGTGGCCACAGTGGTCTGTCGAAAGCATCACGCGCCTACCGTTGCGGGGGCAGCACCGGACTTGTTCGAAAGGAACGTACCGGTTTCCCGTTTCACCCCATGCACGGCGGCATGGGACACCTGAAACAGGGCGGCATCTGAACATCCGGATGACCGCTCGTCAACTTTTCGGCTTTCCTGAGCGTTTGTCAGAAGGGGGCCGGCGTCACGGCGAGATAAACCCGCGAATCGCCCGGATCGTCTCCACCGGCGCTTCCTCCATCAGCCAATGCCCTGCGCCGGCGATCACCCGTTCGGTCACATTGTCGGCGGCATTGCGCATCACGATGGCTTCGTTGTTGCCGAAGGATTTTTCACCGCCGACGGCCAGTACAGGCATCGTCAGTTTCGTTTTCATCGACACCTCATTGTCCGCAGCGTCCTGACGAATTGCGCGGAACTGGGCGAACGCCGCGTGCATGGCGCCGGGGCGGGCATAGAGTGTGGCGTAGTGCTGCCGGGTGGCTTCGTCGAGCTTTTTCGGGTTGCCGGCAAATTCGTTCCAGAAACGATCGAGGTAAATGCGCTCGCGCCCGGCGACCAGCCGCTCCATGTCCGGGCCACCGAAGTCGAAATGCCAGAGCATCGGCGAACGGACGATCTCGTTCCACGGCGGGATGCCCGGAACGGGTGCGTCCATTACCACCAGACGATCGGTCTGTTGCGGGTATCGCGAGGCATAGGCGAAGGCGACCATGGTCCCGATGTCGTGACCGATGACGACCGAATGCTCAATGCCCAGCGCAGCCAGCACCGCACGAATGTCGCCGGCCTGGGTTTTCTTGTCGTAGCCGTCGGCCGGGATCGACGACAGCCCCATGCCACGCAAATCCGGCACCACCACAGTGTGGTCCCTGGCCAGATCGGCAGCCAGCGGCGCCCACATGTCCCCGGTATCGCCGAAGCCATGCAGCAGCACCACCGCCGGGCCTTTGCCGCCGACGCGTGTGTGAATCTTCACCCCGTCCACAGCGATGTCCTGAGTCCGGAAGGATGCGGGGAAGGGCGTGACACCGGCATGGGCCGGAATACTCAGGGCTATCAGCAGGGCAGCGGACAACAGGGCGCGGATCATGGGGGTCACTCCAGCGTGTCGGGTGGATGGAGCGTAGACCGCTTTGCGATGTTCTGTCGGGCTGCAGGCGCAATTCCTCAGCCGGATGTGTTCTGCTGCACAAACCGCTCGATCAGCCAGCGCGCCGCCGGGCCCGGCGGCACATCGGTGCGGTAGATCGCGTCGAAGGTGTATTGCCCGCTGCGGTATTCCGGCAGGTCCAGTTTCACCAGTCGGCCGCTGTCCAGGTCTTCCTGGATCATCGGCCTCGGCATGTTGCCCCAGCCGATGCCTTCGCGCAGCAGCATGTGTTTGGCGCCCAGGTCTGCCAGACGCCAGGTGCGGCTGCTGAGGACGGCGAAATCCTTGTCCCTGGTCAGCTCTGAGCGATCCGACAGCACCAGTTGCGTGTGCTCGCGACCGGCACCGGGAATATTGGCTTCGGCGCATGCCAAAGGATGATTCGGCGCCGCCACGGGGATCAGCTCCACGCTGCCGATGCCGATTCTTTCGAGGCCGTTGATGCCATCGTTCATCGGCCCGCTGACGCCGACCACCGCGCCGCGGTTGATCACCAGCTCGGTCACGGCGCCGAGTGCTTCCATGTGCAGGTGCAGGGCGACGGTGGGGAATGCCTCGCGAAAGGATTTCAGCGCGTCCACCACGCGCTCGGCGGGTAACATCACGTCGAGCACCACATGCACTTCGGCCTCCAGCCCTTGCAGCAGGCCTTTGACCTTGGCACGCAAACCGTGCACGCCGTTGGCGATGGTCCGGGCTTCGGCCAGCACGGTGCGGCCGGCGTCGGTGAGCTGCGGCTTGCGGGTGGTTTCCCGGTCGAAGAGGGTGACGCCCAGCTGCATTTCGAGATTGGCAATCGAGTAGCTGATGACCGACGTCGCCCGGTGAAGCTTGCGCGCAGCCCCCGCAAAACTGCCGACTTCGACGACGGTCAGGAATACGCGAAGCTGATCGAGAGTCGGAGTGCCCGGGTCGGAGATCATGCCGGTGTCCTTGAATGGTCGTGACTGGGTGAGCAGCTTACCTATTTTTTCGAACGTAACGATCTAAATTAGTCGGCTATTCAGATGAGCTGCCGAGGCGCAACATTTCTTCATCCGGACGGTTCAAGTCGAACCGGACCCCAATTGAAGGAAAGACTCCCATGGCTACTTCTGTACACATCGCTCAAGCAGCTCCTGTAAATAACGCTTCCGACACCAGGCAAGCCTCGGTTGCCTTGATCGGCCGCGTCCTGCTCAGTGTGATTTTCATCCTCTCCGGTTTCTCCAAACTGGCCGCTCCGGCCATGATGATCGGCTACATCAGCTCAGTCGGATTGCCTCTGCCACAAGTGGCGCTGGCACTGGCCGTCATCGTCGAAATCGGTGGTGGCCTGGCACTGATCGCCGGCTACCGCACCCGTACCGTCGCCGCTGTGCTGGCCGCGTTCAGCGTGTTCACCGCACTGGCCTTCCACAATTCGCTGGGTGATCAGAACCAGTTCATCCACTTCTTCAAGAACATCGCCATGGCCGGCGGCCTGCTGCAAGTCGTGGCCTTCGGTGCCGGTCGCTTCAGCCTCGACGCTCGCCGCCGCTGAAAAACGAACGCCGCAAGGGACGGGAGTCCCTTGCGGCGTTTTGTTGTTTGTTGGCTGCGCTCGGCACCAATCCAATAAGCATCGTGACGGCTCAGCAGCACCCTTTGAGACCGAGTCCGCAAACTCGCTACTTTTGAAACAAAAACGCCCAAGGGTTTGGCACATCCTGGATGGCTAGGACGGCTTACTGCCTTGGGCGGGTTTAGTAGAACACTGCAATGAACACTGGTGAGAAAGTTATAGCCTGCGGACCGACCCGGCAAGTTAGCGTTTTCCCAAGCATTCGTAGGCTTTTGCGCAAGCTCTTGTAGCCTGAAGACTGCCGTGGTGGAACGGCCGACGGCGTATCGACAGCCTTACCTGGCGTCGAGAGACGCCACATAGGCGCAAAACATGTCCGCCATCGCCTCGGCGCGTGCCGTGATGGCTTCGTCGGTGCGCGGGGTGAGTGAGAAGTCCTTTCCTACCGAACTGAGCGTGGCCAGGATCAGATCACAGGCCTGAACGCGGCTGGGCTCGCTGGCCTGGGGCAACAACTCAACCATGAATGTTTCAAAGGTGCGCTTGCCCGCCGCCCGTACTTCGTGGGCCTCTGGCGCATCGCGATACAGCGGTGCCGCATCACTCAACGCGCCACGCATCTGCGCCTCTTCGCACTCCGAACGAATGAATGCATGCACCAACGTGCGCAGGCGTTCCAGCGGCGGCTCTTCATGATTTTCTAGAATCCGCTGCAGCATCCCGGTGGTCTGCAACCACTCATCACTCTGCAACCGAAACAGAATCGCTGCCTTGTTCGGGAAATACTGATACAGCGACCCGACACTCACCCCGGCCTTCTCCGCGACCCGCGCCGTGGTGAAACGGGCCGCGCCTTCCTTGGCCAAAACCTGAACAGCCGCTTGAAGAATCGCCGCCACCAGCTCGGTGGAGCGAGCCTGTTGCGGCTGTTTGCGTGAGGAAATACGGGCGGTCTGGCGGTCGGTCATGGTCGGCTCAGGCGTGAAGAGGGAATGCGAATAGCGAATCGGGCCATTCGCTCGCATCATTTAAACGCGACGAATCATTCGCATTTTAGCCCTCAACCGACGGAAAACCACCATGACTACTTTGACCGCAGAGCCTCTGGCCACCCTGATCGAACGCCTTTACACCCAGGCCAGCGCCGCCACCAGCCCGGTTTTGAATTCCGTATCCAACGAAGAACGCGAGCGCCTGATGCACAGCAAAACCGAGTACCGCGAGCTGTACGGCATGCTCAAAGACCTGTGGCTGCCCGTCTCCCGCGACACCGGAAAACTGCTGTACATGCTCGCCCGCAGCATCAAGGCCAAAGCCATCGTCGAGTTCGGCACCTCGTTCGGCCTGTCTACCCTGCACCTGGCGGCGGCCCTTCGGGACAACGGCGGAGGTGTGTTGATCGGCAGTGAATTCGAACCGTCGAAAGTCGAACTGGCGCGGCATCACTTTATTGAGGGTGGCGTCAGTGATTTGATTGAAATTCGCGAAGGGGACGCGTTGGTGACCTTGGCGAGCGACCTGCCGGACACGGTCGATCTGTTGCTGCTCGATGGCGCCAAGGCGTTGTATGGCGACGTGTTGAAGCTGGTTGAAAAGCACCTGCGACCTGGCGCGCTGGTGATCGCCGACAACACCGACTACTGCCCGGAATACCTGGCTCACGTGCGCTCGCCCAAGAACGGCTACCTGAGCGTGCCGTTTGCCGACGACATCGAAGTGTCGATGCGCCTGGGCTGACAACGTTCGCGGCGAAGGTGCGCCCGGATCCAGACGCGCACCTTCGAGGTCTTTTTCGGTTCGGTCTTCCGTGCGTTCGACAGGATTGGTCTATCGTTTGAATAGTCCTCACAAGGTCGCGATCAAGGAGCTGATCATGAATCGTCAGGAAGACCTCAACATCATCTGGCAGCGCATATTCTGGCTGTTCATCGCCTTGCTGGCGCTGGCGATTGCCGTCACTTACAGCCTGCCTGACTACAAGGTGCCGTTTATCGTCTGTATCGCCGGGAATATCGGGGGCTATGTAGGGTTTCACAGGCGATTGTCAGCACTCACCGACCCGGAAATCGAAAACCTCTCCCGCTCGTGGTTCGCGTTGATACTGCCTTCGTTCATCGGCGGGATTCTGGCAGGGCTCCTGTATTTGTTGTTCCTTTCCGGCGTTATCCGAGGCGATCTGTTTCCGGTGATCACTCCGGATAAAGATCCTCAGTGTCTGAAGCAAATCTTCAACGATATTTTTTGCCAACACGCGGAAGGGTATGCGGCCTACGCCAAGTTGCTGTTCTGGTCATTCGTGGCGGGCTTCAATCAGGACTACGTGGTTGACCTGATTGAAAACATAAAGGGCAGCGATAAAAACGCCGACGAACGCTAAAGGGGAGTGCTGCCCGACTTAGTGCTGCTTTCTTGAAATGACATCGTTCATGTACTGATTCAAATCGCGAAAATCGCTGACGCTCCAGGCGTGCGGCGGGATTTTCACGCCATTCTCGCGCAAGGTTCTTGGAATCAGGTCGCCGTTCGGGCGAAGGATGATCGAGGACACGATCACGCCCGGGTAGTCACTCAATCGTTTCTTGAAGGCGGGTGTTGTCAGGTCGGGAGTAGGGGGATTGCTTTTTTTGGCCAACGGGCCTGTTCCCTTGATATCGGGTCCGTGGCATACGGCGCATCTTTGAACGTAGAGGTTCTTGCCGTTGGTGTTATCGGCGCAGACGTGTGTTGTCTGAGTTGATAGAGCGACAGTCATCAAGACAATGAGAGATGTTTTCATTGTGGAATCAGCTTTCGTCCGTTTTGAATGCTGGAAAACTCGCCGCCATACTATCCATATTGCTTGTTGCTGTCGTCATTGGGCATGGCGGGGTTTCAGGTACATGCCATTCGGTGAATACCGGCAACGTCTATACGTTTTCGGCAGCTCAACGTGTCAGAAAATGCCTCGTAGTCGATGAGGGGATCGACTTGGACAGTCCTGGATCAACGCTTTGGCAGCGGTGTATTTCGCTGCATTTTTTTCGCGTCAACTGATCGCACGTTGACACCATCCAGCCATCTCCTATCGTTCTCCGCAGACCGCATCCAGGGACCGGATGAGCCGGACAGCCTTTGCGGGCGCGGTCGTCATGCCATTCCAACAAGGAGCAGGAACATGTCCAGTTCGACCAATACCTATGACGTACTCGTCAATATCGATGCCGATTACCTGATCGCCCATCCCAACGATGTCGGCGGTGCGATTTCCATGCTGGTGACGCGCGATGCCGTCGATTCGCATGCCAGCGGCAACACCGGCGAAGGTGGCAACGAGTTGTGGATCGATGTCAAAACCGGCGACAACATCCGCTGGCGCGCCACCACGCTGTCGCGCAACTTCGACCGCATTGCACAGATCAAGAACGTCCAGCCCGGCGACCCTCACCAGGGCGGTGATTACAAAGGCACCATCTCGATGCCGGTCTCTTTCAACGTGCCCGGTGTGGTCATCTATCTGAACAAGGGTGCGCCCGGTGGTATTTCCAAAACCGATGTGACGTACTCCCTATGGCAGGCCACTGCTCTGAATCCAGGCAAACTCTGGTACACCATCACGTTTGCGCTGTACGACCGTGACCTGAACCAGATCGGCACAGACCACACCTGGGACCCGTACATCACCGTCAATAACCAGTAACTGAACGGCAAAAAGCCCGGCCCGATATTCTTCGTCAGTGAAGAGGGTCTGGCCGGGCTTTTTATTGACTTTCATCCATCTCGTTCAGGGAATGTTGGGGCGCGAAATGCTTGAATAGTACCCTTCGTGGGCTAGTCTCAAATTCAACTTTCCGGTAATGGGGCGATCAGTCCCGGAGCGACCGGAGTGAAAGGATTTCAGCCAAAAAGAACAACTTCATTAAAGGGTTACCGATGGATCGATTTGATGCCCCGCTTGTTGTAACGCGCACTTGGCGGGAAGGCACGTTGAAAGGACTGATTGCCAGAAATCCGTGCCTGAGCATTTTCTTCATGACACTGGCCGTGTTCATGGTGTTGCAGTACAAACCCGCTGTCCTCAACTACACCACGCGCTTTGTCGACTTCGCCGAATACATGTTGCTGCACGGCGTCACACTGTTCCCGATTGCCGACGATCTCAAACCCTATCCCGACTACACCGTCCTCAACACCTTGCTGGTGTATCTGGTGTCCTTGCCGTTTGGCCAGGTGTCCATTCTGTCCATGGGGTTTCCGTCCTGCGTGGCGGCGTCCCTGATGCTGGTGTTCATTTATCGGCTGGGGGCGCTGCACAGCAAGCGGTGGGGCGCCTACGGCGTGCTGTTCAGCCTGCTGACCTGGGCTTTTCTCGACGGCGTGAACTCGCTGGCGCTGGATATCTACCCGGCGCTGTTTACGGTGATGTGCTTCTACGTGGCGTATTCCGCCGAAATGAAAAAAGACCCGCGTCGCCTGGCGTTTCTGTACGTCGGGCTGGCGCTGGGCTTTGCATTTCGCGGGCCGATCGGTTTGATCGGGCCGGCCTGTGTCATCGGGGCTTATTACTTCTTCAGCCGCCAATGGCGCCTGTTGCTGGTGTTTTCATTCCTGTCGGGCGTGATTCTGGCCGCCGGAGTGGTGCTGCTGGCCTGGGCGGCCTACCTGCAAGGCGGGCAAGCCTTCCTCGACGATGTGCTGAACATGCAGGGCATCGGACGCTTCGGCTCCGACCACGCGCCGCGCTATTACTTCTACTTCTCCGCCGGCCTGTTCACCTACGGCTTCACGGTGTTTTACGCCATCAACGTAATTCTGAAGAAATACAAACTGTTCTTCAGTTCGACCCGCGACAAAGACATCGACCTGCTGCTCTACCTCACCGGGTGGCTGTTGGTGTTGCTGGTGCTGTTCACCATTCCCAGCTCCAAGAAAGCGCGCTACATCCTGGCAATCACCCCGGCCATTTCCCTGCTGGCTGCGTACTTGTTCGTCAGCCAGGAAACCGCCTTCGTGCGCGCCAAAAACGGCTTGCTGAAGTTCTGCCTGAAGCTACCGCTGCTGGGGTTGGGGATGCTGGCGTCGGTGTGCGTCTACAACCTCTTTGCCGAAGTCCCGCTACAGCCCAACTATTTGGGTGCAGGCCTGGGGTTGATTGCGCTGTTGAGCTTCTACCACGCCAAGCGCGAGTATTTCGCCGAGCATCCGTATCGCGAGTTCATGACGCTGTCGTTCGGGGTCGGGGCGTTTTTGATTCTGGATATGTTCTTCTTCAACCCGATCACCTATCACCTGGAACTGATGATCGAGCCTACGCCGAAGTTTTTGCCGTATTGGTTTTGGTGAACGGCTGAAGAGGCAGCCAATCTCTTGCAATAAAATTGTACATTTGCGTGTTCTTGTACAAGAATTCAGGCTCTCGCTTGTTGAAAGCCGTTCAGTGGATCAACGCTATGCAGTCAGCCTGAACGCCCCCATCAACCGGAACCTGATTGATGAACACGACTCGCCGATTGTGCCTCGTCCTGGGCGACCAGTTATCGTTCGACCTCGCCTCCCTGCAGGCGCTGGATCAACACAGCGATACGGTGCTGCTGGTCGAGGTGATGGAGGAGGCCAGCCATGTTCCTCATCATCCGCAAAAGATCGCACTCATATTCAGCGCCATGCGCCACTTCGCCGAAGCCTTGCGGCAGAGGGGCTTCAAGGTGCAGTACGTAACGCTCAATGACCCGGAAAATACCGGGTCCGTGCCGAGCGAATTGCACCGCTGGCAATCACGTCTGCAGCCGGATGAACTGCACATGACAGAGTGCGGTGACTGGCGGCTGGAGCATTCGCTCAGGGACTGTGGCCTGGCGATCAACTGGCATTGCGACAGTCGCTTTCTTTGCTCACGTGCCGAGTTCGCTCATTGGGCGCAGGGCAAAAAACAGCTGCGCATGGAGTTCTTTTATCGAGAGATGCGCCGCAAGAGCACGTTGTTACTCAACGGCGACGGCAGCCCGGTCGGAGGCGCCTGGAACTTTGATGAACAAAACCGCAAAGCCCTGCCCAAAGGCGTCAGGCCACCTTCGCCAGCCCGTTTTACGCCAGATGCAATTACCCGTGAGGTGCTTGCGTTAGTTGCCGACAACTTTTCCGGCCACTACGGCGCCCTCGACACGTTCGACTATCCGGTCACCCACGCCGAAGCGCAGGCCCTGTGGGCGTACTTTCTCGATTGGGGGCTGGCAGCCTTCGGCGACTATCAAGACGCCATGGCCAGCGATGAGCCGTTTCTGTTTCATGCGCGTATCAGCGCGGCACTGAATATCGGCTTGCTGGATCTTCGTAAGCTTTGCAGCGATGTGGAATCTGCCTATTGGTCCGGCAGCATTGCACTCAACGCCGCCGAAGGCTTTATTCGGCAACTGATCGGCTGGCGGGAGTATGTCCGGGGCGTCTACTGGTTGAAGATGCCGGACTATGCCCATGGCAATGCCTTTGGCAATACGCGGTCGCTTCCAGAGTTCTACTGGACGGGGCAAACCCAGATGAACTGCATGCGCCAGGCCATCAACCAGAGCCTGGAACATGCCTACGCTCACCACATCCAACGATTGATGGTGACCGGCAATTTCGCACTGCTCGCCGGCATCGCGCCGAAGGACATCTGTGAGTGGTATCTGGCGATCTACATGGACGCCTTCGACTGGGTGGAACTGCCCAATACCCTGGGCATGGTCATGCACGCCGATGGCGGTTATCTCGGTTCCAAACCCTATTGTGCGAGCGGCCAGTACATCAAACGCATGTCCGACTATTGCCGTGGCTGCGTGTACAAGGTCAGTGAAAGCACCACAGACGACGCTTGCCCCTTCAATTCGCTTTACTGGCATTTTCTGATGCGTCACGGCGACCGCCTGCGCGGCAATCAACGCATGAGCATCATTTATAAAAATTTCGACCGCATGCCTGTGCCCAGACAACAGGCGCTTTGGCAGCGCGGCGAGTGGTTGCTCAACCAATTGGACGAGGGTGAGCCGTTGTGAAAAAAAGTGAGCTGCCCGTCAAAACCTGCGCGACCTGCGGCCTTCCATTCACATGGAGAAAGAAATGGGCTCGTTGCTGGGAGGACGTGCGCTATTGCTCCGAGCGTTGCCGACGTAGTAAATCCAGTGTGGATGGCGGTGCGGGATTGCCGCAGAAACTCAATGGCTAAACAGCCACATGGACGGTGCCTCGGGAATGACCAACCAACCCTCTGCGCAAGCCTCCCGCGCCGAGTATGCGCGGCGGATCAATCGCGTACTGAACTACATCGACGCGCACATTGATGAACCTTTGGACGGCGCGCATCTGGCCGATATCGCCAATTTCTCGCGTTTTCACTTTCATCGCATTTTCGCCGCATGGATGGGAGAAACGCTGGGCAGTTATGCGCAGCGTCGACGGCTTGAGAAGGCAGCATTGCGGCTGTCCTGTGGCAGCCGGGAAACCGTGCTTGAAATCGCGTTGGCCACAGGCTTTCAGTCGGGCGAGGCGTTTGCGCGGGCCTTCAAACTCAAGTTCGGCTGCACGCCCTCGGCCTGGCGCGCCACGACGCCTCAGCGGCTGAAGGCTCAGGCGGCCGTGATCAGGCAGCCAGCGGGCAGCCACGAGAGCAATCCTGATCAGGTCTTCGGCAATCGCCATCAGGCGGCCGAGTGGCCGTTCGCCGAAGCTGACGGCTCTAATCGGCTATCGGAAGGCATTGCCATGGAAGTACGCATTATTGAATTGCCCAAAGCACGCGTCGCGTATCAACGTTTGATCGGGCCTTACGGGCCGGCCATCGGCGAATTCTGGCGCAGCACCATCACGCCGTGGATGTATTCCCATGGCCTCGGTGACCGGACGTGTTACGGCATCGGTCATGACGACCCTTCGATCACGCCGCCCGACAAATGCCGCTATGACGCCTGCGTCGACGTGCCGGCGGATTTCGTCGCCAGCGGCCAGGTGGATACGCAAGCGCTGCCGGGTGGGCGGTATGCCGTCGCCAGTTTCAAAGGGAAAGCCGAAGGCATGGCCAACGCGTGGACATGGCTGATCCGCGAATGGATGCCGTCCAGCGGCCTGCAATGCGACGACCGCCCATTCTTCGAGCGGTTTACGGCGTCCACCGTTTTCGATCCGCGCACCGGTGAAATGAGCTGTGACATCTGCATTCCGGTGCGGGCGCTGTAGGGCAGGGGGCGGGTCATTGGCCCTGAAGGAAAAGCACCTGGCGCGATGCCAGGTGCTCAAGGCTGTTTTTAGCGACAGCCGCTTACGCCACTTCGACGTGATCCAGCGCCTGATTCACCGCCAACCCGGCCACCATCACCACCTGCGCAATCCCCAACGCCGTCTTGCGGTGCGAGGGATCGAGCGTGGACGCAAAGTTGTTCAACATTTCGTTGGCCGAACCCAGGCTTTCGCTGGCATTGGCCAACAGGGCTTCGGTGTTGTACTTGGGATTGGCCCGGAACATCGGCTCGGGATCGATGCAGCACGACATCACCCGGGAGGACGGGGAGAGGTAATGGTCCAGCGCACGCTCGGCGGCGTCGTGGAATTTCTTTGAATCGGGAAATTCGTAAGGGGAGGTCGGGTCGGTTTCGGGTGGGTTGGGTGTTGGTTTGATCATGGTGTAACTCCTACGTCGTCAATGGGAGCCGTCACGTTTCGCTACCAAACGAAGGGTGGCGGCCATGCTCAGGTTGGTAGACCGGGACATAGGAAACCGGCGCGCCCGAAGACGCCCTGTGCATGACCACCATAACGCGGAGTCTTTCAGACACTGCACATCATGATGCTTATGCAACCTACGATACCCGGGGCTACCAAACCCCATCACTGTTTTTCAGTGACCGGGAAACGATAAAAGCCGCGACGTAGACGCACAAGCCGGCGGATTCTGGCGTAGTCGTAGGCAATGACGCAAGGCGTTGTAGCCCGGGTGAGCATTACGATGGATAGCGTTAAACATAGGTGTTTAAGCATCCCCATCACCTTATGCCGTTAGTGGACAGGCTAATGGCAAAGCGATAGCCTGCCGTTAGAGATGGCTCGAAAGATCGGGTCGCCTGTGTCAAGTCTGATTACGACTTATCATGCCCTCTGATTTTATTTGTGGAATGTTAAAACAATACATGGATGAAAAATGATCGACCTCGGATCGACAGATTTTTATATCGACGTACCAAGCCTGCCCCGGCATAAGTTTGAGGAATACTCGACAAAACTTTTCGACGAATGGGAGGCCTATGTCGAAAAATTTCTAAAAATTCCTGATTACTCGCTTTCGCTGGAAGTCGAAGAAGGTTCGATTAAGGGGGGAGCTAAAGTTGCGGCAACTCTCTACGCTCTTTATATAGGAGTGGGGCAGTACGGATCGTTCATGTCTGGCATTCAAACCATACAGGGTCAATTAAGCTCAGCGGGTGATTTTCTTGTTGGTCACGCAACTGAACCCTTCTCCGATAAAAATGTAAAGCCAAGAGTCAAAAAAAACAGCGGATCTTTAGGTGAATTGCATCGGCTGTTTTTAAAAGTTCAAAGCGGAAAGATTACGACCGAGCAGGCAATGCTGCAGGTAAAATTTATGTTTGGCGAGGAAAGTGAATCTGAGCCGGATTTTATGAGTGACGTGAAAAAGTCATTTGAAAATATCCCTTTGCTAGCACAGCAGTTGGATTTACCCCTTAGTGCTTTCGAGCAGGAGGCAATTTTTAAAACTGACCGCAAGATGAATTTGCCGCGGCCGTCGCGACCTAAACCAGAGCCACCATTAGGCCAGCAATTTCGTGTGGAAGTATGGCGGGACTCAAAAAAAGAAAAAAGAAAAGTGCGTGTACTACAGTTGTAGGCATTGAGACTTAGCAACTGGCAAGGATGTAAAAAGGGTGGGGAAGGTGGACAGACTTGCTATTGAAAAAATCAATTTTCCTTCTCTGTCCGTTGTTGATCGCTGCTTGGTATTTAACATGTTTAGTCTGTTTTCGTGGAGGCATTATGACTATTGCTGCCGTATGGGTCCGTACACTCAGTAATGGGGCAGAGGAGCTAGTCTTCTGCTCGGATAGTCGACTAAGTAATGGCAAGCGATTTGATCATTGCCAGAAGACATTCTGTTTTTCGCGAACAGATGCGGCCATATGTTTTGCCGGTAGAACTGATTGGGCATATCCGATGATTATCGCGGCGATTAAAGCTGCTAACCTCCATGTGCCATCTCAAACAAGAGCGCTTGGACTTACTAAGCTTAAGAGCCATTTAGTTGATATTCTTAATCAGATGCAGCGAGAGGTTCACAGTTATGCCAGAGGTGAAAATATCCCAGAAGTGACCTTTATTATTGGTGGTTATGACTGGTTTGATAAAGCTTTCCGAGTTTGGCGTATACAGTTCGAGTCCTCTATCAACGAATTCATAGCTCACGAGCGTAAGGATAGCAACCGCTTTGGTGGGTTAGGAAAGATAGAAATTGCTGGTGACCCAGAGTGGGTGTACGAAGTCAGAACACGCCTTAAAGCGTTGGCTCAAGAGCAGTATGGTCTAGACATGCGGCAGCCGGAAAATGCCCGATTTAATATGGAGCCATTTGGAGTTATTCGCGATCTACTTAGAGAATCCAACGCCGGTGACAGTATTGGTGGTGCTCCTCAAGCGGTGAAGGTATATCAGTATGCAAATTCGACTGATGTAGGTATTTTCTGGCCAACAGTGGCGAATGGGCGACTGTTTATTTCTGGTCGTCCACTTCTCGGGTATGAGCGCGCTACAATAAATTCCGTAATTGATCCGGACACCCTGAACTCGAGTTGGTGCAGCGGGAATACAGTTGTTGCAATAGCGCAAATTGAAAAAGCTAACATGACGGATCAGACTATGATTTCTGAGGAAAACATGGATGAACTAGAGTGAATTGGTAACACCCTTGCTCTGAGTGTTGGTAACTCCTAGTTTGTGCATAGAAGTTGACGGATTGTTTAGAGAAATAAATCCCTCAGCTTTGTCAGTTCGCTACGACCTAAATCAGAGCAGCCATTAGGCCAATAATTTTGCGTGGAGGTACTGTCCACTTATGGATGTTAGCTATTGAAATGAATGGGGACAGATTTATTTTCCAAAAAAAATAAATCTGTCCCCATTCACTTTGTAGTGCACTTTTCCGCATAGAGCAAATTAACTGCCAATCTGTAAGGCAGAATTCTTAAGCGTGGTGATATTCAACTGGCAGAATGTGAGACTTGGTCGCCACTGAGATGCGGACACTGAAGATGGCATTCTTTAACGACGCAATGAAAAAATACCGTGTGCGAGCGAAAAGAGGAGAGTCGGACGCCGCCCTTTTGCTGATGGTCAGTTGGAGCAGCAATCGGCCAGAAGCGAACTGAAAACTCATAAAATCCCCCGGCTAAGCCGGGGTACTTCTTGAGATTTGATCGTGTGATGCGGTCATCGGAAACCTTCTGTTACTACTAAAAGATCGGTTAAACGAAATGGAACCTTGCTTGCACGAAGTTGGACAGTAAGTGTCGCGTCGTCTTCATTCCGAAGAGGCGCAAGAGGTCTCTCTTCGGTGCGATCCAGAAACCCCTTGGTGAGATATTGCATGAGTTGGCGAGGCAGCGGGTGGGCCAAAAAGATAGGCGAAGAACTATAATAAGTCCTAAATATGGAGCTTATTTTTTATAGTTA
>NZ_JBJJMM010000034.1:0-57343 GCF_046231795.1 Pseudomonas sp. KCJK9016 | reverse complement strand
GATAGGAGTCCGTGTCGTGGGCTCGGAGATGTGTATAAGAGATGGGAAGAACCCATGACCGCCCCGCTCCGTATCAACGAAGCTCTTTTGATTGCCAACCGCGCATTTGAACCTTTCCAATGCGTTGCCTGGGCCCCACAAGACGGCAATGGCGAACTGAGCCTGACCGTCATCGACCGCACCAACTCGCAGATTGGCCGCACCCGCATTCCAAGCAGCGCCTATTCCGACCCGGCCCAACTCGAGCACTTGTTGCAACAGGCCCGCGCCGAACTGAGCGATGAGGGTTACACCCTGCAGTCCTGGTCGATGCCACATTGATTCGAGGGCCATGCGGATGACTTTCAAGTCATCCGCCCTCTTCCGTTAGTTGCCAAATCCTTATTAACTTCAGCTTTTTTGTATAACGCTCTTCAATACTTTCGCGCCTGAATGCTTGTCAGGCTTGCGACTGGTTCAAAAAGTCACTGTTCTGGCACAGTGCGACCCTCCACCTGTTAGTTCTGTCAGTTGTACTTGCGACTGTTCAGGGATTGAATGTTTCGCCATGCCGTCACCGACCGCTCTCACGGATCCGGGTCGACGCGCAAGGAGAAGCATGCATGTCAACTCACACCGCTATTGCGCTGCCGACATTCAGGAACAACGCCGGGCAACTCGACAAGGCGTTTGCCAGCAATGGTGTGACTCAGGTTTATTTTGCCGGCAGCCTCTGCAGTCTGACTCAGCACGTGGCTCTCGATCCGCAGGGACGCATTCTGGTAGCAGCCAAAGTCGGTACCCCCCTGGGCTATCGATTCGGCCTGGCCCGATTGCTCGAAGACGGCTCGGCGGATCTGGGCTTCGGCTTTCAAGGCAGTGTGATCGGCTGGTTCGCCATCGGCTTCGAAGCCACAGGCAGTAAGGTCCAGGTCTTGCCCGACGGGCGAATTCTGCTGGCAGGCCTGCATTACGAATCCGAACACCATACCTTTCCCGCCCTGGCACTGTTCGATGAGCATGGCCGGCCCTCGGCAGACTTCGGTGATAACGGCGTCAAGATCGTGCGCCTGCCCGGCGATCTGTCCCTGGGGACCCGCGATACGTGGCTGCCGCCAGGTGTTCCGGGAGCAGAAGCCTGTGATTTTGCGGTCCAGAACGATGGACACATTCTGCTCATTGCCAATCATCACTGCTCACTGGCCGACCATGTCGGCATGCTGATCCGCGTCAAGCCCGACGGCAATCTGGACGAATCCTTCAATGGCCGCGGATTTGTGATGGTCCGGCACTTGCTGCTCAATACCTGGCTCGGCGGCTTGTCGCTGCAGGCAGACGGGCGAATCGTGGTGGCGGGCGCAATCGATTTTCCCCAGCAAGGGCTGCTCGCCCGATACCTGCCGGACGGGCAGCTCGATGACCGGTTTGCGGTGGACGGTTTCCTCTCGTTCAAGGCTCAGGGACACAGCGCCCTGGCGACCCGGGTCATTGAATCGGGCCAGCACCTGCATTGTTACGGCAGCAGCCGGGACCCTATTCGCTGCATGGCCCTGACAGTCCGTCATAACGGTCGCCCCGAACTGCGCTGCAACAACGGTCAACCCAGCCTGCTGGACATCGGCCCCAGCGGTTGCCAGTGGAGCGCCGCACAACCCATGCCGGACGGTCGGATCATCGCTGCCGGCGCCACCATCGGAGGCGTCGAAGCGGACTTCATCGTTGCCCGGTATCTGGCTGACGGCCGGCTCGATAACAGCTTTGGCACCGGCCATGGCTGGCTGCGCACGCGGCTGGGCCGCAGTCTCGATACCGCGACGTCCCTGGCACTGCAACCGGAAGGAGGCATTCTGGTCGGCGGCTATTCGCTGGACGGCAACTACCGCGCCGTGGTGGCGCGCTATCTGAACCCATGATCAGAAACTTCCCACACTTGATCTTGCTCAACGCTTGCGGCACCTTGCGCGCTTCTTAAAGCAAGGAGCAACCGATGTCCGGTTCAATGGTCCAGGCGTTCGCGCACAACTTTCTCGGGCATTCGCCCCGCTGGTACAAGGCGTGCATCGTCGGGTTCCTGATTCTCAACGCGGTGGTGCTGTGGTCGGCAGGTCCTGTCGCTGCCGGCTGGCTGTTGGTGATCGAATTCATTTTCACCCTGGCCATGGCGCTCAAGTGCTATCCGCTGATGCCCGGCGGCTTGTTGCTGATCGAAGCGCTGTTGTTGAAGATGACCACGCCCCAGGCGCTGTACGAAGAGTTACAGCACAACTTTCCGGTGATCCTGCTGCTGATGTTCATGGTCGCCGGCATCTACTTCATGAAAGACCTGCTGCTGTTCCTGTTCTCGCGCCTGCTGCTGGGCGTGCGTTCGAAAATGCTGCTGGCGCTGATGTTCTGCTTTTTGTCGGCGTTTTTGTCGGCCTTTCTCGACGCGCTGACCGTGACTGCCGTGATCATCAGCGCCGCCGTCGGTTTCTATTCGGTCTATCACCGTGTCGCCTCGGGCAACGATCCGCGCCAGGACAGCGAATTCAGCGACGATCAGCAGTTGCCGAAGCTGCATCACAAGGATCTGGAGCAGTTCCGTGCCTTCCTGCGCAGCCTGCTGATGCATGGCGCTGTCGGGACTGCGCTGGGCGGCGTCTGCACGCTGGTCGGCGAACCGCAGAACCTGCTGATCGGTCATGAGATGGGTTGGCACTTCGCCGAGTTCTTCCTCAAGGTTGCACCGGTCTCCCTGCCGGTACTGGTAGCCGGCCTGCTGACCTGCCTGTTGCTGGAGAAACTGCGCTGGTTCGGCTACGGCACTCTGCTGCCGGACAATGTGCGCGCCGTGCTCGCCAATTACGCGGCCGAGGACAACGCCGAACGCACACCACGCCAGCGTGCTGCGCTGCTGGTACAGGCCGGTGCCGCATTGATCCTGATCGCCGGGCTGGCCTTCCATATCGCTGAAGTGGGCCTGATCGGCCTGATGGTCATCGTCCTGATCACCGCGTTGACCGGTATCACCGACGAGCATCGCCTCGGCAATGCGTTCAAGGACGCCATGCCGTTCACCGCGTTGCTCGTGGTGTTCTTCGCCGTGGTGGCGGTGATCCATGATCAACAGTTGTTCGCGCCATTGATCCGGTGGGTGCTGGCATTGCCCGCCGAGCAACAACCGGGAATGCTGTTCATCGCCAATGGCCTGCTGTCGGCGATCAGTGACAACGTGTTCGTCGCGACGATCTACATCACCGAAGTGAAGCAGGCGTTCCTGTCCGGACACATGAGCCGTGAACACTTCGAGACACTGGCTATCGCCATCAACACCGGCACCAACCTGCCAAGTGTGGCGACGCCCAATGGTCAGGCTGCGTTTCTGTTTCTGCTGACCTCCGCGATTGCGCCGCTGGTGCGGTTGTCCTACGGGCGAATGGTATGGATGGCGCTGCCCTACACTCTCGTGATGGGCTTGCTGGGCTGGTATGCCGTGAGTAACTGGCTGTAGAAACAACAACGGGAGCCCTGGGGCTCCCGTTTTTTCATGGGTCGATCAACGCGGCAAAATGTATCGGTCAATGGCATGTGCCACACCGTCCTCGGTGTTCGGCCCGGTCACCAAGTCGGCCTGACGCTTCACGGCATCTTCTGCCTGACCCATGGCGATCGACAGCCCGGCGACTTGAAACATCGCCGGGTCATTGCCGCCGTCGCCAATCGCTGCCGTCTGCGCCAGTGGCACGCCCAGATGCTCGGCCAGCGTCGTCAGTGCAGTGCCCTTGTTGGCTTCCAGCGCCGTCACATCGAGATACACCGGCTGCGAGCGCGACACCTGTGCCATTCCATTGACCTTCGGCAGCAAGCGCGCCTCCAGTTCGATCAACAGTTCGGTGTTGTGGCTGGTGGCGACGATCTTGTCGATACGCTCCAGGTACGGCTCAAAGCTGTCCACCACCACCGGCGGATAACCCAGGCCATGCTGTTCACGCGGGACCATCGGCCCGTGAGGGTCCTTGAGCAGCCAGTCGCCGCCACTGAACACCCAAATTTCGACCTCCGGCTGATCGACGAACAGCGCCAGTGCCGTCAGCGCCGCCGTGGCGGGCAGGTAGTGAGCGACCAGAATGCTGCCGTCCGGGTTGACGATCGTGCCGCCGTTGAACGCGGCGGTCGGCAGATCGACGCCCAGGGCTTCGATCTGTTGCAACATGGCTTTGGGCGGGCGCCCGGTGGCGAGGCTGAACAGCACGCCCGATTCGCGTAACGCACGAACGGCATCGATGGTGCGCTGACTCAGGCTGTGATCGGGCAGCAACAACGTGCCGTCCATGTCGCTCAAGACAAAACGGATCGGCTCACTCATCCGAGACCATGCCAGACGCGACCATCGCGAGTCAGCAGATCATCGGCGGCCTTCGGCCCGTCTTCGCCGGCGGCATAACGCTGTACGCTCGCATCCTGTTGCCAGGCATCGAGGAACGGCTGCACCGCGCGCCAGCCATTCTCGATATTGTCGGCACGCTGGAACAGCGTCTGGTCGCCGGTCAGGCAATCATAGATCAGCGTTTCGTAGCCGGTGGACGGCTGCATTTCAAAGAAATCCTTGTAGGCGAAACCCAGCTCGATGTTGGCCATGTTCAGCGCCGGCCCGGGCCGTTTGGCCAGCAGGTCGAACCACATGCCTTCGTTGGGCTGGATCTGGATACGCAGATAGGTCGGCTGCAATTCGTCGACTTCGGTATCGCGGAACTGCGCATACGGCGCCGGTTTGAAACAGATGACAATCTCGGTGTCGCGCACGCTCATGCGCTTGCCGGTGCGCAGGTAGAACGGCACGCCGACCCAGCGCCAGTTGTCGATCATCACCTTGAGCGCCACGTAGGTTTCGGTGGTGCTGTCGGGCGACACGTTGGCCTCTTCGCGATAGCCGGCCAGCGGCTTGCCGTCGATTTCCCCGGCGCCGTACTGACCACGCACCGAGTTGGCCCGCGCTTCTTCAGTGGTCCACGGCCGGATCGCACCGACCACCTTGGCCTTCTCACCCCGCACCGCATCGGCGCCGAACGCGGCCGGCGGCTCCATCGCCACCATGGCCAGCAACTGAAACAGGTGATTGGGCACCATGTCCCGCAGGGCGCCGGTGTGTTCGTAGAAACTGCCACGGGTTTCGACGCCGACGGTTTCGGCGGCGGTGATCTGCACGTGGTCAATGTAGTGGTTGTTCCAGAACGCCTCGAACAGGCTGTTGGAGAACCGGCTGACCAGGATGTTCTGCACGGTTTCCTTGCCCAGATAATGATCGATCCGGTAGATCTGCTTTTCCGACATGACCTTGAGCAGGCAGGCGTTCAACGCTTCGGCGGTTTTCAGGTCGGAACCGAACGGTTTTTCGATCACCACTCTTCTGAAGGCTTGCGGCGTTTCTTCAAGCAACCGGGCGCTGCCGAGACGGCGCACCACTTCGCTGAAGAAACGCGGCGCGGTGGCCAGATAGAACACCGCATTGCCGGTGCCGCTGTCGGCGATTTTCGCCGCCAGCGCGGAATAAGTGCTGTCGTCCAGGAAATCGCCCTGAACATAGCTGATACCTTTGGCGAGCTTGGCCCACAAGGCCGGATCAAGCATCTGATCGCCCTTGCCGACCTTCGCCGCCACTTCGGTGCGGATGAAGTCTTCGAGCTTTTGCGCGAAGGCTTCATCCGTGATGGCGTTGTGGTCAACGCCCACGATCCGCAGATTGTCGTCAAGCAAGCCGTCGCGACTAAGGTTGTACAGCGCCGGCATCAGCAAGCGCTTGACCAGGTCGCCGTGGGCACCGAACAGAAACAGCGTGGTCGGTGGTGCGGGTTCTGCCTTGGATTTTCTGCGGATCGTATGGGTCATTTCTTCGGTGTCTCCACATGGCCGCCGAAGCCGAAGCGCTGGGCCGAGAGAATCTTGTCGCCGAACGTGCCCTGGCCACGGGAGCGGTAGCGCGAGAACAGCGAGTTGGACAGCACCGGCACCGGCACCTTTTGTTCCATGGCCGCTTCGATGGTCCATTGGCCTTCTCCGCTGTCGGCCACGGAGCCGGAGAAACCGTCGAGTTTCGGGTCGACCGCCAGGGCATCCGCGGTCAGGTCGAGCAGCCACGACGACACCACGCTGCCGCGACGCCAGACTTCGGCGATGTCGGCCACGTTCAGGTCGAAACGCTGATCTTCGGGCAACAGCTCGCTGGACTTGGTCTTGAGGATGTCGAAGCCTTCGGCGAAGGCCGCCATCATGCCGTACTCGATCCCGTTGTGGATCATCTTCACAAAGTGACCGGCACCGGCAGGACCTGCATGGATGTAGCCGTGTTCGGCGCGGTGATCATCGGACTTGCGGTCCCTGGTGCGCGGGATGTCGCCCATGCCCGGGGCCAGAGCGGCGAACAGAGGATCCAGACGCTTAACGGTCTCGGCATCGCCGCCGATCATCATGCAGTAGCCGCGCTCCAGGCCCCAGACGCCGCCGGAGGTGCCGACATCGATGTAGTGCAGGCCCTTCTCGGCCAGGGTCCTGGCCCGGCGGATGTCGTCCTTGTAGTTGGTGTTGCCACCATCAATGATGGTGTCGCCCGCTTCAAGCAGAGTGCTCAGGGTTTCAATGGTGTCTTCGGTCGGTGCGCCGGCCGGCAGCATGACCCAAACGGCACGCGGCTTGGCCAGGCCCGCGACCAGCGCAGGCAGGTCGGCGACGCCGGTAGCGCCCTCGGCGGCCAGGGTGTCGACAAAGGCGGTATTGCGGTCGTAAACAACGGTGGTGTGACCGTTGAGCATCAGACGCCGCGCAATATTGCCGCCCATGCGGCCCAGTCCAATAATCCCGAGTTGCATGTGCTGATGCTCCTTACTGCAAATAAAAGTGTGTCAAAGGTTATAGCCCAACGCGCTCATGGAGATTAGTCCAGAGCGCCGGTGTGAAGTTTCCGGGTATTGTGCCCGATCCAGACTGATAACGTCGGGAAACGTGGCGAAGACACAACGACCATGAAAAATAAAAAAGTTCCATTCACGAGCAAAAGAAACCAGAATCGGCGCCGATAGCAGATCAAGGACCCGAAACCGGGGCTTGACCTGCAGTTGAGACACGCCATTTGCGAGGTGAGCAATGGGCACAGTACACACAGCAATGCCGCCACAAACCCTGTACGTCACGATCCGCCGCGATGAACTGCGCCAGCTGCAGGATGAACGCGACCAGCTCAAACAAGAGTTGGCGCAACTGCGTCTGATGACCCAAGGCGTCGAGCCAAAGCCTCTGCCGCGCGTCCAGCGTTCGCCGCACGCCTGATTGCCCGCCTGCCCCGGGAACGGCTGCCTTGCCGTTCCCGCATGATTCGCCTTTTGCCACTTGCGGCAACTCACGAAGTTTTCACACTCGCTTGTTGATACTCCGCCCCATTCTGCCGCGCGCGTCCGTGCGCGGCTTCCGTTCGTCGGTTTTCATGCGCTCGTTTCATGAAGTGCCCCGACGGTGGCAATGGTGATTGAGTTGGAGTGCTGAATGGCATTGTTCAAACGCAGCAAGTCTGCTGCGGCAGGTTTTGACTGGGCCGGTTTAATCTGGCTGTTCGTGTTCTTCTGGTACTTCTCCGGTATCACTCAACTGCTGATCCAGCTGACCGGCACCTCGGGCTTCACCGGTTTCCGTCAGGCCTTCGTGATGAGTGCCGTGTGGCTGGCGCCGATGCTGTTGTTCCCCAAGCGCACCCGCATGCTCGCCGCCGTGATCGGCGTGGTGCTGTGGGCCTGCTCGATGGCCAGCCTGGGCTACTTCTTCATTTATCAGCAGGAGTTCTCCCAGAGCGTCATCTTCATCATGTTCGAGTCGAACGTGTCGGAAGCCGGCGAGTACATCACCCAGTACTTTGCCTGGTGGATGATCCCGGCGTTTCTCGCTCATACCGCGTTCGCGTACTTCCTGTGGACCCGCCTGCGTCCGGTCTACCTGCCTCGCGGCCAGGCCTTCGTGGCGGCCATGGCGATTCTGATCGCGGTGGTCGGTTATCCGCTGATCAAGCAGACCCAGCGCACCGGCAGCTTCGCCGGCGGTTTCGAGAAATTCGAGACCCGCATCGAGCCGGCCGTGCCGTGGCAGATGGCCGTGGCCTACCACCGCTACCTCGAAACCCTGGGCGAAATGCAGGGCATGCTGCACAGCGCAAGCAAGATCCCGCCGCTGCATAACCTCAAGGATGCCGGTGCCAACCAGCCGGCGACCCTGGTGCTGGTGATCGGCGAGTCCACCAACCGTCAGCGCATGAGCCTCTACGGCTACCAGCGCAAGACCACACCGGAGCTGGACAAGCTCAAGGATCAACTGTCGGTCTTCGATAACGTCGTCACCCCGCGTCCGTACACCATCGAAGCGCTGCAGCAGGTGTTGACCTTCGCCGACGAAGAAAATCCTGATCTGTACCTGTCCACGCCATCGCTGGTCAGCATGATGAAACAGGCCGGCTACAAGACCTTCTGGATCACCAACCAGCAGACCATGACCAAGCGCAACACCATGCTCACGACCTTTTCCGAACAGGCCGACGAGCAGGTGTACCTGAACAACAACCGCAATCAGAACGCCGCGCAGTACGACGGCGACGTGATCGAGCCGTTCAACAAGGCCCTGACCGATCCGGCCCCGCGCAAGCTGATCGTCGTGCATCTGCTCGGCACCCACATGAGCTACCAGTACCGTTATCCGCCGAGCTTCGACAAGTTCCAGGACCGCGATGGCGTCCCGGCCGGCGTGCGTGACGATCAGGTACCGACCTACAACAGCTACGACAACGCGGTGTTGTACAACGATTTCGTGGTGTCGAGCCTGATCAAGGACTACGCCAAGTCCGATCCGAACGGCTTCCTGCTGTACCTCTCCGATCACGGTGAAGACGTGTTCGATTCGGCGGGCCACACCAACCTGGGTCGTAACGAAAACAAACCGACTGCACCGATGTACACCATTCCGTTCATGGCCTGGGCCTCGCCGAAGTGGCGCGAAAACCACGACTGGAGCTTCGCTGCCGACCTGAGCCGGCCTTACAGCAGTGCTCACTTGATCCACACCTGGGCGGATATGGCCGGTCTGAGTTTCGATGAACTGGACCGCAGCAAAAGCATCGTCAGCGCCAGTTTCAAGCAACGCCCCCTGTTGATCGGCAACCCCTACGAACGTGAACAGCATGCCTTGATCGACTTCAGCCTGATGAAGCCGAAAAAGCCCGAGAGCGTCGTGAAGGAAGTGGTCAAGCAGTAACCTGGAAAGGGCCGGAAACGGCCCTTTTTCATGCCTTCGCAACACCCAGAAATGACAATATTTCTCGTTTGTCACTAAATCGCCCTCTCCCCCTTCGTCTTTGAACCAAAGGAAATTTTCCCTCGAAGACAAGGAGTCGGCTGCGATGTTCGCGCCCATCACTCGTTCCATGACCCTCTCCCTGGGCCTGTGCAGTGCTGCATTGAGCCCCGATCTGCTGGCTGAAACCGACGTCGAAAAACAGCCGCAGACGCCTGCGACACTGGAGCTGGCGTCCACCAGCGTCACGGCCGAAGGCCTGGGTTCCACCACGCAAGACACGGGGTCGTACACCACGGGCGCCATGAGCACGGCGACGCGGTTGAACCTGTCGATCAAGGAAACCCCGCAATCGGTATCCGTGGTTACCCGTCAGCAAATGGATGATTTCAAGCTCGGTACTTTGTCCGAAGCCATGAGCCAGACTACCGGCGTGGTGGTGCAACACAACGATTCGGACCGGGTCAGCTACTCGTCACGGGGCTACCCGATCAACAACTTCCAGATCGACGGGATGCTCAACACCTTCAGCCGAATGAAGTCCGACTCCGACACGATCATCTACGACCGCATCGAAGTCGTACGCGGCGCCGCCGGCCTGACCACCGGTGCCGGTGATCCTTCGGCGACCATCAACATGGTGCGCAAGCGCCCTACCGCACAATTGCAGGCACTGGCCGGGGTCAGCGGCGGCAGTTACGACGATTACTACAGCTACGTGGACGTGGGCGGCCCGCTCGCCTTCGATGGCCGCGTGCGTGGGCGCAGCGTGCTGGCCTATCGCGACAGCCAGTCGTTTCGTGAGAAATACGCACTGCAACGGGAAGTCGGTTACGGCATTCTCGAGGCCGATCTGACGGAATCGACGGTGGTTGCGGTCGGCTATGACTATCAGGACAAGCAGGTTCAAGGCAGTTCCTGGGGGACCGTACCCTACTGGAATGCCGACGGCGGCAAGGCCGGTCTGGGTCGTTCGACCAACATGGCGACGTCCTGGAGCTCCTGGCCGATCAAGGACAAGACCGCCTTCGCCAGCCTCGACCAGGCACTGGCCGGGGGCTGGCATCTGAAAGCGGCCTATACCCATCGCCAGAGCGATACCGACGGCAAGGTCTACTACGGTGGTGCGGGGTTCCCTGCCGATAATCGCAGCGGAATGACAGCCTATGCCTCGCACATGATCGGCACGCAGAAAATGAAGGTGTATGACGTCAATGTCTCCGGCCCCTATGCCTTGTTCGGTCGCGAGCACGAGATGATGTTCGGGTATGGGGAGTCCGAGCGTAGCGAACGCAGCCCCTACACGATCGCAGGTGCGGTGCCGCCGGGTTACGAAACCATTCGTGACTGGAAATACATGGGCGACATCACGAAATTCCCCGACACCGTCACCGGCCTGACCGGCTCCACCTCCAGCACCCGGCAGAAAGCCGGTTACCTGGCCACGCGCCTGAGCCTCACCGATGACCTGCACGCGGTACTGGGCAGCCGCTACGGCAGCTGGAAGTCTTCGACCTCCTCCACTTCGTTCGATGACAACCTGCAAGTCAACGGTATCGATGCCAGCAGCCAGCAACACAATGACATGTGGACCCCTTACGCCGGCCTGCTCTATGACCTGACGCCCGAATACACCGTGTATGTCAGCTACACCGATATTTTCAATCCTCAGGAATACCGCGACGCCAATCGCAAATTCATCGAGCCGGTGGTCGGCAGTAACTATGAAGTGGGTCTCAAGGGCAGCCTGCTCGACGAGCGCCTGAACCTGGCCACGGCGGTGTTCTGGAGCAAACAGGACAACGTGGCCGAACTGGACGATTCGGTGCCGCCGGACCCTGTGACCGGTGAAGAGTTCTACAAGTCCGGTGGCAAGGGCAACAAGGTCAACGGTTTCGAAGCCGAAGTCTCGGGCGAAATCCTCGACGGCTGGAACATGACCGCCGGCTACACCTACACCCACGCGGTCAACGGCGAAAAACACCGCGCCAACACCAACCAGCCGCTGAACCTGTTGCGATTGTCCACCGCGTATCGCCTGCCGGGCGACTGGCACGCACTGACGGTGGGCGGCGCGGTGAACTGGCAGAGCGATGTCTATGGCAGTTCGAACCGGCCGGTCGGGCGTGGCGCCGATGGCCGGCTCATCACCGAACGGGCGCGGATCAGCCAGGGGGCCTACACCGTGGTCAAGCTGATGTCGCGCTATGAATTCGACAGACATCTGTCGGCATCGCTGAACGTCGACAATCTGTTCGACAAAAAGTATTTCGACAACGTCGGCTTTTACAACGGCGTGTACTGGGGTGATCCACGCACTGTGACGCTGAGCCTTGACTGGAAACTCTGACGCCTTTCCCGCGACCTGCACGCATCATCGGTGCGTGCAGCACGCCTCCGCCGCCTCGGAAATATTCAGTAAAACCTGCATGGGACGCACGTTAACCTCGGGTTAATGCCCTCGCCGGACACTGCGCGCCGAAGCACTGATTCATGGACGAACGGCTCCGACATTTTTTCGTAGGAGACAACCATGAAAACCACAACTGCACTGCTTGCCGGTCTGATCACCTTGGCTTCCGCCAGCGCTTTCGCCGAGGGCGGCGCCGAGCGGATGCGTTATCACTGGGAGAACTTCCCGGTCCACACCGCGCAAAGCCAACAGGCTGACACCAAAGCCAACGAACTCCGCGTTCCGGACGACCAGACCGCACAGGTCACCGAGCATTACCGTCCGTGATGTAACAAGGTTTACCGATGGACCTGCGATGGCTCCGCTCTGGCTTCGCAGATGACAGTTGGGCGCCCTTCGGGGCGCCTTTTTTATGCCTGCAGTTCCTTGATCCAGAACAGCATGCGCCCGTGATTGGGGTCGAACATGCCCGGCGCAAAGCCGAATTTGGTGTAGGAGCCCTGAGCGACGGCATTACCTTCGAGCACTTCCAGGGTGATCTTGCAGCAGCCGCGCTGACGGGCGATTTCCTCGACCTTGCGCAGCATTTTCTGACTCAGTCCCAATCCTCGAAACTTTGTCACCACCGACACGTCGTGCACGTTGACCAGTGGTTTGCAGGCGAAGGTCGAAAAACCCTCGAAGCAATTCACCAGCCCCGCCGGCTCCCCGCCGACAAAGGCCAGGACGCTGAAGGCGTGAGGCCGCTTGGCCAGCTCTGCGGGCAGTTGCTGCAACAGTTCGGGGGCAATGGAATGACCGCCACCCATCGGGTCTTCGGCGTAATGATTGAGCACCACACCGATGGCCTCGGCATGCAGCGGGTTGGTATAGCTGGCTTGAAGCACAAGAATCTCTGCGGAATCCATTTCCATCCTCGATCGCACGGGCCCCGGTGCGTTTCATACGCACTGAAAGGCTCACCGACCTTAGCGCGAGGCAACCTGCGACCACAACCCGACCGTCTCAGTGGCCCCAGATCAATTCTTCCGTCCAGCCCAGTTCCGCGAAATCCTCGGCCCGCAGCCCGGATTCACCGGCACAGAAAAACTCATCCAGTTGCGGTGGTTTCACCGGCGTACCGCTGAGCATGGCGTGGACCTGGCCACGGTGGTGGATCTGATGTTCGAACAGGTGCGAGATCATCCGCAGACGGCTGTCGTGCTGCGGCGTGTCCCGGGCGATGGTGACGATGCGCCCCAGATCGGTATCGCGCAGTTGTTCGCAATAGGCGATCAAGCGACGGTCGACATGGGCCTGTTCGTGGCGCAAGGCCTGGGCCTCGGTGAAGGGTTCGTCTGCGCTGAAGAACACGTAGCAATCGGGATGCGGTTCGTCACCACGCAACTCGCGTTCCAGCGCATCGACGTAGAACCAGTCACAGGTGAGGATGTGGTTGAGAGTCAGGCGGATGCTCGGGAAAAAACTCACTCTGGGCGCCGCCAGCTGCGCTTCGTCGAGCTGCAGCCAGGCCTTGGCCAGTCGATGATTGGCCCAGGCGTTCTGATAGGCCATCGTCAACAAGTGATGGGACAGTGGCTGAATCATGTGACGCCCTCCGTACATCAGGTCTCGACGAAGCGTTGCAGCTGCATCTCCTGCAAACGGCTGAGGGTCCGGCGGAACGGGAACTCCAGATACCCTTCGGTATACAGCGCCTCCATTGGCACCTGCGCCTCGATATACAACGGCACCTTGCGGTCGTAGCACTCGTCGACCAGGGCGATGAAGCGCCGCACACCGTCATCGTGCACCGACAGTTGCGGCAGCTCCCGATCACCCGCCGCCACGCGTTGCGCACCATCCTCGGTGCCACGGGCAATCCGCCCTTCGCGCTGTTTCGCACTCAGGTTCGGTACCTCGCTCAACAGGATAGCCCGGTAGGTATCGCACAGCGTGATGAAGTCCATCGCCGCGAAGGGTTGCTCGCACAGGTCGGCATAACGGCACCACAGCACCGACTCGCCGGCCTTCACGACATTCAAGGCCCGATAGCCGACCGGCACCGGTTCGGTACTGACGCGCTGCCCGGTCGCCAATGCATCGAACACCTTCGACAGTGCGCAATCCTCTTCAGGCACCGCCACCCAGTAGCGCTGCTCGATCGCCCCCGGATGCAGGCGATGATCCTCGGCACCGTTCACCGCAACCACCTGCATATGCTGCTTGATCGCGGTGATCGCCGGCAGGAAGCGGTCGCGGTTGAATCCGTCGGCATACAACTGATCCGGTGGCAGGTTGGAGGTGCAGACCACCACCATGCCTTCATCGAACATCACCTGGAACAAGCGGCCGAGGATGATCGCGTCGCCAATGTCGTTGACGAACAGCTCATCGAAGCACAGCACCCGCACTTCAGCCGCCAGCTCCCGGGCCAATGCCCGCAGAGGATCGGCGATGCCGGTCAGTTGAAACGAGCGCTGATGAACCCAGCCCATGAAATGATGAAAGTGCTGACGCCGGGCCGGCACGCGCAGGCTTTGATGGAATTGGTCCATCAGCCAGGTCTTGCCGCGCCCGACCGGGCCCCACAGATAAACGCCGGTGACCGAACGGGCACCGGCGTGCAGGGCTTCATGGCATTTTTGCAGCGCCCAGACCGCGTGTTCCTGGGCTTCATCCTGAATGAAGCCCCGGTGCTCGACGGCGTGTTGCCAAGCGCTTAATGGAGAGTCGAAAGTCATGCGCGGCAGTATGCCACGATGGCTACGCGGAAATATCCAGCCGTGCGATTTTGCCCTGTTCATTGAGGCGAAAGGTGTACCGCAGTTCCAGCGGACTGCCGGGAAACGAACCGGAAATCAACCCTTGAACCAACACCTTGCCGGTACGCTGCTGGACGCCCAATACCTCGACCCGAGGCTGATAGCGTCTGGCAGTGTCTTGCATCCAGTCGGCGATGGCCTGCGGGCCGACCTGATGATGGC
Organism: Pseudomonas sp. KCJK9016; assembly: GCF_046231795.1. Taxonomy (NCBI): domain Bacteria; kingdom Pseudomonadati; phylum Pseudomonadota; class Gammaproteobacteria; order Pseudomonadales; family Pseudomonadaceae; genus Pseudomonas; species Pseudomonas sp. KCJK9016. The sequence goes on along the minus strand of NZ_JBJJMM010000034.1, from coordinate 42,685 downwards.
CTTCATCAAACACATGGGCATCCTCGGCAAAAAAACTGCCGACCCGGGACGTATCGCGAGCATTGGCGGCGTTGATGTACTCGACGATGGCCGGGGCGAGTATCGAGGTGGGATGGAACATGAGTGCAACTCCTTGTTTTCGGTTCTGTCGCCATCCTAGAACAGCCCTGCGTCAGTTTTTGTCAGGAGTGAAACGCCCGCTTTCATCCAGTTCCATCTGCCGCTGCCAGGTGCGCAGCAGGTCGCTGCGACGCCCCGGATACCGCTCGCCCTGCAGGCTGACAGCGGAAATCCGGTCGGTGCGAAACGTGCGATACGCACCGCGCAATTCACACCACGCCACAATGATCCGCACCTCGTTGAGAAAGCCAAGCGCCAGGGGCCAGATCAGGCGCTGGCTCGGCACCTGCTGCGCATCGGCGTAATCGATGTGCAGCTTGGCCTGGTCGCGGATCGCCTGACGAAACATATTCAGCGGCACCACGTTTTGCGGAAAGCCGTAACCGGATGGCCCGGGCATGACCGTCGGGTTGCGCAAGGCTTCCTGGGCCTGGGGATCGAGTACCGCCGCAATTTTCGCCAGCGCGTCCGCCGCGGCTTTGCTCAGGACCTCGTCGCCGCGCTGATCGACGTAGCGCAGGCCGAGAACGATGGCTTCGGTTTCGTCGGCGTTGAGCATCAGCGGCGGCAGAAACAGGCCGTTGCGCAACACGTAACCGATGCCCGCCTCGCCATGGATCGGCGCGCCGAGCGCCGTCAGCTCGGCGATGTCGCGATAAAGGGTACGCTCGGAGATTTCCAGCTCGCACGCCAGTGTTGCGGCGGTGACCGGGCGCTTCTTGCCGCGCAGCACTTGCAGCAAGGTCAGTAAACGTGTGGTTCGCGACACGATGCGGGCTCTGGACAGAAATTTGCCGGAGCTTAGCAGAGCCTGGTGTCAGAAATTGTCAGGATCAACTTGAGAGCGAGCCTGCTCGCGAAAGCGGTGTATCAGGCAACGATGAGTCAGCTGGTCTGACGTCTTCGCGAGCAGGCTCGCTCCCACAGGGTTGTGCTGTGGCTGGCCTATCTATCAACTTTGTGACGGGCCGCGTAGAGGCAGAGCATTTCCATGGCCAGCGTCGCCGCCGCCAGCGACGTCACGTCCGCATGGTCATAGGCCGGAGCCACTTCCACCACGTCCATGCCCACCAGATTGATGCCGCGCAGACCGCCGAGAATTTCCAGCGCCTGCACGGTGCTCAAGCCACCGCAGACCGGTGTGCCGGTGCCGGGGGCAAAGGCCGGATCGAGACAATCGATGTCGAACGTCAGGTACACCGGGTTGTCGCCGACCCGCGCACGAATCGCCTCGACAATTGCCTCACAACCGCGGCGATGCACCTGCCGCGCATCCAGTACCTGGAAACCCTGATGATCGTCATTGGTGGTGCGCAAACCTATCTGCACCGAACGCGCCGGATCCACCAGCCTCTCCCGCGCCGCGTGCCAGAACATGGTGCCGTGATCGACCCGCTTGCCGCCCTCGTCCGGCCAGGTGTCGCTGTGGGCGTCGAAGTGGATCAGCGACAGTGTGCCGTGCTTGCGCGCATGGGCCTTGAGCAGCGGGTAGCTGATGAAGTGGTCGCCGCCGAAGGTCAGCATGGCGCTGCCTGAGCCGAGGATGTGCTCGGCGTGGGCTTCGATGCTTTCCGGGATGGTATGTGGCGAGCCGTAATCGAAATCGCAGTCGCCGTAATCGATCACCGCCAGATGATCGAACGGGTCGAACGCCCATGGCCAGTGCCGCTCCCAGGCGATCCCGGTGGACGCCGCGCGAATCCCCCGAGGCCCGAACCGGGCGCCCGGACGGTTGCTGGTGGCAGTGTCGAACGGCACACCGCTGACCGTCACGTCCACACCCCGCAAGTCGCGGCTGTAGCGCCGGCGCATGAAACTGGTGATCCCGGCGTAAGTGCTTTCGGCAGCGGTGCCGTAAAGGCTGTCTCGGGTCAGAGCCTGATCGTTCTGCATTGGCACGTCCATCGGTGTGCTCCTTGGTTTTTCCAGTGTTATTGATGGCTACGGAAAGTGGTCCACAGGCGTGTGCGCTGACGCATGTCCTTGAGGCTCATGCTGCGGTCGGCGTACAGCCGCTCTCGCACTTCGGGTTTCGGGTAAATGTCCGGATCGTTACGCACCGCTTCGTCCACCAGCGGCGTGGCGGCCTGGTTGGCAGTGGCGAAGAACAGTGTGTTGGTCAGCGCCGCCACGGATTCGGGGCGCAACATGAACTCGATGAAAGTACGCGCAGCTTCGGGGTGCGGCGCATCTTTGGGGATCGCGAGGTTGTCCTGCCATACCAGCGTGCCTTCCTTGGGAATCCGGTAAGCCACCTCAAACGGCTTGTTGGCCTTGCGGGCCTGATCGGCGGCCATGCTCGCGTCACCGTTGTAGGTCAGCGCCAGACAGATGCTGCCGTTGGCCAGATCGTTGATCTGCCGGCCGGTGGCAACGTACAGAACAGAAGGCTGCAACGTCTGCAACAAGGCTTCGGCGGCGGCCAGATCGCTCTTGTCGGTGGAGTAGGGATCCTTGCCGAGGTAGTGCAGCGCCAGGCCGATCACTTCCTGCGGTGAATCGAGAATGGCGATCCCGCAATCCTTGAGCTTGCTGGCGTACTCGGGTTTGAACAGCAGGTCGAGGCTGTTGAGCGGCGCGTCCGGCAGCCGCTGCTTGACCGCCTCGACGTTCATGCCCAGGCCGAGCGTGCCCCAGGTGTAAGGCACACCGTAGCGATTGCCCGGATCGACGGCTGCCAGTTTTTCCAACAAATCCGGGTCGAGATTGGCGTAGCCCTTGAGTCCGTCGTGAGGGATTTCCTTCAAGGCGCCGGCGGCCAAGCCACGGGCCAGCACGCTGGACGAAGGCACCACCACGTCGTAGCCGCTGCCGCCGGTGAGCAACTTGGTTTCCAGCACCTCCGAGGTGTCGAACGTGTCGTAGCGCACGTGAATGCCGGTTTCCTTCTCAAAGCGCTGCAAGGTTTCAGGCGCCACGTAATCGGCCCAGCTGTAGAGGTTGAGGGTCTTGTCTTCGGCCTGAGCGGCGATGGAGACGGTAAGCAACAACGCGGGGAAACACAGCTTGAACAAGGGAGCCATGACGAGCACCTGACCGAAGGAAGTGGTGGCAGGATGCACCGTCCATTACATTGCAAAAATATCAAGTTTGTTAACCTGACTTTATGCCGGAGTAATGTAATGCTCGGTCAGCTCCACGATGTCGATTTGCAGCTGCTGCGCCTGTTTCTCGGGGTGGTCGAGTCCAATGGCTTCAGCGCCGCTCAGGGTGAATTGGGCCTGAGCCAATCGAGCATCAGCCAGCAAATGGCCAGGCTTGAGACCCGTCTAGGCTATCGGGTGTGCAACCGTGGCAAGGGCGGTTTCAGTCTCACCCCCAAAGGCGAACAGCTGCTGATTGCCGCGCGCAGCCTGTTCGATTCCATCGAAACCTTCCGCCATCAATCCAATGGCGTTGCCGGGCGCCTGATCGGCGAAGTGCGCCTGGGACTGTCCGAAGCCGTCGATCAATCGGTGCTGCAACGGGTCGCCGAGGCGATCCGGCGCTTTCGCGAACGGGACGAATCGGTGCGCATCGAGCTGATCAGCGCCATGCCCGGTGAAATGGAACGTCTGCTGCTGCAACAGCGGCTGGATCTGGCCATCGGTTACTTCTCCCAGGTGCAACGCGCCTTCGATTACCGTGAACTGTTCAGCGAAACCCAGCATCTGTATTGCGCCCCCGGACATCCGCTGTTCATCGACGAGGCGCCTGATGACGCAGCGTTGCAGGCCTGCGACCAGGTCGATCATCCCTATCGGTTTCTGCGCAGTGACGAGCCGTTTCAAGGCAAGGTCTGCTCGGCGCGTTCGGAACAGGTCGAAGGCACCCTCGCCTTCATTCTGTCGGGTAAACATCTCGGTTATCTGCCCAGCCATTACGCCCGGCAATGGCAGGACAAAGGCCTGCTGCGCCCGGTGCTCGAAGGCGAGTTGAGCTTTGAAGTGGCGTTCCACCTGGCCCGCCATCGGGCGCAGGTGCCGGGAGATGCGCAGAAGGCGTTCGAGGAAGATCTGCTGTCCGCCTTTGGTCGAACCTGACCTTCCGGGCAGTTTTAATGCGTTGCCCTCGCCCCTCGCTTGCGGCATCCTGCGCACCCATTTTCCGACCCGGCCCCGCATTGCGGCACGCAAACCACCATGACCGTCTCTGAAAAAGCCCCGCGCAACAATGACTTGATCTACGGTCTCAACGACCGTCCGCACTTCACCGCGACGGTGTTTGCCGCGCTGCAACACGTACTGGCCAGCTTCGTCGGCATCATCACCCCGACCTTGATCATGGGCGGTGCCCTCGGTCTGCAGAGCGAAATCCCGTACCTGATCAGCATGGCGCTGTTCGTGTCCGGCCTCGGTACTTTCGTTCAGGCCAGGCGTTTCGGCCCGGTCGGCTCGGGGCTGTTGTGCCTCCAGGGCACCAGTTTTTCCTTCATCAGCGTGATCCTCAGCGCCGGTTTCATGGTCAAGGCCCGTGGCGGCGGCACCGATGAGATCCTGTCGACGATCTTCGGCGTGTGCTTCTTTGCCGCCTTCATCGAAGTGGTGCTGAGCCAGTTCATCGGCAAACTGCGTATGCTGATCACCCCGGTGGTGACCGGCACCATCATCACCCTGATGGGCCTGTCGCTGATCAAGGTGGCGATGACCGACATTGCCGGCGGCTTCGGCGCAGCGGATCTGGGCGCGGGCAGCCATGTGTTCCTGGCGGCGCTGGTACTTGCCACCATCGTGGTGCTGAACCGGGTCGACGTGCCGTTCCTGCGCCTGGGCGCCATCGTCATCGGCCTGACCCTCGGTTACGTGGTGGCGTGGCTGATGGGTACCGTGGATTTTGCCAACCTGCCGCAGGTGCCGGTGGTCAGCGTGCCGGTGCCGTTCAAGTACGGTTTCAACTTCGACTGGGTGGCGTTCGTACCGGTGGCGGTGATTTTCCTGGTGTCGCCGCTGGAAGCTGCCGGTGACCTGACCGCCAACTCGATGATTTCCCGGCAGCCGGTCAAGGGCCCGCTGTACATCCGCCGGATCAAGTCCGGGCTGCTCGCCGACGGTCTCAATTCCGCAATGGCTGCGGTATTCAACAGCATGCCGATGGTGACGTTCGCCCAAAACAACGGGGTGATTCAGCTCACCGGCGTCGCCAGCCGTTACGTGGCGTTCTTCATTGCCGGTCTGCTGGTGTTGCTGGGCCTGTTCCCGATGATCGGCGCGGTGCTGCAACTGATGCCAAAACCGGTGCTCGGCGGCGCCGAACTGGTGATGTTCGGCACCGTGGCCGTGGCCGGGATCAAGATCCTCGCCGAGGCCGGCCTGCACCGGCGCAACATGCTGATCGTGGCGATTTCCGTCGGCATGGGCCTGGGCATTGCCGCCGTGCCGGAAGTGCTGCGTGAACTGCCGCAGGCGCTGCGCAACATCTTCGAATCGCCGATCACCGTCGGTGCGCTGTGTGCGATCGTACTGAATCTCTTCCTGCCGGAAGAATTCATTGAACTGGAAGAAGATGACTTCGATCCGGAAGCCTCTATTCTTCAGGTCATGGAAAACCCCGAGACCCCGGCCAAGGGTGAACCCGCACCAAAGGCCGCTGTCGCACAGTTGAACCGTTGAGACTTCCGCTCGATGAAAAAAGGGCTGATACCGGCAACGGTTCAGCCCCTTTTCAATGAGAGAGCATCAATGCGTCGAATCCAAGCCGTCTTCCTTTCCTTGCTTCTGCTCTCCCTCAGCGCCTGCGCGCTGTTTCCCGACCGCGACCCGGTGAACATCAACGTGGTCGGCGTCGAACCATTGCCGAGCCAGGATCTGGAAGTGCGCTTCGCCATCAAGCTGCGGGTGCAGAACCCCAACGAAACCGCCATCGACTACAACGGCATTGCGCTGGATCTGGACGTGAACGGTCATTCGTTCGCTTCCGGGGTGAGCGATCAGAGCGGCTCCATTCCACGATTCTCCGAAGCCATCGTCAGCGTTCCCGTGAGCATTTCGGCGTTTTCTGTGCTGCGTCAGACCCTGGGCCTGAGCCAGACCCAGTCCCTCGACAACCTGCCTTACGTGCTGCGCGGCAAACTGGCGGGCGGGGTGTTTGGCACCATGCGTTTTGTCGACAGCGGCAAGCTCAGCCTGCCACGAGCCAGTGCCGCGGCCTGGTAAAGATGCGGTAGCCTGCCCCGCTCACCCTCAGAAACATGGAAGGCGCTGGTTTATGGAAAGCACCCCCACGCTGTACACCGAACGGCTGATTCTGCGTCCGCTGGAGCTGGCGGACGCAGCGGCCATTCAGCAGCAGTTTGCGCACTGGGAGGTGGTGCGTTATCTCAATGCCCTGGTGCCCTGGCCCTATCCAGACGACGGCGCCCTCACCTACCTGCGTGACATTGCGCTGCCGGCTATTGCGGCGGGTAAAGAGTGGCACTGGACGATTCGTCTCAAGTCGGCACCGGAGCAATTGATCGGCAACATCAGCCTGATGGACGAGCCGGACAACCACCGTGGATTCTGGCTGGCCCCGGCCTGGCAGGGTCAGGGCATGATGACGGAAGCCAGCGAAGCCGTGACCCGCTACTGGTTCGAAACCCTCGACCAGCCACTGATGCGCGTACCGAAGGCCGCACCGAATATTGGCTCGCGCAAGCTCTCGGAACGCACCGGCATGCGTTTGATCCGCACCGACGAGGACGACTTCGTCAGCGGTCGCTTCCCACGGGAAATCTGGGAAATCACCCGTGAGGAGTGGCAGCAGCACCTCAAGCGGTGAAGCGGACACCAGGTTTGGCGCGCTCATCCACGCTCAACTCGAACACATCCGGCCGTGCATAGTGGCCGACCACGTCGTAGTCATAGCGGGCCCGCACCAGTTCATCGGTGTCGATCTCGGCGGTGAGCAATCCGGCCTCGCCGCGCAACGGCCCTGCCAGCACATCGCCCATCGGCCCGACGATCACGCTGCCACCGGCAATCAGTGGTCGATCCCCCGGCCAGTTCGCGATTTCTACACCCAGTTCATTCGGCGAGGCCTGGACCTGACAGGCGCTGACCACAAAGCAGCGCCCTTCATGGGCGATGTGGCGCATGCTGACTTGCCACATCTCGCGTTCATCCACGGTCGGCGCACACCAGACCTCGATACCCTTGGCGTACATCGCCGTGCGCAGCAGCGGCATCATGTTTTCCCAGCAGATCACCGCGCCGAGCTTGCCGACCTGGGTGTCGAGCACCGGCAAGGTCGAACCGTCGCCCTTGCCCCAGATCAGCCGTTCGGTGCCGGTGGGCATGAGTTTGCGGTGTTTGGCCACCAGGCCCGCCTGCGGGTCGAAATACAGGGCGGTGCAATGCAGGGTGCTGCCGGCCCGTTCGATCACACCGATCACCAGATTGGCCCCGGTGCGCGCCGACAGCCCGGCCAACGCTTCGGTTTCCACGCCCGGCACATCGATGGCGTTGGCGAAGTAACGGGCGTAGGCCTCGCGCCCTTCGGGCAAGCGATAACCCAGTTGTGTGCCGAAGCCCTCGCCTTTGGGGTAACCACCGAGCAAGGCTTCGGGCATCACCACCAATGAGGCGCGGGATTCGAGGATGGCGTCTTCCCAGCTCAGGATCTGCTCCAGGGTTTCTCCCTTGCCACCGGGCAAGGCACCGATTTGCAGGGCGGCAACGATTGATTTGGGCATGGTGGTCACTCCGTGAGGTTCAGGTGTTGCTCATTCTCCGGCGCCACGGGATCATGAATAAAGCCCGACTCACTGCTGAATGATATGAACCATATGAATATCGCCACCGTCGATCTGAACCTGCTGAAAGTCTTCGAAGCCTTGCATGAAGAGTCCAGCGCCAGCCGCGCAGCGTTGCGCCTGGGCGTGACGCAATCGGCGGTCAGCGCGGCCTTGCGTCGGTTGCGCGAGGTGTACGGCGATCAATTGTTCGTGCGCACCGGCCGAGGGCTGGCGCCAACCCTCAAGGCCAATCAGTTGAAACCGGTGGTCAGCGATGCGTTGAACAAATGCCGGCAAAGCCTGGCAATGGTCGACCCGGCCGCCAACCAGTTCGAGGGCCGCTCGGTGGCTGTGGGGCTGTCGGATGATTTCGAAATCGCTTACGGACGGCGGTTGATCGAAGAGATCGGGCGGCGGGCACCGAAACTGCGTCTGATCTTCCGCCAGACCCACAGCCAGATCGTCGCCCGTGCGCTGATGGAGCGCAGCATCGACCTGGCAATCACCGCCGGCGGGTTCGCCGAGCGACTGCTCAGTCGTCAGGTACTGGGTGAAGGCGGCTATGCGTGTCTGGTGGATCCGGCGAGCCTTGCGCCCGATCAGCGGCAGATCGGCCTGGAGGAATTCGTCGCCCGGGAGCACATTCTGGTGTCGTCCGGAGGTTTTATCGGGATTACCGATGAAGGGCTGGCGGCGTTGGGGCTGAGTCGTCGGGTGTGCGCCTCGACCACGCATTTCGCGGCGTTGCCGCATCTGCTCAAGGGCAGTACTGCTGTGGCGACCATCCCGACCCATGCGGCGCAGGCCATTGCGTCACTGAGCGGGCTGGCCCTGCTGCCCTGCCCGCTGGCCTTGCCGCGTTATCCGGTCGAACTGGGCTGGCGCACCAATACCCAGATCGATCCGGTGGTGCTGAAGGTTCGCGAAGCGATTGTCGCCAGTTTCAAGACCGAATGATTACTTGTTGGCCGCCATCAGCCGGTTGACTTCACTGCGCACCATGTTGGCGAACTCCGGCGGCGACATACCGTCCAGCTCGGCGCGCACGAACTCGGCCCATTTGCCCTTGCGCTTGGAGCGCTCGCCGAACAATCGTGCGGCTTCGCCCTTGGCTTTGCCCAGATTGTTCTGCCAGAGTTCGAACAGTCGGGATTTCTCGTCTTCCACCGCCGCGCGCTCTGCGAGGGATTTGTTGGCCAGATTGAAACTCATGGGGAATTACCTGCTGCATGAAATGGCGATATCTTACACTCTGGACGGAAATCTCCGGCGCTGGTTTTTCTTTGCGAGAGAAATTCACTGCAACTTTTCAAGCGGCGCCATACTCCATTTAACACTGTCCATTCACTTGCAAGGAGTCACCCAATGGCCCGCAAAAGCGCCGTTCAAGCCGCTGAAGACCAAATCAAGGATCAAGCGTTCAGCGAACTTCAGGCTTTGATCGAAGAGTCGGACAAGCTGCTCAAAAGCAGTGCTTCACTGGTCGGCGAGGAAGCCGAGACCCTGCGCGGCCAAATCGCCTTGAAGTTGCAGCAGGCGCTTGATTCGGTCTCCAGCGTGCGCGACCGCACCAAGCCGGCGGTGGACGCCACCGAAAGCTACATCGGCGGCCACCCGTGGCAAACCGTGGCCATCTCGGCCGGATTTGGTCTGGTGGTGGGTTTGTTGCTCGGTCGCCGCTGACCGAAACAAAAAAGGCGAGCCCGTCGGGCTCGCCTTTTTCATGTCCGGACAAACGTCATTCGCCCGCCAGTTCCCGTAACTGCTTCAGGGTCGGCTCGTCCAGCACGATCCCTTCAGCCAGTGATCTGGCCCGCTGCAAATGCCGGCGATCACCCGGCAAGCGCTTGAGCCCTGCCCCGTGCATCTGCCTGACCAGTTCCTGACTGCGCTCGGCGAAGCTCTGCCCGGCGGTCTTGCTCGGGTCGATCACAATCAGCAGCTGACCGGTCCACGGGGTTTTGGCCCCTGGATGGTTCTTCCAGTCGAATTCGAACGAGAAGTTGCCGCCGGTCAGCGCGGCGGCCAATAGCTCCACCATCATCGACAGTGCCGAACCTTTGTGCCCGCCAAAGGGGAGCAATGCCCCGCCCTCGAGAATTGCTTTCGGATCGCAGGTCGGCTGACCGAGGCTGTCCACACCCATGCCCGCCGGCAGCTTCTCGCCCTTGCGCGCGGCAATCTGTACATCTCCGTGAGCGATCGCACTGGTGGCCAGATCGAACACGATCGGCGCACCGTCGACACGCGGCGCGGCAAAGGCGATCGGGTTGGTGCCGAACAACGGGCGGTCAGCACCGTGGGGCACGACACAGGTCATGCTGTTGACCACGCTCAGCGCCACCAGGCCTTCGTCGGCGAAAGGCTCGACGTCCGGCCACAGCGCGGCAAAGTGATGGGAATTGCGGATCGCCAATATCGCGATCCCGGCCCGGCGGGCCTTTTCCACCAGCAGCGCACGCGCCGCCGCCAGCGCAGGCTGGGCGAAACCGTTGCCGGCATCGACACTGACGAAACCCGATGCGACGTCCTCGACCTTCGGCACGGCCTGGCCGTTGACCCAGCCGCTGTCGAGGGTCGAAACATAACCCGGAATCCGGAAAACACCGTGGCTGTGAGCGCCGTCGCGCTCAGCGTTGGCGCAGTTGTGCGCCAGGGTTCTGGCGACATCGTGCGAGGTGCCGTGACGGATGAAGATTTTTTCCAGCAGTTGAGTCAGCTCGTCCAGAGAGACCGTGGACGAGACCGCATGATCGTGTGGCGCAGACATCTGAAGCTCCAGAATAATTATTGGAGGGAACAACAGCGTACGAACTGACGCATCCGGATTAACCACGGGCTGCCGGTGGCCTGTCAACCCTGCGCGATATTCATATACCACCCTTGCATTCCTCACGTCCCCCAGTCTCGAGCCTCACTACTCACGTGCGGACGCACACTGACGAGGCTTGACGATGCCCATCCCCACTTCTGTATTACTGTTTCCCGAAGCACTCGACGCCCCGGGCCGCTGGCCCGAACTGGGCAAAACCCACGGCCTCGAAGAAAAGGATTTCAGATGGCTGGCCCATGTCAGGCTGGCGTCCGACACCCTGCGGCGCCAGCAAAGGCCGCCCATGTCGGCCGAACGTGTTCTGCTCAATGCCGACAGTCAGAATCCCGTTCCACTGCCGGGTGCATTTGTTTTGAGTGACACGCCTTATGACAAGGGCCAGATCCTCTATACCCCGTACGAAGGCATCCGCAAATATCACAGCCGGACGGATCTTAAGACTCAGCTCGAATCGCGCCTCAGAACAACCGACGATCAGGACACCTTGCTGGCATTTCTACCCTTGACCCAACAACGCAGCCTGCAGGATGCCGAGCGTATTTCGGTGACGTTCTCGATCATTGAAGAGGATGTATTCGAGGAACGCGACGAAACCCTCAGGCAAGGGCCATTACTCAATGCCCAGACCATGCTGGACGAACTCAAGAAGCTGCCGAGCCTGACGCAATGGCTGGACAGCGCCCTGGATGAACTGCTCAAACCTCACTTCGGAACACTGCAACAACGTCGCACCCGTGTCCGCATTCATGCGGCCCGCGACGGTGAAAGCCATCAACTCTCCTCCGGGGATGCCACCGTAGCGGCCTCCATAAGTCTGAGCGAAGCGGTGTTGATGCATTATCGCCACCAACGCTGGCCGGGTGTTCGCCTGCCCGATTTTTCCCACCCCGACAGGACACCGGACATGCACGATCAGGCGCAGTGGAGAAATGCCGTCACCCAGGCATCGGGCATGTTGCCGGCCCTGCTGTTCCGCCAACTGGAGCATTACTGGAACGGTGCGGCGGCCCCGGGATTGACCCGTCGCACATTGCTCGCCCGGGTCCTGGAAGACCAGGCCCGCGTCGACTGGCTGCTCAAGCGCGAGGCGGGAATACTCGATGCCAACCAGTTCTGCACGTTGCTTAAGTTGATTCACCCCGCTGCCGAGGGCCCCCCCGCCCCCATCGCCGAGACCGTACGCCTCTGGGAAAACCCGGCCAATTATGTGGAGCTGGCCGGATCGCTGATGATCAGCGGTGCCGGCTCGTTTCTTTACACGCCCTCTCAGGGTCTTCAACAGCTCAAGGATTATCAGGACCTGAAAGCCACCCTGCAGGAAAAATTCCTCGCCGAAGGTCACGAAGACGAGCTCTATGGGCTCCTGGGCCTGGAGGAGCGCAACCGCTTTCTGGGTTTCGATCAGCCCCGGGTTTCGGGAGAGCGGGTAGCCGGCAATGTCTTCCGGTTCCTCAGCGAATCGATCATCACCAAGCAGCGACAGAACATCGAATACGCCCTGCAGGTGTTTCGCCTCAGCGACGGAGCGGTGAACCTCCACGCGTTGTTCGACAAGAGCCTGGATGTCCGCTCGATGATTCACGAGCAACTGCAACAACTTGATGCACAAGGACGCTGGAGTACACAACCGGCCTGGTCCGGCAACCAGCAGCCTTCAATCGTTCTGGCCGACAAGGCCCGCGCGGCCATCAAGACCTTCCAGGCCGTCGACCTCCCGCTTCGGGAGAATCTCCACAGACAGCCCATTACGACCCGCGACACCCAGCGCGAATGGCTCGAAAACATGAAAGCGGACCTGGCCCACGCCTGGTTTGTCGGCATAAACGGTGAAGCCAGGCTCAGGGCATCGAGCGGCAGTCTGCCCGACTGGGCCCGGGTGCTCGTCGAAACCGTCATCGATGCCGATCGGCCGAGCCGTCTGGAACGCCGCAGCCTCAACGGTTTCCGACCCGACGCCTATACCCTCACTCTTGACTCTCCCGACGGCAGGACAGTATGGCCCCTGGCCCATTGCGTACTCATGACCGAGCGTGGAGGGCTCGACGCCCGGCACTCCGGGCGCACTGTGTTATGGATGCCCGCGCTGGGACTGGAGGTTTTCGAAAACATTGCCATCGCCCGTCAGGCACTGGACCGACGCTTGCGCGACAATGTTCAATGTCTGTCGCTGCTGGAAAATATCGTTCCCGATCAGTACCTGCCCCATCAGCGCTACACCCTCGGACGGTTTCGCGTCATCCTTCGCAACGTGCTGCACGAGCGCATGCAATCGAGCATCGAGCACTATCTGGCAGCTTGTGAACAGGTGCGTCAGCGTATGACTGAAGTGATACGCCGTGAGAAGGCACTATCAGGACTGCTCAAGATACCGCTCCAGACCAACCTGCGCCTGGCATGCGAGTATGCCAGGGCCATCGAGAACCAACAGACTTATCCTGCCTGGCTGAGCATGGCCCCGGTCAACGACCAGAAACGGCACGTCGAACTGCTTGAACGGTGGAATCAGAGCGTCATCGACGATCAGGACTACCTGACTGGCGTGACACCGCTGGCCGAGCATGTCGAGCAAGCATTGAAAACTTCTCTGAGTCTTCGTTTTCCAGACAGCCAACTCGATCCCCGCCAGATCGAGATCATTCCCGATCTGGCGTTGGCCGGCCCGCCTTGCAACCTGGTGGATTTTGCCCTGAATCACGTCAATGTACTCCAGGGCACGGGGTACAGGGTTGCATCGAAAACCTCCAGCCCCTTGCCTGCCGGACTGGACCGCGCAACCGTCGATCAATTGTTGCTGTCACTGGAGATCCCGGATAGCTATGGTCGAAAAGTGGCTGCGGCACTATCGACGAACACAATTGAAAACCGTGAACGCAAAAGGCGTTTTTTCCGGCAGATTCCCTGGCAACTGATGCAGCACGCCCATGCATTGAAACTACAGCAACGTCTGTCCACGAAGGCTTATGAGCAAATCAGTCAGGGACTGGATATGCCCGATGGCTATGCACGAGCCACCGTGCCCGGTGTACATGTCGTCGTCAGCCCGCTGGCACTGGTCAAGACACCCGGCGCAACGGCAGAGACCGCATCAGGCCTTTACGTCTTTTGTCCGGGTCAGAGGCACGAGGGACCGCTGGTGCTCTACGCACCCTACTCCGAACACGTGTTCCACGAGTTCAGGGACGAAAAGGCGTTGATCGCAGCACTGAATACGCCGGGACCTCTGCAGAACCTGTTGATTCGGCGCTTGCCTGCCGGAAGGCAGGCGGTCTTCCGCAGTCTGCTGGCAGCTACCGCAGACGAGATCAGCGAAATGACCCTGGCCAGCCGTCCCATCGAAGGCAACCTGCTGGAACACTTGTACGAAGACAACCTCAAGCTATTGCAACGACAGCTTGAATCGCAGACCGAACGCGAAGCACAGTCCGATTGGGAAACCGCCAAGACCCTGTTCAGCCAAGGCATCAGGCAGGTGTCGACCACCCTGCAGGGCAAACTGGCCTTTGTACCCTTTCTATGGCGCGCCTATGAAGGATTCAAAGACTCGGCCGAAGCCTTGCAGAACCATCACTGGAAACGGGCTTTGCAGTCCTTTATCGACGGTGGCGTGCAGATGATCCATATGGCTCTGCTGCCGGAGATCTCGGGCGCAGACACCGCAGTCGAACAGGAATACTCGAACTCCGACATCAGTGAAATCGAGCCGACCTCGCCGATGCGAACCCGGATGCAATCATCGGAAGCCACTGACGTTGCGCTAAAGGATCTCGTATATGGCTCGGTAAACGGTACTTACCGGCAACCAGACTCCAATCGCGATTACACAGCCATCAATGGCAAGGTCTACGAGATCAAAAAACGTGATTCGGCCTGGCAACTGGCAAGCATCGGAAAACACGGCCCATTCTTTCAAAAAAGCGGCCTGGCGATGGTTCAGGTGCCGACCTGGCAGACCGTTCACTACGGCCAGGCTTTCAGGAAGCTGGCCGAGCGCAACACCATCTCCCGAGTACGTCGAACCATATTGAACATCGAGGCTCGCGGCATGGATGAAATCCGCCAGAAGTACCCGGACAAGGCCCGGGTGCTGGTGAACGCCATCGATCTCGCACGACGCTATGCGTTCTATTGCCTGCATAACCTCACACCACTCAGCAGCGGAACCGACAATCCCCGTGTAACCCGCTTCCTAGAGACCTTTTTTGATGTGCCCCGCATCACCACTGCAATGCTGGTCAAGATCAACACCACGATCCTGCCGATCTGCCAGGCACTGGTGGACCCGACCGATGAACTGCTGGACACCGATCGCTTCGTTGTTGGATCAAACCGGTTCCTGCCCGATGTCATTGCGTTCGTGCTGGACGGCGACAAAAAAAAACAGGTGCATTTCACTGAGCACTTCTTCGACCAGCAGCTGGATCATTTCAAAACCTATTTGCTGGAGCCGTTCGATGTCGATGGCCATGCACAGGCCTCGACACTGATTCATGAATTTGCCCACCAGTTCAGCAAAGCGCTGGATATTGCCTCGTTGAGAGCACGGGAGCCGTTCAGCGACCTGATTTCGACCATCACGGCTCGCGGAGCGTTACTGTTTCAGGAGCTCGAGTTCGATCAGAATTCCGCATTGTCATTGAGCACTCCGAGGGCGCAGTTGTTCGCGGAATGGAACACGACACTCAAGTCCTGGGTCAGCATCGACAACATTCCGGAGTTCCAGCTCATCAGTGCCGAGGTTCTCAAACTGACGAAAAGCCAGACCATCCAGGAGGCTCGCAACGCCTTTCTCGATCAGCAATCGCCCGACGCACGGATTGACGTCATTCTGCGCAATGCCGATTCCATCGCCCGTCTGATCTGCGAAATTGGCCGCCAGCTGGATCCGGTCCAGTCCCCTTGAACGTAAACATTCACGATCGCGGTTCCCGTGCGTCCTGATTTTGCAGGTATCGGGTGAAAAATGCCGCCATTGATGGGAAATAGCCATGACCGCAGTTCTCGTCACCTTCCCGTCAAGGTTAGAATGCAGCAAATCAGGACGAGTCAATGACCCAGAACACCCTCTCCGAAGCCGAATACGATGCGATCACCGATGCCGCCGCGCACTGGTGCATGCGCCTGCATGCCGTCGATTGCACGGCCGAGGAACGGCTCGCGTTCGAGCAATGGCGCGATGCGCACCCGCTACATGCCTTCGAGTACGAGGCCATGCTGGAAATCTGGGAAGTCGCCGAACACTTGCCGCACCCGGCGCCTGCGGTGGTAGCACCGACCCGCCGGCCGGCCCGGACCTGGCGCCAATATGCGGTAGCGGCGTCCGTCTGCGCGCTGGCGCTGCCATTGGCAGCCTGGACCGGCTGGAACCTGGGCTGGCTGCCCGACAGCTATCAGCATTTTGCGGCCGCCGACAACGTTCGCCATGTCACCCTGGGCGATGGCAGTCAGGTCGAGCTGAACCTCAACACCGAACTGACCTTCAGCAATTACAAGGACGAGCGGCGTGTCACCCTGAAAAAGGGTGAGGCGTTCTTTGAAGTCAGCCATGACCTGAGCCACCCGTTCATCGTCAAGGCAGCCGAAGGCAGGATTCGCGTCACCGGCACCCGTTTCAATGTCTGGATGTATGAAGATCAGGTGAAGGTCAACCTGGTCGAAGGTTCCGTGCTGGTCACCAGCAACACTCGGTTGTCCGGTGATGGCCTGCGTCTGGGGCCTTCGATGCAGGCGCGCTACAAACACGGCGATTACATGCCGCAAATCAGCCAGACCTACGCCAGCGACACCTCGCTGGCCTGGCGCAGCGGGAAGTTGATTCTCGATAACCTGGCGTTGAACGAAGCCCTGCCACTGATCAACCGTTATCTGGACAAACCGCTGATGCTGGCCGATAGCGCCACGGGTTCGATCCGGGTCGGCGGTATCTACAACGTCAAAGAACTCAACAGCTTCGCCGGCTCGATGCCCAAAGTCCTGCCGGTGTTCATCACCCGAAACAAGGACGGCAACCCGGTCATCAATCCGATCCCGCAGCAACCGCCCAAAAGCTGAAGGCCGCCCCCTTACGCAAGCGGCCTTCAGTGTTGTTGCAATAGACGATGACTGATTACTGCGCCGCCACGTTCCCCGATTTATCCAGTGCTTCACTGACACTCTGCACCTGGTACTGCGGATCGGCCTTGATCTGCTGTTCGGTGAACGGCAATGCGCTCCACTGTTTCTTCGAAAAGGCTTGGGTCTGATCCCGCGAGTACTTCGACGCCGGATCGCTGGACAGCGAAAACGCAAGCAGCCCCTGAGCGTGCGGCCCGTTGTCGTCGAACGTCACCACTTGCAGATAGCTGGTGCCGCTGACCACTTCCAGTTTGCCGTCTTCGCGGGGCACGCTCTGGATCGCGTTGTAGATTCCCAACGTACCGGGACCGCCATGAATCGGCGTCTGTTGACCGCCGCTGCTGGCCACCTGGACGTCGCCCCAACGGGTTTGCGCGGTCAGCCCCATCTTGCCGGCCGATTCCGCTGACGCCAGCATCGCCTCACGCAGCGCCTTCATCACTTCGGGCTTTTCAGTCGCCAGTCCTCGTGGGGTATGTTGTGCGTCCTTCGGGTCGAATGCCACGCGCCAGACATCCGGCGACTCCTGCAGGGCTTGCATGATCATCTGGAAATGCACCAGTCCGATTCCCGAATCCAGGTTGGCCCGACCGTCCCACGCCTTGAGACTGGCGCACACAGGCTTCAATGTCGCTTCGTCGGCAACCGACCTGTCACAGAACTGCAGCAGGTCCGGCAGTACCTGGCTGGCCAGGTACACCTGATCGTCCATCACCATGTGTTGCAGATCCTGAACCGAGACCGTCCCCCTTTTGCTCAGGCTTGCCAGGCGATCCAGTGCAAAGCGCGAACGCAGACCCAGTGGCTGATCCTGCTGGCTGATCAACGGCGAAAATCCGGTCAGCGGTTGTGCGGGGTTGACCAGCCAGGCCGAATCGTTGGAGTGCTGGACGAAATCCTTGCGCAACAGTTGCGGCAACTGGCTGGAAGCGAAAATGCCCTGCTGTGCCGCTTTCGGATCGGTATCCCAGGCGCAGTCACTGTTGGAGCCATCGAGCACGATCATCTGCAGCCCCATGCGTGGATCGCTGCATTTGGCCAGCTTGTCGACGCTGACGTTCGGCACCACCGACAAGTTCATGTACAGCGTCTGCCCCTTGTCATCCACAGCCAGCGTATTGACCCATGGGATGCCCTGAATCCGGTGTACCGAGTCCTGCAATTGCTTGAGGCTGGCCGCATGGTTCATGGCGTACCACTGCGTCAGCACACGGTCGTTGTCGAGATTGGCGTCGCGCAGGCTGTAGGCGTACTGGTTGTCCCAGTCCAGCTTGCCGGGCCATTGCACGATCGGACCGAACTGCGAGCTGTAGATGTCCCGAGTCACCGGCACGATCTGGCCATCCGCCTGTCTGGCCTGAACGGTGACGGTCTGTTTGTTCAATGGCAGGGATTTTCCGTCCAGCAGGTAGCGGGTCGGATCCTTCGGATCGAGTTGCAGGCGATACAGGGTGAAATGTCTGGACGCGTCGACGGTATGGGTCCAGGCCAGATGCTGGTTGAAACCGATGTTGATCATCGGCAGGCCAGGCAACGCAGCGCCCATCACATCCAGCTTGCCCGGAATGGTCAGGTGCATCTGGTAGAAACGCATGCCGCCGACCCACGGAAAGTGCGGGTTTGCCAGCAACATGCCGCGGCCGTTGAAGGAACGTTCGCTGCCCACTGCCACCGCGTTGCTGCCGCGGTCCAGTGCAAAGCGTTGCAGACGAGTGGCCGCCAACTGATAGGCTCGGGCATCCTGTTCGACCCGAGCGCTGGCCTGAGGTGGCGTGGCCCCCGCCAACGCCTCGGCGAACTGGCCGACGCCGCCCTCGACCAGCAACCGGCGCGTCAGCTTCACCAGGTCTTCGGCGACGATATCCCGCACCCACTCCCCCTGACACTGCTGTGGCAGCCCCTGCTGGCGACGCTCGGCCAGGTAGCGGTTGTAGCCGGCAGCATAACCTTGCAGCCGGTCACGCACCTCGACCGGCTGCGCCTGCCAGAACGTACTGACCGCCTGCGGGGTGTTGAGCCACTGGAAGAACACATCACTGACGCGATTCTCGCGCTCTTCGACCGTGAGCTGCTCGGGTCCGAAATAACGTGAACGCTCACCGTTGACTGTCACGATCTCGCTGGCCAGCAGGCACAGATTGTCCTGCGCATAGGCGTATCCGATACCGAACCCGAGACCGCGTTCGCTCTGCGCACGGATGTGCGGGACGCCGAACTGCGTACGACGGATGTCGGCCTCGGCCTGAGTGGAAGGGCTGAAGGCATGCGCCGACAGACTCAGCCCGAGAAACATGCCGGCAAGGGTCAGCCCGGTTAACCGCCTGGAAATAATCACGCTCGCTCCTGATCGAAATGCCGAGGAGCGGATCCACGTCGTACCGAACCGTTTGAGATTGCAGCGGATCCGCTCCGGAAAACACCCTTGCGTCCACGCGCAATGAGCCTGATCGAAAAACGAAACCGATGAAAAAAAATTTAGGGGAATACCCGGGCGATTCAGGCCCTGATCACGGGAAAAAGACGAATCAACGACAAATTTTCTACATTTTTCGCTTCATGATTTGTCGGGCTGATACGTCTTGTTTAAAGAGAGCACCAGAAATCCTTCCTGATCAGGCTCTGAAAAGGAGTAATCCCATGTACAACCCGCAACTACCATCGGACGGTAGCCAGGCACATCAAGGAGCTTCCATGGGTTCGCACGCCGGCGTATTCGGACAACGCACCGAACGCCACGGCAATGAACGTATTCGCCTGCTGCTCAAGAGCTTCGGCCTGCGCACCAGTCTGATTCGCCTGAAAGTCATTGACGCCCTGCTGATCGCCGCCGAGAGCGACCGTAGCCTTGGCGTACGCGGTGTTCACAGCCAATTGCTGGAGCTGGGCATTCCGCTGTCGTTTCTCAGTGTGCGCGAAGTGTTGAAGCGCCTGTGCGCCGAAGGTGTCATCACCTTCAACGCCGACAAGAGCTACAGCCTGCATCCACAGGCCGCCGCTGTCCTCAATAGCCACTGAATCCCTTCTTGAGCGCCGTCAGGGTTTGACCTTGCGGCGCATCACGCCGTTGATCACCACCACGACCACCGCCACCCCCATGGCGATGTACTGGAACATTTTTTCGCTGAGCATCCCGGCGTTCTGCAGCCAGGACAGGCCGAGCATGATCGCCAGCACGGCGACGGCGATCAGAATCGAATATTTCAAACGTTGCGACTGGGTCATTGCGGGTTCCTGAAACCTGGAAATGTATCGGGTTTGTATCGGCGTTGATGCCATGCGCATACCCATTCGCGGGGATGCGCCGCCGTAAACGAGGTCACATGTTACAGCCGATGAAGAGTTTTGACTCCTTACGGCGTTAACCATGAGGACTTTTGAAATGCTGCGTCGAATCACCTGGCTGATTCCAGTTCTGGCACTGCTCACACTGAGCGGCTGCATCATTATCCCCCACGGCGGCTGGCATGGCGATCATCGCTACTACGGCGCCGGCCCTGGTTATTACCAGCATCGGTAAATCCGACACTTGAAGAACACCGACAATGCTCGTTTCAAGTGCAACATCTGATTGAATGCCCATGAAAAATGCCCACGAGAATGTGGGCATTTTCTATTTTCTTCATAACATTATGTGCCGGACGTTTCGCTACTGACTGTAGGAGAACAGGACTTCGCAACATTAGGCAGATTCTCAACACAACCGGTCACATCAATACCGTAGGAATACGCCCCGCTCGCTCCTAGCCTTCGCCTTCCCAACTGAAGGCTATCAGCGCGCATGCAACGAACACTCATTCACATCTCGCCACTGAAAACATCAGGCTTCTGCCTTGCCATCTCGCTGTTCGAATGGCTGACCTACATGGCCAGCGACATGGTCATGCCGGCCATGCTTGCCGTCACCGAAGATCTTGGAGCCCATCCGCGCCATATCCCCAACGCATTCAATCTGTATCTGATCGGAGGCGTCTGCCTGCAATGGCTGATCGGGCCTCTGTCCGACCGATTCGGCCGTCGCAAGCTGCTGTTAAGCGGCTGCGCCCTCTTCGGCGTCACCTGCGCAGCAGCGGTCGCCACACCCGGTATCGAAATCTTCAACGCATTGAGGCTGCTGCAAGGCATGGGCCTGGGATTCGTGGTGGCCGTCAGCTACCCCGCACTTCAGGAAGTGTTTTGTGAGGCGGATGCCGTGCGGCTCATGGCGCTGCTTGGCAACATCGCATTGCTGTCCCCCTTGCTCGGCCCGTTACTCGGCAGTCTGCTACTGGAATGGCTGAGCTGGCGCGAACTGTTTCTGGGTCTGGGTCTGACCGCCGCGATCGCGTGGTTCGGGCTCTATGCCTGCATGCCCGAAACCGTCGGGATCGTTCGTCGCGATGGCGGCAGGCAGGCTGCGATTCCACTGTCCTGGCGCCAGACTCGTCTTCGGTACGCGGCCCTGTTGCGCAACCGGAACTTTCTCGGTGCAAGCCTCGCGCTCGGGCTCATGGGTCTGCCACTGATCGTCTGGATCGGCCTCTCACCCGTGTTGTTGATCCAGTTGCTGGGCCTGTCGACCCGAGAGTACGCCTTGTGGCAGATCCCGATATTCGCGGCGGTCATCGTCGGCAATCTGATCCTTGACCGTTTGCTGGCATTGCGCGAGCTGCCGCAATTGATTCGCCTGGCGCTCTGGCCGTTCTGCCTGGGGCTGCTGATCCTGCTGGCCGGCGCACTGACCGGCGCCTCACTCGGCCTGTTGATCAGCGGTCTGGTGCTGTACGCCGTGGGTCTGGGCATCAGCAATGCCGCGCTTTATCGGCTGGCACTGTTTTCCAGCGATGACAGCAAAGGCCTGGTGTCCGCGGCGATCGGCATGATCTCGATTGCCGTGATGGGCGCCGGCGGCTCGATCATCGCCGCGATCGGCGGAGGCTCCCGCCTTGAATCCTTCGCCTTGTGGGCGGCACTCGGCGGTCTGCTGAGCCTGCCATTCCTGTACCGGTTTCTTCGGGCTTCAAAGCCGCAAACCTTTTCCTCGAACCAGCCATAAGGACATCCGATGTTCCATTTCCCTCACAGCGACGCGCTCTGTGCGTTGACGCGACCCTATTGTTCGGGGGCCGTGCCTACGGCGTTATTCGACCAGGCCATGGCCGAAATCAGCCGGTTCCATTGTGAACACACACCCGGCTACGAACATTGGTTGAACGCCAACGGCCTCACCGCGGCGGACCTGGACAGCCTCGACGACTGGTCGCAACTGCCCCCTATCTTCGCCAGTTTCTTCAAACAGCAACAACTGCTCAGCCCGACCGGTACAGATGCACTGGAGCTGACGTCGTCAGGCACCAGCGGCCAGAAAAGCCGCATGCGCTATGACAAGCGCAGTCTTGAGGCCGCCCAATTCATGGTCGAACGGATTTTCCACCACTATGGCTGGGACAACCCGCAGGCGCCGTGCAATTACTTGCTCCTGAGCTACGAGCCCGAGGCAAGCCTGCGCCTGGGAACCTCTTTCACCGATCAGTTTCTTTGCCGGTTCGCGCCCGTCAATCGCGTGGTCCATGCACTGCGCCGCACGGGTGGCAGTCATGAGTTCGACGGTTTTGGCGTGATCACGGCCTTGCAATCCTTCGCCGAAGAAGGCTTGCCGGTGCGGATCTTCGGCTTCCCTGCCTTTCTCTGGCAGACCCTGCAACGCATGCGAGCCACGGGAGTGCCCGACCTGCAGCTGGCCGAGGGCTCAATGGCACTGTTTGGCGGTGGATGGAAGACCCATGCGGCACAAGAAATCCCTCGACAGCAACTGTACGAGCGAATCCATGAGCAGTTAGGCATCGAGCCGTCCCGCTGCCGCGACGGTTACGGTGCGGTCGAACACCCGGTGCCGTATCTCGAGTGTGCTCACCATCATTTCCATGTTCCGGTCTATTCGAAGGTCTTCGTGCGCCATCCATCCGACTTCACGGTGTTGTCTTACGGTCACCAGGGCTTGCTGAGTTTCGTCTCGCCCTACATTTCCTCAAGCCCCGCCCACGCGGTGGTCATGAGCGATCTCGCCACCCTGCACCCAGGCGCCAGCTGCGGCTGCGGTCTGTCCGCCGACTGGTTCGAACTGCATGGCCGCGCCGCGACCACCGCCGGCAGAAGCTGTGCCATGGCCGCCTCTGAACTGCTTGGGGCTCTCTGACATGTACCTGATCAATGGCCAGCTTCACGACGAATGCACCCTCGACCTCGCACTGGAAAAGCTTCACCTGGATTTGCCGCATCGGTTGGCCGAGGCGCTGGACACATCGACCGTCCTGGGCGCCGCAGCCACCTTTGCCACGCGCTTGCAAATTCCGGATCCGGCATTGCCCCTGGATCCCGAACAACGCCAGACGCTGATCGAGTTCTGCCAGCCCGATGCCCTGCGGCGCAAGCTTGAGCGCGAACTCGGTGAACAACCAGGCTCCCTGCGCCGCATTGATTATCGTCAGTCGCGTTTCGAGCGCTGGAGCCCGCTGGGTCTGGTGGTTCACATCACCCCGGGCAATGCGCCGCTGCTGGCTTTTTGCGCCGTGATCGAAAGCCTGCTGGCCGGCAACGTCAACTGGCTGCGCCCCAGCAGCAGCGATCAGGGCCTGACGGCGCGATTGCTCCACGCCTTGACGCAGTGTGACACGACTGGCCGGATCGCCGGGCATGTCGCCGTCATACCGACCACCACTGCGCAGATCGGCCAACTCTGCCAATGGGCCAACGGCGTGTCGGCGTGGGGAGGCGAAGCGGCGCTGCAGGCCATACGTCAACAACTGCCACCGGGATGTCGCTGGATCGACTGGGGCCACCGGATCAGCTTCATCTACGTGACACCGACGGCCATCTCGCCGCAAGCGCTGGACGCCGTGGCCGACGAAGTCTGTCGTCTCGATCAGCAGGCCTGCTCCAGTCCGCAATGGTTGCTGGTGGACAGTGACGACGAAAGCACCCTGCAAGCCATCGGCAAGAGCCTGGCCGAGGCGTTTGAGCGCCGCTCCCGACACTGGCCGGCCTTGTTGCCTTCGGTCCAGGAAGCTTCGGAAATCACCACCCGCATGGCGATGGCACACCTGGCTTACAGTTTTGCCGGGACTCGTGGTCAGGTCTGGCAGGCATCTGACTGGCGGATCATCTGGTCCCACGACCCGCAACTCGCCCCCTCGCCCCTGTTTCGCAGCCTGCTGCTCAAACCACTGCCACGCAGGATGCTCACAGGCACGCTGTTACCCTGGCGAAACGTGCTGCAAAGCGCCGGGCTGATCTGTACTGAACACGACATGGCCGAGCTGGCTCGGACCCTGATTGCCGCCGGTGTCACCCGGATCACTCCGGTACAGACCATTCACGAGGGTTACGAAGGCGAGCCCCACGACGGCGTCTATGCCTTGCAGCGCTTGAGCCGCCGCGTGTCGGTCAGCCTGCCGGCCACGGCGCTGGCAGCCCGCGCCACGCTCGACCCGGTGCCAAAGCTCCCTGATGTGGCCGACTTTCCGATCATGAGCAAAGACGCCTTCGTTGCCCGCCCGCCCCATCCAGCAGCGCGGCTGTACTTCCGCTCCGGCGGCAGCAGCGGTATTCCGGTACTGTCCGGTTTCAGCTATCGCGACTTCGATCGGCAGATGCGCGCCACCGCCGACGGGCTGTTTGCGGCAGGTCTCGATCCTGAACGGGACCGAGTGATGAACCTGTTCTTCAGCGGCAGCCTGTACGGCGGCTTTTTCAGCTTTTCCAAAGTGCTGGAGTTGCTGGGTGTCACACACCTGCCGATGGGCGCACCGGCCGATGACGACTATGGCGAAATCACGCAGTTGATCATCGATCGGCGCGTCACCGTACTGATCGGTATGCCGAGCACCCTGCATCGCCTGTTCCTCAGCGAACAGACACGGCTGCGTGACTATGGCGGGATCGAAAAGGTCTTTCTCGGCGGCGAACATCCTGGCGAGCAAAGCCTTGCGTTGATGCGTGAATGCGGCGTCCGGCTGATCCGCTCGGCGGTGTACGGCAGTGTCGATGCAGGGCCGCTCGGCCATGCCTGCCCGGCCACCGACGATGGCGTGTTCCACCTGATGAGCGATATCCAGCATCTGGAAATTGTCGATTTCGACGCCGATCGACCGGTGACCGGCAGTGAAACCGGACGGCTGGTATTCACCTCCCTGGAGCGGGAAGGTCAGGACGTCCAGCGCTACGATGTCGGCGACAGCGGCCGCTGGATTCCCGGCGCATGTGAATGCGGCCTGCCCGCTCCACGCTTCGAACTGCTGCAGCGCCACGGCAGACTGATGCGCATCGGTACGGACTTCATCTGCCTGACGCAACTGGCCGAGCATCTGCAGAGCGAATTCCAACTGATCCTCGAGCATGCCCCGGACGGCCTGGAGCGCATGCGAGTTCGCAGTCCGCGGCAAGCCGACGACGTCCGGCATCGCTTGTCGGGTTATCCGACGCTGGCCGAGCTTATCCAGACAAACCTGCTGACCGTCGAGGTTGAGACCTGCGGCAGCGAGCGATTCACCCGCAACCGGCACAGCGGCAAGACGCCGCTGCTGATCGACAATCGAAGGGTTCGTCCGTGTGCCGACCAACAAGGAGCCGAATATGAACACACGCTTTGAACTGGCAGAACTGGTGACGTTTGCGCGACAGCATTCGGATTTTTATGCGAATCACTACGCCGGACTTCCCTTGCAGTTGTCCTCACTGGAACAACTGCCGGTGATTGACCCGGCGCAATACTGGCAAGGCAGCCCGGACCTTGACCAATGGCCTGTTCTGACAGCACCGCTGAATGACGCCCTGATCTTCAAGACGGGAGGAACCACCAGTGCCGGCAGGTTTTCACTGTTCAGGCGCGAAGAGTGGCAGACCCTGGTGGCCGACTTCGGGCGCAGTCTCGATGAGCAGTTGAGCGACGGGGACCGGATCGCCAACCTGTTTTTTGTCGGGGACCTGTATGCCAGTTTCGTCTTCACCCATGATGCGCTGGCGCACGTACAAACCGAAGTCGTGGAGTTTCCGTTCACCGGTCATGTCGACTCGAACACTCTGGCTGATGCAATCGTCCGGCACCGGATCAACGTGCTGGCCGGTGTGCCCGCCAATCTGCTGTCCTTCGCTGCGTGGCTCGAACGGCATGACCGTGTCCTTGGGGAGGTCACCACCCTGCTCTACGCCGGCGAAAGCCTGTTCGACGCACAGTTGCAACGGCTGGCACAAGTGCTCCCCAATGCCCGAGTGGCGTCCATCGGCTATGCCAGCGTGGACGCCGGGTTCATCGGCGCCAGCCATCGTGACTGCGACCTGGGTGAACACCGGGTCCCGGAGGGGCACGCCGTGCTGGAGATCCTCGACGAACAGACCGGTGAGATAATCGAAGCGTGTGACCGTGTCGGACGCCTGGTGACGACCAACCTCACGCGCCGGTTGATGCCGTTGATCCGTTACCCGGTCGGCGACCGTGCCTGCTGGCGCGAGCCGAGCGGGACGTCCCGACGCAAGTTCGCGCTGATGGGCCGCTGCGCCGACAGCCAGCGGATCCGAGTGGGCATTCTGACCTTGTTGCCGCAATCGATCGGCGAGACCGTGCGGCGCGTCACCGGGAGCGACGATTGGCAGCTGGTGATCGAGCAGGACGGGGTAATGGATATCCTGCGCCTGCTCTGGGCGCCGGACACCATGGCAGCGGCGACGAGTGAAACCGATCGAGCGCTTTACAGTGCACTGATCGAGGACTACCCGCTGATCGAACAACTGTGCGCCGATCACTTGCTGGCGTTGCAGATTCTTTGCTGCACGGTTCAGGACCTGGCAAGTGATCCTCGCTCAGGCAAACGTCAGCGAGTGGTGGATCGACGTGTCTACAACGGCTCCCGTCTGGAGGATCGTTGATGGCGTCGATCATCCTGCGTGATTACCGCACCAGTGACGCCGTTGCCGTGAGTCGCCTGTTCAGAAGGATCTACGGCGACCATTACGCTCAGCCGCATGTTTACCTGCCGCTCATGATCAGCCAGAACCATGCCGACGGCCGTTGGCACTCGTTAGTGGCGGTGACGAACGATGAGATAGCGGGACATGCCGCGTTGATGCTTGACCACGGCGCGTCGGTCGCCGAACTGGCACTGAGCGTGGTGGATCCACAGTTCCGTGGCCGGCATGTCGCTACACGCCTTGGCCGACACTTGCTGATCCATGCGCAGGCGCTCGGCTATCAGGGGGTCACGATCAAGCAAATGACCCATCACACGCACACACAGAAAATGGCCGCCAGGCTTGGTTTTCACAACACCGGATTATTGCCCGATCATGCACCGTCGCCCTTTGGCGATGGCGTGGCGGAATCACTCGTTCTGGGTTATGCCCCTGTGGAAGGTTGTCGCCGCCCACTGCCGGCATTGGCCTGGCCGGACGGGTGTCGTGAGTTCATGCAGAGGATGTGTGACATATTCGGAACACGATCGGACGTTCCGCCCTGGCTCCGCTCGCCCGCGCAACTGGAACAGCGATGGGGACGATATGACGGGATATTCAGCGAAATTGACGACGGTTTGCTCAGACAATTACAGCAATTGCCCGCTCATTGGCTGATATCGATCAGGCTCAGGCTCGCACAGGGCTTCGACAATGCCTGGCGCCGGCTATCGAAGACCGGGTTCGTGTTCACCGGACTGGCGCCCGATGACAGAAGTGAGGGATGGCTGGCGTTGTTTCATCGCGGATTCCAGCCCGGATCCCTGACACTGCATTGCCCGCGAATGCAGTTGTTGCACGATCACATGCTGCGGCAGATGACCTCACCGGCGACGCTCCAGGCCTGCGGCACGGGTCCATGAACGCAAGGGCCCGCTCCGTTACCGGGGCGGGCCCTGCCTTTTACGCCTTGGCACTGACGCCTTTGTCGGTCGGTAGCACACGCTCACCGCCCTGCCCATAGGTTTTCAGGCTTTGCAGCACATAAATGGCTTTCTTGTACTCCGGGATCAACCCATTGGCGTACTTGTTGCCCTTGAGGCTGTTGTTGTTGATGGTGTCCAGTTGCGTGGCGAAATACTCCAGCGCGTTGAACTTGGCATCCGGGTCTTTCTGGATGCCGAAACGATCGAACTTGTCACCGGCATTGAGCAGCGTCATCGACGTCACTTCGGAAATAAGGCCGCGACTGCGCAAGAACTCGCTCAGCTTGCCCAACTGCTTGGCCGACACGTTCTCCGGGTCGAAGCCCTTGATGCTTTTGTGCAAACGCTGCTTGTCCATTTCCGCCGTGTTGAGAACGGTGGGGTCGTTGCCGACCAGGGCCAGCATCTGCTTGACCTTCACGCTTTGAGAAACCGGTTTGCTCGAACTGGCGGTATCTCGAACCAGCAAACCCGCCTTGGGTTGCCAGGCTCCGGTATAGCCAACGGTCATGAGCGTGCTCCTTGCGAAAAGAACATGAAAAATATCCTTGTGGAACGTCTTGAATTGCCCGGAGTATCGGCCGCGGAACGGATGCCACCAACGAATTTTTCACATTTTTACAATTTATGTACATTTCCGATACATATTCACGCCCACCCCGAATTTACGGGTCAAGAGGCTTCTTCAGAGCCTCGATAAAATCGATTTTTTACTCTAACGAACGAGCTGGTTAGTTTGAATGTGTCAACTCTGATACTTGCCGGTCGTGTTTTTTTAGCACGCAAGTACCTAAAGCTTCCCTGCACCTCGACGATATCTAAGGGATACCCCTACTGCGCTGCTCTTCGCCCCTAATAAGAAACACTGCTCAAGGACCGGTTTACATGCCAGCACTCCGTACCATTCAGGCTCGTTACACACTGTTTCTGGTTCTTTTCATACTGCTGCTGTCGATCCTGACGGTGGTCGGCATCAGTCAACTGGTTGCCCCGAAATTGCGCCACACCGAAGAGCAGGTGGTGCTGAACCGCATTGCCGAGGTTGCCGAACAGATTCAGGGTGAACTGAACAAGGTTCAGTCGCAGCAACGCAGCATCACCCAGACCATTCCTCTGCTCGACAGCGCCGCCATCGACACCGTACTGCCGGGTCTGGTGGACCAGTACGGAGAGTTGAAAGTCTTTGGTGGTGGCATCTGGCCGTTGCCCGGCCAGCGTGAGGCCGGTCGCAACAAGTTCAGCACCTTCTGGCACCGTGACAGCTCCGGCAAACTTGCCGTGAACACTTTCTGGAACAGCGACGCGGCACCCAACTATTACGACCAGAGCTGGTACAAGGGCGGCATGCAGACGCCACGCGGCCAGTGCGCCTGGGCCGCCGCCTACAAGGACGACGCCAGCGCCGAGCCGCGCACCAACTGCGCCATGGCCATTCAGAAAAACGGCGCCGCGTGGGGCGTATCGACCATCGACGTCACGCTGGGATTCTTCAACGAACTGGTGGCACGCAAGGAAAAAGACCTCGACGCCGAAATGCTGATCGTCGAGGCCGACGGCAAGATCATCAGCAACAGCACGCGCATCAGCGGTCCGATCGTGTTGAAGAACATCAGCGAACTGACCCCCAGCTCAACCTTCGCCAACCAGGTCAAGGCCGGTCTGCAGAAGCCCGATCAGGCACAGCGCGTGGAGTTCGACAACAACGGTGAAGCCAGCACCTTTTTCATGCGTCCGATCGAAGGTACACCGTGGTTCCTTGCCACCGCCCTGCCGACCCGAATGCTCACGGCCCAGCGTGATGACGTGCTCAGCAGCCTGAGCCTGCTGCAGATTCCGCTGGTGGTCCTGCTGGTCCTGTTGCAGGTCTATGCGATCCGCCAACTGGTTGCACGCATGAAGGCGCTCAAGGCCAACATCGATTCGCTGTCCAGCGGCGATGCCGACCTGACCCGCCGCATCACCATCCGCGCCGAAGACGAGCTGGGAGCCATTGGCCATTCGGTCAACACCTTCATCGCGTATCTGCAAAACATGATCGGTGAGGTCACCCAGGCCACTGGCGCCATGGCCTCCAGCCTCGACAACCTGCAGCGCACATCGGCACACACCAGTCAGATCCTGATGCGCCACGCCTCGGAGACCGACCAGACCGTCACCGCCATCAACGAGATGAGTTCCACCGCCGAAAGCGTTGCGCAGAACGCCGCCGAAACCGCCGCGTTCACCCAGCGGGCCAACGAGAACGCCGACCGCTCACGAATCGTGGTCGGTGAAGCGACCAGCAGCGTCGTGGCATTGATCGACGAAGTGGCCAGTGCCACGCACAAAGTCGAAAACATGCAACAGGACGCCCAGCGCATTACCGAGATTCTGGGTGTGATCGGGGCGATTGCCGGCCAGACCAATCTGCTGGCGCTCAACGCTGCCATCGAAGCCGCCCGTGCCGGCGAGCAGGGACGCGGGTTCGCCGTGGTGGCCGACGAGGTCCGCGCCCTCGCCGCCCGGACCCAGGCCAGCACGTCAGAGATCAATGAAATGCTGGCCCGTCTGACTCAAGGTGTGAGTTCGTCGGTCAGCGCCATGGAAAACACCCAGGCCAGTTGTCAGTCCGCCGCCGATGCCACTGCACGGGTCACCAGCGGGCTCGATGACATGGCCGGTTCCGTCAGCCACATCAACAGCCTCAGTGCCCAGATTGCCACCGCCGCCGAGCAGCAGAGCGCCGTCACCGAAGAGATCAACCGCAGCATGGTGCAGATCCGCCACATGGTCGATGAGCTGGTGCAAAGCGGCCAGGCCAGTGAAACCAATACCCGTCAACTGCTGGAAGCCAACAGTCGGGTGAGTGCGATCATGGGACGGTTCAAGGTCAGCTGACAGCATTGTCATCTTGCGCTAAGGATGCCGTCAGCCTTGATCCACGATCATGCTGACGGCCTGTCTTGTATCAACTGGAAACACTCCGTTGATGCCCGGCAGGAAAAACCGGTCAAAATGCGTTCTTTTTTGACTGTCATCCGAGTCGAGAACCCTTCATGAAAAAGTCTCTGCGTCTGGCTGCCCTGAGTGCGCTGTTCATCTCATCCCTGGCGCAAGCCGCCGACCTCATCCCGATCGAAGTCCACCGCGACGCCAACTGCGGCTGCTGCAAAAAATGGATCAGCCACCTGGAGGCCAACGGCTTCAAGGTCGAGGATCACGTCGAAAGCGACATGAGCCGCTTCAAGCAACAACACGGTGTTCCCCCTCGCCTCGCGTCCTGCCACACCGCGATCATCAACGGCAAATTCGTCGAAGGCCATGTCCCGGCGGAACAGGTACTGGCCCTGAGCAAGCGTGATGACCTGCTCGGCGTGGCGGCTCCCGGAATGCCGATGGGCTCGCCGGGCATGGAAATGGATGGCATGAGCGACGCCTATCAAGTGATCGGCCTCAAGAAGGACGGTACCGATGTGGTGGTGGCGGACTACCCGGCCCATTGATGACGGTGGGTTATCTCGGGCTGTTCCTTGCTGCGTTTGGTGCGGCAACGCTGTTGCCGCTGCAATCGGAAGCCGTGCTGGTCGGGCTGCTGGTCAGTGATCACTATTGGCTTTGGGGCCTGCTGGCCGTGGCGACCCTGGGCAATGTCCTCGGTTCGCTGGTGAACTGGTGGCTCGGGCGCGGACTGGAACGGTTTCGGGACCGGCGCTGGTTTCCGGTAGGCCCCAAACATATGGCCCGCGCCCGCGCTCACTATGAGCGTTATGGACACTGGTCGCTGCTGCTCAGTTGGTTGCCGGTGATCGGTGACCCTCTGACGCTGATCGCCGGCGTCATGCGTGAACCGATCGGGCGCTTTCTGTTGATCGTGACGCTTGCCAAGGGTGCCCGCTATGGAGTGCTGGCGATGCTCACGCTTGGCTGGCTCGGTTGAACCATCTGGCGCGGGCATTGCCTTTCTTTAACCTCGCCCTAATCCGGCCGTTCCACCCTCAACCCATTTCCTGTGGAGTTGCCCAATGTCTGTGTCGCTGACCCGCTGGCTGCCCGGCCTGCTGTTGACCGCTGCCCTGCCCCTGTTCGCCCATGCCGAAGGCCCGACATACGGCCCGGAACTGCAAGGTTTCGATTATCCCTACACCCTCAAGCACTTTGCCTTTCAGTCCCAGGGCCAGTCTCTGCAGATGGGTTACATGGACGTCGCCGCCCACGGCAAGGCCAACGGGCGCACGGTGGTGCTGATGCACGGCAAGAATTTCTGCGGCGCCACCTGGGACAGTTCGATCAAGGCCCTGAGCGAGGCCGGTTACCGGGTGGTCGTCCCGGACCAGATCGGTTTCTGTAGCTCCAGCAAACCCGATCATTACCAGTACACGTTCCAGCAACTGGCGGCCAACACTCAGCAGTTGCTGAAAGCGCTGGGCATCCAGAAATCCACCCTGCTCGGCCATTCCACGGGCGGCATGCTCGCCACCCGATATGCGCTGCAATACCCGGATCAGGTCGAGCAACTGGCGCTGGTCAACCCGATCGGCCTGGAGGACTGGAAAGCCCTTGGCGTGCCGTGGCGCAACGTCGATCAGTGGTACCAGCGTGAACTGAAGGTCACCGCGCAGGGCATTCGCGACTATGAGCGCGGCACTTATTACGACGGTCGCTGGAAACCCGAATTCGACCGTTGGGTAGACATGCTCGCCGGCCTGAGCAACGGTTCGGGCAAGACTCAGGTCGCCTGGAACTCGGCGCTGATCTACGACATGATCTTCACCCAACCGGTGTACTACGAGTTCAAGGACCTGAAAATGCCGACCCTGCTGCTGATCGGAACCTCCGACACCACAGCCATCGGCAAGGACATTGCGCCACCGGAGGTGAAAGCGAAAATCGGCCACTACGAAGTGCTGGGTAAGCAGGTGGCGAAGCTGATCCCGCAATCCACCCTGGTGGAGTTCCCTGGCCTGGGCCACGCCCCGCAGATGGAAGAACCGGCGCAATTCCACCAGGCACTGCTCGGCTGGCTGAACAAGACCAATCCCGTTCGTTGAGGAGTCAAGGCTGATGGCGGTGCAGATTGCAGTGATCGATGACTGGCAGGACGTGGCACGCGACGTGGTCGACTGGTCGGTACTCGACAGTCTCGGTGAAGTGACGTTTGTCCATGAGTACCCGGCGGACAACACCACGCTGGCCGAGCGTCTGGGGCGATTCGAGGTGATTTGCGTAATGCGCGAACGCACACGCTTCGATGAAGACCTGCTCAAGCGCCTGCCGAACCTCAAGCTGCTGGTCACCGGCGGCATGCGCAACGCGGCGCTGGACCTGCCGGCCGCCGCCCGACTCGGAATCAAGGTCTGCGGCACCGATAGTTACAAGCATGCAGCACCGGAACTGACCTGGGCTTTGATCATGGCTGCCACCCGCAATCTGGTGAACGAAGTCAACGCCCTGCGCGCCGGCCAGTGGCAGCAGGGTCTGGGCGGTGACCTTTACGGCAAGACGCTCGGCATTCTCGGGCTCGGCAGTATCGGCCAGCGAGTGGCGCAATTCGGTCAGGTGTTCGGCATGCGCGTGATCGCCTGGAGCGAAAACCTCACCGCCGAGCGCGCTCAAGAAGTCGGCGTCACTTATGTGAGCAAGCAGGCGTTATTCGAACAGGCCGACATATTGTCCGTGCATCTGGTGCTCAGCGACCGCAGTCGTGGGCTGGTCAATGCCCAGGCACTGGACTGGATGAAGCCGACCGCCCTGCTGGTCAACACGGCACGCGGGCCGATCGTAGACGAAGCGGCGCTGATCAAGGCCCTGCAGAAACAACGCATCGCCGGGGCAGCCCTCGATGTGTTCGACCAGGAGCCGTTGCCGGCACTGCATCCGTTGCGCACGCTCGACAATGTTCTGGCCACACCCCACGTCGGCTACGTCAGCCGACAGAACTATGAGCAGTTCTTTTCGCAGATGATCGAAGACATTCAGGCCTGGTCGGCGGGAGAACCGATTCGCCTGCTGAACTGACTCACATTGGCTTCGCGGGCTGTCCGTGCCCGCGAAGCAGCATCCACTGACCGCCCGCCAACATCACTGCCCGCACCGCAACAGTGCATCGGCACGTTTCTCGCGCCCAAAAACATGACTGAGCAGTCACCGTTTTGCATCCTCCGACACCGACAACATGCACTTCGTCGGTGCGCGCGCGCTCCCACGCCACGGTTTTCGTGAGTCAGCAACAGATTGTCGAACAATTCATCCGATTGCCCTGGCCCGCTCTAGGATCTGACCTAGACTGGTTTTCTCGGGGTCAGACCGAGCGGTCACAAAGCCGAAAATTAATCGAAACTTTTGCTGATCGCACCGGGTCATCTGAACAACAGGGCCTAAGCGTTTGGTTCATTCCTTGCAGCGGCCTCTTCACCCATTCTGCTTGCGCGTGTTGGGTAGCGTTTGCTCACCGATGCGTGGCGCGTTTGCGCCCGGCCACAGGATCCGGCCATGGACATCGCTTGTTCAAGACAAGAATCAGATCAAACAAAACGGGAGATTCATATGATCAGTGCGGCATTGGATATTCAGGGAGAACGTGCTCACCAGCCGGTCGGTGAATCGGGCAACACGAGCGTTCCCGGCAGCCGGTCGATCAGCGTCCCGGGTACGAAGACGCGGAAACCGGTAGTCAGTCAGAACCCCAACAAGAAGAAAGTATTGTTCGTGACCTCGGAAATCGCCGATCTGGTGAAGACCGGCGGTCTGGGTGACGTTTCTGCCGCCCTGCCCCGTGCGATGGCGCATCTGCATGATGTCCGGGTGCTGATCCCCGGTTACCCGCAAGTGATGAACAGCGAAAACCCGATCCATATCATCGGTGAACTGGGTGGCCATGCCGCGC
Source organism: Pseudomonas sp. KCJK9016 (assembly GCF_046231795.1). NCBI lineage: Bacteria > Pseudomonadati > Pseudomonadota > Gammaproteobacteria > Pseudomonadales > Pseudomonadaceae > Pseudomonas > Pseudomonas sp. KCJK9016. The sequence goes on along the minus strand of NZ_JBJJMM010000034.1, from coordinate 8,165 downwards.
TGCCCCCCTGCAAGATCGGGCGCATGGACATGCCTGACGGTCTGGTCATCTATGTGTTGATCTGCCCTGAACTCTACGCTCGCGATGGCGGTCCCTATGGCGCCAACAATGGTCGCGACTGGCCGGACAACCACATTCGTTTCGCCCGACTGGGGCTGGCTGCCGCCGATATCGCCGCCAACCTTGCGCAAATCCACTGGTGCCCGGATCTGGTGCACGCCCACGACTGGCCTGCCGGTCTGGCACCCGCCTACATGCACTGGCGCGGGCAACGCACGCCGACCCTGTTCACCATTCACAACCTGGCCTATCAAGGCGTGACCAGCCTGGGTTCATGCCCGGAACTCGGTATTCCCGCTCACGCCCTGCAACAGGAAGGCATGGAGTTCTACGGCAAGATGTCGTTCCTCAAGGCCGGCATGGCCTATTCGAGCCACATCACCACCGTCAGCGCCACGTATGCACAGGAAATCACCACCCCGGATTTCGGCTGCGGCCTCGACGGATTCCTCGCCGCCAAGACCCAGCAAGGCTTGCTCAGCGGCATCCCCAACGGCATCGACGAGAGCTGGGACGCCGCCACCGATCCTCATCTGTTCGCACCCTTTGCCATCGGCGACTGGGAAGGCAAAGCCGTGAACGCCGCCCATGTGCGTGAACTGTTCGGCCTTAATGAATCTCAAGGTCCGCTGTTCGCCGTGGTCTCGCGTCTGGTTTACCAGAAGGGCCTGGACCTGACCGAAGCGGTGTCCGAGTACATCGTGCAGAACGGCGGCCAGATCGCCATCATCGGGCGCGGCGAGCCTGAAGAAGAACAGGCCATGCGCGAACTGGCCCTGCGCTTTCCCGGCCAGATCGGCGTACGCATCGGCTTCAATGAAACCGACGCCCGCCGAATGTTCGCCGGCAGCGACTTCCTGCTGATGCCCTCGCGCTACGAACCTTGCGGTTTGAGCCAGATGTATGCCCAGCGTTTCGGCTCGTTGCCGGTGGCGCGCAATACCGGCGGGCTGGCGGACACCATCGAAAATGGTGTCACTGGATTCCTGTTCAACGAGTCCACGGTGGACAGCTACCGCGAAGCCCTGAGCCGTGCCTTCAAGGTGTTTGCCTTCCCCGACCTGCTCCACGCCATGCGCTGCCGGGCGATGGCGGCGCCGTTCAACTGGTGCAAGGCCGTCGAGCCCTATGCCGAGCTCTACGAACAACTGGTGGCCAAGGCGCTGGGTAAAACGCACCACAAATAACCAGGGAGGTTTTCAACGATGCCGTTACGGTCCCCTGAAACCTGGCCCCACGGCGCGATCATGCTGGATGCCGACCATACGCAGTTCGCATTGTGGGCGCCGGATGCGTTTTACGTCAGCGTCGAGCTGGACGACGGCCAGTCCCTGCCGATGCTGCCACAGGCAGACGGCTGGTTCGTGATCAAGAGCCGCTGCCCCGCCGGCAGTCGATATCGTTACAACATCGACGGCGAACTGGAGGTGCCCGACCCGGCCTCCAGGGCGCAGGACGGCGACCTCGACCGCCACAGTGTGGTGGTCGACCCGCACCTCTATGCCTGGCGGAACACCACGTGGCAGGGTCGCCCCTGGAATGAAGCGGTGATCTACGAGCTGCATGTCGGCGCCCTCGGCGGATTCGCTGAAGTCGAACAACATCTTGCGCGCCTCGTCGGTCTGGGCGTCACCGCCATTGAATTGATGCCGATCGCGCAGTTTCCCGGCGATCGCAACTGGGGTTACGACGGCGTGCTGCACTACGCGCCGCAGGCTTCCTATGGCACGCCGGAGCAGCTCAAGCACCTGATCGACAGCGCTCACGGCTACGGCCTGGCGGTGATTCTCGACGTGGTCTACAACCACTTCGGCCCCGACGGCAATTACCTGCATCGCTACGCCAAAGGCTTCTTTCGCGAGGACAAGCACACACCGTGGGGCGCGGCCATTGATTTCCGCCGCCGTGAAGTGCGGGACTTCTTCATCGAAAACGCACTGATGTGGCTGCTGGAATACCGTTTCGACGGTCTGCGTCTGGATGCAGTGCATGCCATCGAGGATCCGGACTTCCTGCAAGAACTGGCACAGCGCATCCGTCAGCAGGTCGACCCGTCGCGGCACGTCTGGCTGACGGTGGAGAACGAGCACAATCAGGCCAGCCTGCTGGAAGACGCCTACGACGCCCAGTGGAACGACGACGGCCACAATGCCCTGCATGTGCTGTTGACCGGCGAAACCGATGCCTATTACGCCGACTACGCCGAACACCCCACGGAACAACTGGCCCGCTGCCTGAGCCAGGGTTTCGTGTTTCAGGGTCACCTGACCCGCCATGGCAAACCCCGTGGCGAGCCGAGCGAGCATCTGCCGTCCACCGCGTTCGTGCTGTTCCTGCAGAACCATGACCAGATCGGCAACCGCGCCTTCGGTGAACGCCTGCATCGACTGGCCGATCCTCGCGCCCTTGAGGCTGCCACCGTTTTGCTGCTGTTGTCACCGATGATTCCGCTGATGTTCATGGGGGACGAGTTCGCCGCCGAACAGCCGTTCCTGTTTTTCACCAGTCATCACGGCGAACTCGCCAGGCTGGTGCGTGAAGGCCGGCGCAACGAATTCGCCGCATTCAGCGCATTCACCGATCCGCAACGCCGCGAGCAGATACCCGACCCCAACGCCGAACAGACATTCCACGCCTCGCAACCAAGACTGGTCGGCAGCGGCTCGTCGAAACAGCAAGCTACTCTGGCGCTGTATCGTCAGCTGTTGCATTTGCGCCACCAACACATCATTGCGCACCTGCCCGGCACCCAGGCACTTGGCGCTCAGGTTCTGGGGTTTGGCGCCGTCAGTGCGCGCTGGCGACTGGGGGATGGCAGCGAGCTGCGAATCGACCTGAACCTCAGCGACACGCCCGTGGTCAACCCACCACAGGCCGACGCGGTGTGGCTCTTTCGACAACCGCCTGCCGCCGACCTGCAGGACACGGGGCAACTGCCCCCGTATTGCGCGCTCGTCAGCCTCACGGCCGCAACCCCTTTGCCCCCACTGGATGGAGAGCGCCTATGAGTGATGCGCAACTGGAAATTCTTGCCAGCCGGGCCGGCCTCGCGGTCGACTGGATCGACGCCAACGGGCGTCCACAAAAAGTTGCACCTGCCGTGCTGCGCAATGTACTGACCGGGCTCGGTCACCCGGCCAACACAGCCCAGGAGATCGACGCCAGTCTGCTTGAACTGCAACAAGCGCAACAAAATCGCCAGCTTCCTCCTCTGCTGACTGCCGATGTCGGCGTGGGCCTGGATCTGGCGCGTTATTTCGAACCCGAAAGCCCCTGTGAGATACATCTGGAGGACGGTACACGCCTGTCCCTCAAGCTCGATGCGGAAGCGATATTGCCCGGTGAGATCCCGGTCGGTTATCAGCAAGTCCACATCGCCGATCAACATTTCACCCTGGCCGTGGCGCCCGAGCGCTGCTTCAGCGTGGGCGACGCCGTGGACAGCCCGATTCCCCGTGTCTGGGGCCTGAGCGTGCAGCTCTATAGTCTGCGCCGCCCGGGAGATGGCGGCTTCGGCGATACCCAAGCCCTCGAGGATCTGGCCCGCAGCGCCGGCGAACGCGGTGCCGACGCCCTGGCGATCAGCCCGCTGCACGCGATGTTCAACGCCGACAACGGGCGCTACAGCCCCTATTCACCTTCCAGCCGTCTGTTCCTGAACTCACTGTATGCTGCGCCCGGGACGATCCTTGGCGAGCGGGCCCTGCGTGACGCCATCGACGCCGCCGGACTGGCGGATCAGTTTCAGCAACTGGAAGACCTCAAACTGATTGACTGGCCTGCAGCCGCCGACGCCAAGCAAAAGCTTCTGCAAGCGTTGTACGAAGGCTTCATCCGTGGCGAGCATCCGCTGCAGGCGGACTTTTCCAGCTTCCGCGATGCAGGCGGCGAAGCACTGGAAAATCACTGCCGCTTCGAAGCCATCCAGGAAATGCGTGCCGCCCGAGGGGAAAACCTCGACTGGCGCGAATGGCCCGAACACTGGCGCGACCCGCGTGGGGCGGCTCTCGCGGCCTTCGCCGAGGAGTATGCCGAGCGCATCGGTTATTTCGCTTTTTGCCAGTGGTTGATCCATCGCTGTCTGGAGCGTGCACAAAATGCCGCCCGCGGCGCCGGCATGGGCATCGGCCTGATCGCCGACCTGGCGGTGGGCGCCGATGGTGCCGGCAGTCAGGCCTGGAGTTTTCAGGACGAACTGCTGGCCTCACTGACCGTCGGCGCGCCACCGGACATTCTCAACCGCTCCGGCCAGGGTTGGGGCATCTCCGCGTTCTCCCCGGAGGGGCTGGTGCGCAACGGCTTCCGCGCCTTCATCGACATGCTGCGCGCCAATTTCGCCCACGCCGGCGGGCTGCGCATCGACCATGTCATGGGGTTGCAACGGCTGTGGGTCATTCCCAAGGATTCGCCACCGGCCGACGGCGCCTACCTTTATTACCCGATAGACGACTTGCTGCGTCTGCTGACCCTTGAATCCCATCGGCATCAGGCGATCGTGCTGGGTGAAGATCTCGGCACCGTGCCTGACGGCCTGCGGGAAAAACTGATCGCCCGGGCCATGCTCGGCATGCGTGTGCTGCTGTTCGAACAGGACAACACCTGGTTCAAGCCGATCCTCGACTGGCCGGACAACGCCCTGGCCACCACCAGCACCCACGATCTGCCAACGCTCAACGGCTGGTGGCATGGTCGGGACATCGACTGGAATGCACGACTCGGGCTGATCGACGCCAATGGCGAGATCGACTGGCGACGTTATCGCGAGCGCGAACGCGACGGCTTGCGCAATGCCCTGAGCCAGGATCCGCAAAACTTTCGCGAAGAATCCCACGAAGCCGATCAGGTGGTCGACGCCAGTGTCCGCTTCCTCGGCCATACCCGCGCGCCATTGGTACTCCTGCCGCTGGAAGACGCGCTGGGCCTGGATGAACAGGCCAACCTGCCCGGCACCATCGACACCCACCCGAATTGGTCGCGGCGTTTACCGGGAACCAGCACAACCCTGCTTGACGGCGTCGATGCCGCCCGGCGCCTAGAACTGCTGGCCTGTGCCCGCCTGCAAGCCGCCGAGCGTGACCAATGAGTACCGTGCAGAACCAGAACGTGCGCGCGACCGTGCGTCTGCAGTTTCACAAGGGTTTTACCCTCGATGACGCCGTGCCATTGGTGGCGTACTTTGCCCGGCTCGGTATCAGCCACATTTATGCCTCGCCGCTGCTGGCGGCCCGTGCCGGCTCCATGCACGGTTACGATGTGGTCGATCCGACCCGGGTCAACCCCGAACTTGGCGGGGAGCCGGCATTGCGCCGTCTGGTGACGACCCTGCGTGAACACGACATGGGCCTGATCCTCGACATTGTCTCCAATCACATGGCCGTCGGCGGCAACGACAATCCCTGGTGGCTCGATCTGCTGGAATGGGGCCGGCTCAGTCCTTATGGCGAATTCTTCGATATCCAGTGGCACTCGCCCGACCCATTGATGGAAGGCCAATTGCTGTTGCCATTCCTCGGCAGCGATTACGGGATTGCGTTGCAGGAAGGGTCGCTGCCACTGGTGTTCAATGCCGAGTGCGGCACCTTCCACGTCGAGCACTACGAGCACCACTTCCCGATCTGCCCTGGCGATTACGGCGAACTGCTCAACAGCGATGAACCCATGAACGAAGCGCTCAAGTCGCTGGCCGACCGTTTCAGCGCCCTGAGCTACCAGACCGATGCCCGCTCGCTGGCCATCCCCCTCAAGGAAGAATTGCAGCAACTGGCCCGCGACCCGCACATTCTGCAAACCCTGCAGAACAACCTGGCGCGCTACGACTCGAAGACCGACGACGGCTTCCGGCGCCTGCATCAACTGCTGGAGCGACAAAGCTATCGCCTGGCGAGCTGGCGCACGGCGGCGGATGACATCAACTGGCGACGTTTCTTCGACATCAATGAACTCGGCGGTCTGCGGGTCGAGCGGCCTGCCGTGTTCGAAGCGACCCATGGCAAGATTTTCCGCTTGATCGAAGAAGGCCTGATCGACGGTCTGCGCATCGACCATATCGACGGCCTCGCCGATCCAAGGGGGTATTGCCGCAAGCTGCGTCGGCGCCTCGATTTTCTGGCACCGGGGCGACACCTGCCGATCTACGTCGAAAAGATTCTCGGAGCAGGTGAAACCCTGCGCGCCGACTGGGCGGTGGATGGCAGCACCGGTTACGAATTCATGAATCAGTTGTCGCTGCTGCAACACGACCCGGACGGCGAGCACGTGCTTGGCGACTTCTGGCATCGCCGCACCGGGCGGCCCGCCATGTTTATCGAAGAAGCACGACTGGCCCGTCAGCAGATTCTCAACGGTTCGCTGGCCAGCGATAGCGAGAGCGTGGCTCAGGCACTGTGGCAAGTGGCGCGGGACGACCTGATGACCCGCGACCTGACGCTCGGCTCGATTCGCCGGGTATTGCAGGCGCTGATCGTGCATTTCCCGGTGTACCGCACCTACATCAGCGCCATGGGCCGTTCAGAGCAGGATGAAGTGTTTTTCCGCCAGGCCATGGAGGGCGCACGCCAGACATTGGCCGAAAGCGACTGGCCGGTGCTTGAATCCGTGGCCGGCTGGCTCGGTGGCCAGCCCTGGCGACACAAGCCACGCGGGCGCTCACGCAAGATCCTGCGGCATGCCTGCGTGCGCTTTCAACAACTCACCTCTCCTGCTGCCGCCAAGGCCGTGGAAGACACCGCGCTGTATCGCTCGGCAGTGCTGCTGTCGCGCAATGACGTGGGCTACGACACCGAACGCTTCAGCGCGCCGGTCAGTGATTTTCACGCGACCAATCGACACCGCCTGGCGACATTCCCCGACAACCTGCTGGCCACCGCCACCCACGACCATAAACGCGGTGAAGACACCCGCGCGCGACTGGCCGTGCTCAGTGAGCGCAGCCACTGGTACACCGAGCAGGTCGAGTTGTGGCGTGCCCTCGCCCGGCCGTTGCGCCATGACGACCAGGCGCCGTCGACCTCCGATGAGTTGATCCTCTATCAGGCGCTGATCGGCAGTTGGCCGCTGGAGCTGCGCGACGACGATCAGGCCGGACTCGCCGACTATGCCGGGCGTATCTGGCAGTGGCAGCAAAAGGCCTTGCGCGAAGCCAAGCTGCAAAGCAGCTGGAGTGCGCCGAACGAGGCCTATGAGCAGGCTGCGCAGTCCTTCACCGAGCAGTTGTTGACGGCTGCCGAGGGTGAGCTGTTGCGCGGGGCTCTGGTCAAAAGCGTCAACAGCATCGCCGCTGCCGGTGCGCTCAACGGGCTGGCGCAAACCTTGCTGCACATGACCGTGCCGGGGGTGCCGGATCTGTATCAGGGCAACGAGTATTGGGATTTCAGCCTGGTCGATCCGGACAATCGCCGGCCGGTGGATTACCGCCTGCGCGAGCAGTCGCTGAAACCTGCCGCCGTATCGGAACTGCTGTCGAACTGGCGCGACGGGCGCATCAAGCAAGCGTTGATCGCGCAGGTACTGAACCTGCGCGCCGAACACATCGAGCTGTTTCGCCGCGGCTCGTACCAGGCTCTCGAGGTGTTGGGCAGCCAGGCGCATAACGTGCTGGCGTTTGCCCGTGAACACGAAGGGCAACGGGCAATCGTGATTGTGCCGATTCGCTGCGCGAGCTTGCTCGAAAACGCTGCCGTCCCTCAGGTGGACGCGCTGCGCTGGGGCGATACGCGGGTCGAGTTACCGTTCGCCAGCTGCGACGAAAATCTGAAGGGACTTTTTTCAAGCAGCGCAGTCACAAAAAACAGGGAGCTGGAGGTCAGCGCTGCGCTGGGGGATGTCCCGGTCAATCTGTTTATCCAACACTTCTAGAAGCATGAGTTCATTTCAGGAGCATTGCGATGAGTACCGACGATAAACGCATCCGCGAATTCGCCTACCAGATCTGGGAGTCGGAAGGTAAACCCGAAGGTCAGGAAGAACGTCACTGGGAGATGGCGCGCAAACTGGCCGAAGCCGAGGCCCTGGCGCCGAAAAAATCGCCGAAGGCTGCCGGCAGCAAGACCGCTGGCAAGACCACAACCACCAAACCCGCCGCAAGCAAGGCCACCGCTGCCAAACCC
>NZ_JBJJMM010000033.1:0-57619 GCF_046231795.1 Pseudomonas sp. KCJK9016 | reverse complement strand
AGGGACCCCGAGCCTCAGCGAGCGGGCCGAACGTAGGAGCAAGCGTTTTTTTGCTTACTTTTTTTAGGCGTTTGTAAAAAAAGTGAGTCGCCGTAAGGGCGAAACCGCCAGTAGCAACAGCCAAAGAAACGGATATTCACCCAAAACAACCCACAGCATGGTCGGCCCAAAGGCCGCCAAGAAGACAAAAAAAAAGGGCAACCGAAGTTGCCCAAAATGCCTTGCGTGCTCATCAAATCCGGAAGGACTAAGGCTTCTTGCGCTTATTCGCATCCTTCCAGATAAAAAATCCAAACCCTGCAAAAAACAGAACCATGAGCCCTACCGTCAGAACCCCGGCAAACACCACGTTATCGAAAAACATGACTGGCCTCCTGGCCCCTGCTTTGCTGCGATGGAGCTAAGTTAACCAATCAGGCAGGCGCAGGAATTGACCAGGATCAATACCGGTAAAGGTGCGGAGGAAAGGGAGGGAAAAACTGACCTGCATCAACGGATACAGGGGAAGATCAACGCTTTTTCGGTTTGTTTTTCGACTTTTTCTTCGGCTTTCCCAACGGCATGGCCTGTTCGAATGCCTTGCGCACTTCATTCAGACGTTTTTCGTTGAGGTCATGAACCCGCTTGGCGCGCTCAGTGTTGAGGTCGATCAGTTTGTCGTCTTGGCTCATGGCGTTCGGTGCATCGCTTGGACTGAATCACAACTGCCGGACCGCCGACAGGACTGCGCCAATAATGCGGCCTGGCGCCAGCGCTGACTAGCCATCAATAAGAGGGTTTACAACAAATCGTGTACTCAGGACGCCAGTCGGGGCGGCCTCAGATCTCGATATCGACCCACAAGCCCTGACGGGGTTGATCTTCCATCAGCGGCACCACCGGCACGGTGTTGTCGGCATTGAGTTCGGTGCCCGGCACCGCGAGGTGTTCCTGTGGATCTTCGTCGGCCTCGCGGCGACGACGGTCGCGCTCCTGCTGGCGGCGCTGTTCTTCGCGCAACAGCAGGCCGTCTTCTTCCGGGTCACGCTTTTGCAGGTCGATGGTGCTTTCATTGGAGCTTTCCTGCACCGGCACCACCGGAGGAATGTCCGGCCGCTGGCGGATCGGATCCTGCTGGGAGGTGATCGGCACGGCGCTCAGGGGGAGCATCGGTGGCAGCATATGAAGGGTCTCCTGTCAGCAGGCTATCGGCTGCGGCATCGGTGCCTTGAGCCATCGGTCGCAAACTTGTGACCGGGTTGGCACTCACAGGTGCCCTGGCTCTGCTTAAAACTGACAGATGACCGCATTTGCCCTCACTTGCAGCTTGCAAATGAAAGCTCGTCACTGCTCCTAATCCTTTGGCCTCAGGGCCTCATTCCGTTAAGATAGCCCGCTTTTTCAAGGTGGGAGTCAGGCAGCATGGCGCAGCAGTATCAACCGGGGCAACGCTGGATCAGTGACAGCGAAGCAGAGCTTGGTTTAGGCACCGTTCTGGCACAGGATGGCCGCTTGTTGACCGTGCTTTACCCGGCCACTGGCGAAACCCGCCAGTACGCGCTAAGGAATGCGCCCCTGACCCGCGTGCGATTCTCGCCGGGTGACTCCATTACCCACTTCGAAGGCTGGAAAATGACCGTGCGTGAAGTCGAGGATGCCAATGGCCTGCTTGTCTATCACGGCCTGAACGCCGGGAACGAAGCCGTTACCCTGCCGGAAACCCAGCTGTCGAACTTCATTCAGTTCCGTCTGGCCAGCGACCGCCTGTTCGCCGGCCAGATCGACCCGCTGTCGTGGTTTTCCCTGCGTTATCACACCCTGGAACACACCAGCCGCCAGCTGCAGTCCTCGCTGTGGGGTCTGGGTGGCGCGCGTGCACAACCGATCGCGCACCAGTTGCACATCGCCCGTGAAGTGGCCGACCGCATCGCGCCACGGGTATTGCTGGCGGACGAAGTGGGTCTGGGCAAGACCATCGAAGCGGGTCTGGTGATCCATCGTCAGCTCCTTTCGGGCCGCGCCAGCCGCGTACTGATCCTGGTGCCGGAAAACCTCCAGCACCAATGGCTGGTGGAAATGCGTCGCCGTTTCAACCTGCAGGTCGCACTGTTCGACGAAGAGCGCTTCATCGAAAGCGATGCGTCCAACCCGTTCGAAGACACCCAGCTGGCTCTGGTGGCGCTGGAGTGGCTGGTCGATGACGAGAAGGCCCAGGACGCGCTGTTCGCCGCCGGCTGGGACCTGATGGTCGTCGACGAAGCACACCACCTGGTCTGGCACGAAGATAAAGTCAGCCCGGAATATTCGCTGGTCGAGCAACTGGCCGAAACCATCCCCGGTGTACTGCTGCTCACCGCCACCCCGGAACAACTCGGTCAGGACAGCCACTTCGCCCGTTTGCGCCTGCTCGACCCGAACCGCTTCCATGACCTGGCCGCCTTCCGTGCCGAAAGCGAGAACTATCGCCCGGTGGCCGAAGCCGTTCAGGAATTGCTGGACAAGGGCCGCCTCTCGGCTGAAGCGCACAAGACCATCCACGGTTTCCTCGGCAACGAAGGTGAAGCCCTGCTCACCGCCGTCAACGATGGCGACACCGAAGCCAGCGCCCGCCTCGTGCGTGAGCTGCTCGACCGCCACGGCACCGGCCGCGTGCTGTTTCGCAACACCCGTGCCGCCGTACAGGGTTTCCCGGAGCGCAAGCTGCATCCATACCCGCTGCCGTGCCCGGACGAATACCTCGAACTGCCGCTGGGCGATCACGCCGAGCTGTACCCGGAGGTCAGCTTCCAGGCCCAGCCGGACGCCGGCGAAGAAGAACGCTGGTGGAAATTCGACCCGCGCGTCGAGTGGCTGATCGATCAGTTGAAAATGCTCAAGCGCACCAAAGTGCTGGTGATCTGCGCCCACGCCGAAACCGCGATGGATCTGGAAGACGCCCTGCGCGTACGCTCCGGCATCCCGGCGACGGTGTTCCATGAAGGCATGAGCATCCTCGAACGTGACCGCGCCGCCGCCTACTTCGCCGACGAGGAGTTCGGCGCGCAGGTACTGATCTGTTCGGAGATCGGCAGCGAAGGCCGCAACTTCCAGTTCGCACATCATCTGGTGCTGTTCGATCTGCCGTCGCACCCGGACCTGCTGGAACAGCGGATCGGCCGTCTGGACCGGATCGGCCAGAAGCACACCATCGAACTGCATGTGCCCTACCTGGAAACCAGCCCGCAAGAACGCCTGTTCCAGTGGTACCACGAAGCGCTGAACGCGTTCCTCAATACCTGCCCGACCGGCAACGCCTTGCAGCATCAGTTCGGCCCGCGCCTGCTGCCGCTGCTTGAAGCGGCGGATGACGGCGAGTGGCAAGCCCTGATCGATGAGGCACGCCGCGAGCGCGAGCGTCTGGAAGCCGAGCTGCACACAGGCCGTGACCGCCTGCTGGAACTCAACTCCGGCGGCGCCGGTGAAGGTGAAGCACTGGTCGAGGCGATTCTGGAACAGGACGACCAGTTCGCCCTGCCGATCTACATGGAAACCCTGTTCGACGCATTCGGCATCGACAGCGAAGACCATTCGGAAAACGCCCTGATCCTCAAGCCGAGCGAAAAAATGCTCGACGCCAGTTTCCCGCTGGGCGATGACGAAGGCGTGACCATCACCTACGACCGCAACCAGGCGCTGTCGCGCGAAGACATGCAATTCATCACCTGGGAACACCCGATGGTGCAGGGCGGCATGGACCTGGTGCTGTCCGGCTCGATGGGCAACACCGCTGTCGCACTGATCAAGAACAAGGCGCTCAAACCAGGCACCGTGCTGCTGGAACTGCTGTACGTCAGCGAAGTGGTGGCTCCCCGTTCGCTGCAACTGGGCCGTTACCTGCCACCGGCCGCCCTGCGCTGCCTGCTTGATGCCAACGGCAACGACCTGTCGGCCCGGGTGGCGTTCGAAACCCTGAACGATCAACTGGAAAGCGTGCCACGCGCCAGCGCCAACAAGTTCATCCAGGCTCAGCGCGATCAGTTGACACCACGGATCAACGCCGGTGAACAAAAGGTCACCCCGCGCCATGCCGAGCGCGTGGCCGAGGCCCGCCGCCGTCTGGCGGCGGACACCGACGAAGAACTGGCGCGCCTGACCGCCCTGCAGGCGGTCAACCCGACCGTACGCGACAGCGAACTGGTTGCCCTGCGCGAACAGCGCGAGCAAGGCCTGGCCATGCTCGACAAGGCTGCGCTGCGACTGGAAGCGATCCGGGTGCTGGTGGCGGGTTAAGCCGTCCTGCTCCACCGCCACACATGAAAAGGCCCGCAGCGATGCGGGCCTTTTTGTTTGCCTGAAATGCATTGATTGATGCAGATGGCCCTTCGCGAGCAGGCTCGCTCCCACAGTGATCCGAGTCGTTCACAAATTATGTGGTCGCCGTAAAGCCTGTGGGAGCGAGCCTGCTCGCGAAGGCGATTATGCAGTCACCGCTGCGCGATCCGGCTCCACCACTGCCGACATCCCCGCCTTCATCCGCTTGGCATCCCGCACAAAACACCGCGACGCCAGAAACAGAAATAGCATCGTGAACAACAGCGCCACCGGGATCAGGTACATCGCGTCATGCAGGCCGATCGCCTTGAAGGCCTCGGTCATCTGTTCGGCGCCCGCCGCCGCCATGGCCGATTTCGCGAAATGATCGGACAGGCCGCCCACCACAACAGGCCCCAGGCCACCGCCCAGCAGGTACAGCCCGGCAAAGAACAACGCCATCGCCGTAGCCCGCAGGCGCGGTTCGACCACGTCCTGAATCGCCGTGTAAACGCAGGTGTAGAAGTTGTAGGCAAACAGCCAGCCAACACTGAACAGCGCCACAAAGACACCGATCTCGATCCGGCCGGCATGCAGTGCCCAGGCGGTGCAGACGGTGGAAATGATCAGGCTGAACGCCGCAAACAACAGGCGCCCGTTAGCCACACGCTGGTGGATCTTGTCAGCGATCCAGCCGCCGAGCGTCAAACCGATCAGCCCGGTCACTCCGACGATCAGCCCGGTGGCCACCGCCGCTTCCTGCAACGGCATCAGGAAATAACGTTGCAGCATCGGCACCAGGAACGAGTTGCAGGCATAGGTTGCAAAGTTGAAGCACAACCCCGCCAGCACCAGCCACAGGAACGTCGGGACCGCCAGCACCCGGCGGATCGGCTTGTCGACCTTCTCTTGCGATACCGGCACGGTTTCCGCCGCGCCACGTCTGGGTTCCTTGATGAAGAACATAAACACCGCGAGCAGCAACCCCGGCACCGCGGCGATAAAGAAGGGCGCACGCCAGCTGTCGAACGCCTTGACCATCGCGCCAATGGTGAAGAACGCCAGCAGCAGCCCCAACGGCAGGCCCAGCATGAAGATGCCCATGGCCCGCGCGCGGCGGTGGGCCGGGAACAGATCACCGATCAATGAGTTGGCCGCAGGCGCGTAACTGGCCTCACCGATACCGATGCCCATGCGCACCAGCAGGAAACTCCAGAAACTGCCGACCAGGCCGTTGACTGCCGTCAGCGCGCTCCAGGTCGCCAGCCCCCAGCCCATCAGTTTGCTGCGCGAGCCGGTGTCGGCCAGACGCCCCAGCGGCAGGCCGGCAATGGCATAGACGATGGTGAACGCGGTACCGACGATGCCCAGCTGAAAGTCGCTGAGGTGCCATTCCATGCGGATCGGCTCGATGATGATCGCCGGGATGGTGCGATCGAAGAAATTGAACAGGTTGGCAAGGAACAACAGGAACAGAATGCGCCAGGCATTCGCCGCTTGGGTCGAGTTCTGCATGGGTCCGTCTCTTTTATTGTCATGGGGCTTCACTGCCGACGCATCCGAGCCCGGAACCTGCAATCTAGTCATCGCAATCGGGGCTGTCTGTGATCATTCGCCAGCCTGATATCCGCCCATGGCACTGTAACGAAACGTAAGCCCTTGATAAGCCTCGAATCCCCCGAAAACCGGGGCTTTTGCGAAAAATCCGGCAATGAAAAAATACTTTCTCGCCCCCCTTCCCAACGCCGTTGCAAAGCCTAGAATGGCCGCCGGATCCGTCCGGATCCTCCCGATCAATCCCTTTGATGCCCCTCACATGTCCGATGTCAGTCCGTGTCTGAATTGCGGTGCCTGCTGTTCTCATTTTCGTGTGTCATTTTTCTGGGGGGAATGCGCATCCTCCGGCGGGACCGTCCCCGATGAGCTGGTCACCCAGATCACGCCGAGCCGGGTTGCCATGATCGGTACCGACCGCAAGGCCCCGCGCTGCACTGCGCTGGAGGGCGAAGTCGGCAAGGCGGTGAGTTGCACGATCTACGACAAGCGTTCGAGCCCCTGCCGGGAATTCGAGGCGTCGTGGGAAAACGGCGTGCAGAACATCGACTGCGACAAGGCCCGCGCCCGCTTCGGCCTGCCCCCGCTGCAACCGCACTGGAACGAGGTCGCCTGAGCCTTAGCGCCAATCGCTATGGCGCTCATGCCAAAATCATTAGAACCAATGTGCCACCATCGCTTGCACCGCGAAATCGACCTCTATACTCCTCTCATTCGCCTGCGTTCATGACGCAGTCAGGAAGCACTCAGAGACGGGGCATGCTATGGAGTGGCTTGGTTTGCAGTTTGTTACCGAGCTGCCGCACAGCGGGCAGATCATTCTCAATTGCACACACAATCCCTTGCTGGTGCTGGTCGCCTATCTGGTGGCCTGCGCCGCAAGTTTCGCCACCCTCGACATGGCCGAACGCGTCGGCCACGCCGAAGACCCCGGATCGCGCAGAATCTGGCGCTGGATCGGCGCCACTTGCCTGGCCGGTGGCAGCTGGGCGATGCATTTCATCAGCATGCTGGCGTTCCAGACCCCCATCGACATCCAGTACGACCTGTCCATCACCCTGTTTTCCCTGCTGATCGCAGTGCTGGCCTCCTGGCTGGCGATGCACACCCTGAGTGAACCGCAACCCAGTCTGCTGCCATACCTGAAGACGGCCATCGTCATTGGCGCAGGCATTGCCGGCATGCACTATGTCGGCATGGCCGCCATGCAATCGCTGGCGACACCTTATTACGATCCGACCCTGTTCGGCCTCTCGATCCTGATTGCCATCGTCGCCAGTTTCGCCGCGCTGTGGGTCGCCGGGAATCTGCGCGAAGGCAGCGGCCTGCACAACCAGATGCTCAAATACGTGGCCACACTGATTCTCGGGGCCGGCATCATCAGCATGCACTTTACCGGCATGACCGCGTTGCAACTGGTCCTGCCGGAGGGGAGCATTCCTGCACTGAAAACCGATTCCAGCCATTTGCAACTGGGGCTCACCGTCGCCTTCATCACCCTGCTGATCCTCGGCAGCGCCATCAGCGCCGCACTGGCCGACAAGAAACTGCAGAACAAGGAGCAGGACCTGCGCCGGGTCAACATGCTGCTCAGCCAGCTCGATCAGGCGCGCATGTCGCTGCAACAGGCAGCCAATTACGACGCCCTGACCAACCTGATCAACCGTCGCGGGTTCAACCAGCTCTTCGCTGAGAAGCTCAGCCAGAAAGCCACCGAAGGCGGCATGCTCGCAGTGATGTTTCTCGACATCGATCATTTCAAACGCATCAACGACAGCCTCGGCCATGATGCCGGTGACGAACTGCTCAAAGTCATCGCCCGGCACATCAAAGGCTCGGTACGCGGGCACGAAGACGTAGTGGCACGTTTCGGCGGCGACGAATTCTGCATCCTGATCGGCCTGCGCGACCGCGAAGAGGCTCGCAACCTGGCCCAGCGCATCATGCTAAAGATGAAAGAGCCGATCGAACTGGCCGGGCGGCGCATGGTGATGACCACCAGCATCGGCATCAGCCTGTTTCCCGAGGACGGCACCACCTGCGAGGAGTTACTCAAGCACGCGGATCTGGCGCTGTATCAATCCAAGGGTGCCGGACGCAACGGTTTACATTTTTTCGATTCCAACCTGAAAAACCGCGCCAGCCAGGAACTGCAACTGGAGGAAGAACTGCGCCATGCCCTGCGCGAGGAGAACGGGCTGATGCTGTATTACCAGCCGATCTTCGAACTGAAGACCGGCAAGGTGACCAAGCTGGAGGCGCTGATTCGCTGGCAGCACCCGGTGCACGGCCTGCTGACGCCGGACCGCTTTATCACCATCGCGGAAAACAATGGGCTGATCGCCGAACTGGACAACTGGGTACTGCGCAAGGCCTGCGAGGACCTTGGTGAATTGTCGCGTCATGGCTGTGATGAGTTGAAGATCGCCTGGAACTGCTCTCCGCTGAACCTGGCGCGGGAGGAACTGGCCAATGAAATCGAACGGGCCTTGCACAGTGCCGGCGTCGCCCCCGAGCGACTGGAACTGGAAGTGACCGAAAACGCACTGATGGGCAACATCGCCAATACGCTGGTGCTGCTGCGGCAGATCCGTGCCTTGGGCGTATCCCTGTCGATCGATGATTTCGGCACCGGCTATTCCTCGCTCGCCTACCTCAAGCGTCTGCCGCTCAACACCCTGAAAGTCGACCGCTCGTTCATCCTCGATATTCCCAAGGCCACCGCCGACATGGAGATCGTCCAGGCGATCATCGTCATGGCGCACACCCTGCACCTGCAAGTGGTCACCGAAGGCGTCGAAAGCCTGGAGCAATACGAATTCCTCGAGCGTTCCGGCTGTGACTTCATACAGGGCTACCTGCTCAGCCGTCCGGTGCCGCTGGAGGAACTGCGGCCGGTCCTCGAGGAAATCAATCAGCGCAAACACGCCCACACGTTCAATCCGCTGAGTCTGGCCCGCGGTACATTTGCACCAGCGTCGATGGATCCTTCGCCAAAAAGCCCTGCGCCCCATGCAGGCGCATCAGTTGTGCGGCCAATCCGCTGACCGGCGTGGCCGAGCCTGCTTCGCGGGAAAACTTCACCGCCGTGTCGAGGTCCTTGAGCAACGTGCGTACATGCCATTTCACCGGCTCGAAACGGCTCTCGGCCATTTGCGGCGCGAGGATCTGCAACGGCTTCGAATCGGCAAAACCACCGGCCAGTGCTTCGGCGATCAGGCGGGCGTCGACCCCGGCCTGCTCGGCCAGCGCGACCACCTCGGCAATCACCAGCGCATTGCAGGCGACGATCATCTGGTTGCAAGCCTTGGTCACCTGACCTGCGCCGATGCCGCCCATATGCGTGACGCGCTGACCGAGGGTGAGCAATACCGGGCGCACCCGCTCCAGATCCGCCGCATCCCCACCAACCATGATTGCGAGACTGCCGGCCTCGGCACCGATCACACCACCGGAGACCGGTGAATCGAGCCAGGCCATGCCGGTCTTTTGCGCCAGTTCTGCTGCCATTTCGCGAGTCGCGGTCGGTTCCAGGCTGGAAAAATCCACCAGCAACTGACCATTTTCTGCGCCTTCGACCACACCCGCCGGGCCGAACACCACCTCGCGCACCACTGCCGTGTCAGCCAGGCACAGCATCACCACATCGGCGTGCCGGCAGAGCTCAGCGGGGCTCGCCACCTGCCGGGCGCCGGCCTCGACCAGCGGCGCGCATTTGTCCGGGTTGCGGTTCCACACGGTCAGCGGATAACCCGCCGCCAGCAGGCGGCGGCACATCGGCAGTCCCATCAGGCCGACTCCGGCAAACCCCAACGAAGGTAGCGTTGACATCATTTAGCCTCCTTTTGATTAAAGATCGCCGAATCATGGCCGATCCATCATCAATCAGGAAAGGATTCCCCCGTGCGGCACACAGGCCAAACCCCTGACGCACGGGCCAAATACGCGCAGTAAAAAGACGCGAGATCCCCATTCCGTGAGGCTCGACGACAGCGGTCGCCGAACCAACCAGTCCAGGTACATGGCGCACAATGACTTCCAAAAACAATCCGGCCACTGCGGTATCCGATCTGACCCTGAGCCCTGCAGCGAACAGCCCTGCCCCCATGAAGCCATTGCCGCCTTCCCGCCCTCTGGGCACCCAGCAATACCTGTATTTCACCGAAACCAACACCGACCGCATCCTCGACAACCTCGACGGCCTGCGTGACCTGGTGTTCCCGCGCCCGCCGCACCTGGAAGGCGACAACGAGCAACACAACGACCAGGAATTCCCGTCGGTGTGCCTGATCGGCCTCGGTCGCTGCGGCTCCAACATCGCCCTCGACGTGGCGGAGCTGGTGTACAACGCGCGCAAGTTCTACCTCAACGAATTCAACAACGAAGACCGCGCGGCTGACCGTCGCCTGGCCTCCGACAAAGGCTACAGCCCGGCTCAGTGGATCAAGCAGAACCTGCGGATCGGCCCGAACAAATCGACCAAACCGGTATTCCTGGTGGAACCGCTGGTGATGCTCGGCGACCTCGACAAGGACATCGCCGGGCGCATCCGTTTCTCGCGCAAGGGCGAGAAAAGCGGCTTCCTGCGCGACTACAGCAAAATGAAGATCATGGACTTGTCCGAAGTCCACGCCGGCGGCGCCGGTAACGCGCCGATCCTCGGCCAGTACCTGGCGAAGATCATCCTCAACAAGGACACCCAGCGTTTCTCCAGCCCTGACTGGAAAATGATCCACTCGTACCTGATCGACAGCTGCGGCATCAAGGCCAACCAGTCGCGTCTGTATTTCTCGATCTTCAGTGCCGGCGGCGGTACCGGTTCGGGCATGGCCTCGGAATTCGGCCTGGCCCAGCAGCACTCGTACATGAACAAGACGTTCGACACCAAGCCGATGGACGAGCATGACGGCAAGAGCGGTCATTCGTTCGTGTTCGAGCCGATCTTCACCAGCGGAATCTGCGTGCTGCCGAACATTTCCGACCACCGCAGCGAAATGTCCGAGGCGCTGCACATCAACGCCGGTCGGCTGTTGTGCAAATACTTGTCGGAAGAATGGGATTTCTCGTACAACTTCGCCAACGAAGACAGCAGCGAAGCCAGCGTCATGGGCCGTATCCGGCCATGGAACGCCATGATGCTGATCTCCAACGACATCATGCGTTACGCCGAAGAAAGCGATGACGGCAACATCCAGAACATTGACGTCAATGCGATGGAGAAGCACGCCAACCAGTACATCTCGCAGCAGATCTTCAACATTCTGACGGCGCAGGCGGTCACCACCGACTACGACCAGAACTACTTCCGGCGTGCCGGCATCGACATCGGCGAAACCATCCGCCTGGACGCCAACGACCTGTTCATGAGTCTGGCCGGCCCGGTCGCCATTGCCTACGCGGAATCGGTGGTGCCGGAAACACCGCCGCCGAGCAGCGACAAATTCAAGGTGTTCGACAAAGAGCCGCAGCGCCTGAACATCGACGACCTGTTCTTCCGCTCCATCGATCTGCCGCACTTCAACAAGGTGACCCAGGCCATCGAAGGCATCAGCCTGCTGCCGATCGAATCCAAGCGCTATCGTGCGTCGCTGGAGCAATACAAGAATTCCGGCTACGACGCCGCCGCGCTGCACGACCTGCACTTCTTCAAGAACTGCTCGTCGGTGGTCTCGATCGTCTCGCTGCCGAAAGACTACAAGCTGTCGTACATGGACCTGAACCGGCTGAAGACCCACCTCAACAGCCTGTTCCCCAACACCACACTCAAGCGTTACGCACTGGTCATCGGCGCCTCGGCCAACCTGTCGCTGACTACCCTGATCGCCAAGAGCCCGTGCCTGTCGGACGACTTCCTGACCCTGATCGTGGCCTTCATCAAGCGTTGCTTCGCGAAGAACCCGTACCGTTTCGACGAAACCCTCGACAACTCGATCCTCGACTTCATCATCAATGAAGAATTCGACGAGGAGCGCATCGACGACCTGCTCAACGAATTCGAAAATCCGGCGAAGATCCTCGATACCAACTGGTACGCGATCAAGCCGATGTACGAGAAGAAATACCGCGAGCTGATCAACGACAAGGAGAAGTTCGTCTCGATCAACGACATTCGCCTGTCGCGCGATTGCGTGAAGAAGTCGATCAAGTACCTGCGCGAGATCTACCGTCACCGGATCGGCAAGACCAAGGTCATTTCGCTCAACAACCACACCGGCAAGACTTACTCGGTCTGACACCGGACCGAGGCGACCCCGTCGCGAGCAGGCTCGCTCCCACATTGGAATTCATTTCCCTGTGGGAGCGAGCCTGCTCGCGAAGGGGGCCGCGAATTCCCTGAAGATTTCAGCCTTTCCAACATCCCGAAACAATTAAGCAGCCGTTAGGCTGCTTACTAAACTGTGCCCGTTACGTTTACGTCACCGTTATGCCACCCCTGCCTGTGGCATTTCTCTACGGCAACGTGCCATCACGCTACTCGGCTACACACTTTTCCTCGACCATCATGCGCACCAACAAGGTGCAACCCCTCAGGTCAACGCTCTTTCCTGGACCAGAATCCACGGACGGACCACCACCGCCCACATCTCGGGATCGCGCTCGAATATATCCAGCGCCCGCGTTTCAGACAGCTTGGCGACCTTGTCTTCGGCCAGCCAGGCAGCGACTTTCTCGCCCTGGTCCGATGCCACGGCCTCGGCCACGGCGATCAAATCCAGGTCGCCGTCGACCCACAATAGGGCACCCTGGGCGTAGAAGCGCTCCAGCTCTTTCCAGGTAATGGATGCGGTTTCACCAAGCAGCTTGGCATAGAGGGTGCTAGGTTCTTGATTCATGGGACTGTCCGGAAAAGAAATCGGCGCGAATGATAACGTCGGTGGTCCGGCAGAAAAACCCGGTAGCAAAAGGCTGTACCGAACGAAAAGCGCAGGAAAGCCAGGGAATGCTGACAAATGGGACATAAGCCCTCTGAAAGCCCCGCCGCAATTCTGTCTTTTTCTTTCATTAAAGCGACACCCTCAGGATTTGCCCCTTGGCGCCAGCTTCCCAGGCCAACAACCGGCGCTCTACACTGTACCGGTACAGTTGCCGGGGGCATTTCCGGAAGGTATCGCGAAGATACCCAGCCCGGTTCTGCTGCTACGGCGTCAGGACTCTAAAAAAATACAACAGCAAGAGTGGAGCACTATGACAAAGGCTACTAAGCAGATTTCCAAACTGTTTGCCGCAATGGTACTGGCCGGGGTGGCCAGCCATTCGTTCGCAGCCGACACCATCAAGATCGGCATCGCCGGCCCTAAAACCGGCCCGGTAGCCCAGTACGGCGACATGCAGTTCAGCGGCGCCAAAATGGCCATCGAGCAGATCAACGCCAAGGGCGGCGTCGACGGCAAGAAACTCGAAGCCGTTGAATACGATGACGCCTGCGATCCGAAACAAGCGGTAGCCGTAGCGAACAAGGTCGTCAACGACGGCGTCAAGTTCGTGGTCGGTCACCTGTGCTCCAGCTCCACTCAGCCTGCTTCCGACATTTACGAAGACGAAGGCGTGATCATGATCACCCCGGCTGCCACCAGCCCGGACATCACCAACCGTGGTTACAAAATGGTGTTCCGCACCATCGGTCTGGACAGCGCCCAGGGCCCTGCCGCCGGTAACTACATTGCCGATCACGTGAAGCCGAAAATCGTTGCCGTGCTGCACGACAAACAGCAATACGGCGAAGGCATCGCCACCGCCGTCAAGGCGACCCTGGAGAAGAAAGGCGTGAAAGTCGCCGTGTTCGAAGGCGTCAACGCCGGCGACAAGGACTTCTCCTCGATGATCTCCAAGCTCAAGCAAGCCAACGTCGACTTCGTCTACTACGGCGGCTACCACCCGGAGCTGGGTCTGATCCTGCGTCAAGCCCAGGAAAAAGGCCTGAAAGCCAAGTTCATGGGCCCGGAAGGCGTGGGCAACGACTCCATCTCGCAGATCGCCAAGGACGCTTCCGAAGGCCTGCTGGTGACCCTGCCGAAGTCCTTCGACCAGGATCCGGCCAACCAGAAACTGGCTGAAGACTTCAAGGCGAAGAAAGAAGACCCGAGCGGCCCGTTCGTGTTCCCGTCCTACTCGGCGGTCGAAGTGATTGCCGGCGGTATCACCGCTGCCAAATCCGAAGACCCTGCCAAAGTGGCCGCCGCCATTCACGCCGGTACCTTCAAGACCCCGACCGGCGACCTGAGCTTCGACGCCAAGGGCGACCTGAAGGACTTCAAGTTCGTGGTTTACGAGTGGCACTTCGGCAAACCTAAAACCGAAGTTTCGCCTCAGTAAGGCGCTGCCTGACTGACTGCCAATAAAGCCCACGGCGTGCCGTGGGCTTTGTTTTACGAATGTATTGGGCCGCGCTGGCGTGATCCGCCAGTCTCCCCACCTGAAAATCTCAAAACCGTCATCAGCGGTTCGCTGGCAAAACCCGGATTCGAAGTGGATGAAGATCCACGGGACCGGGTGGGAAAATGACTCCACCAGTGAAATGCGTATCAGGTTTTTAGGAGCGCTGTAATGCCTGACATCTATCACTTCTTCCAGCAGCTGGTTAATGGTCTGACCATTGGCAGCACGTATGCCCTGATCGCCATCGGCTATACGATGGTTTACGGCATCATTGGAATGATCAACTTCGCCCACGGCGAGGTGTACATGATCGGCTCCTACGTGGCGTTCATCGCCATTGCCGGGCTGGCCATGATGGGACTCGACAACGTCCCGCTGTTGATGACCGCGGCGTTCATCGCCAGCATCGTCGTCACCAGTTCCTACGGTTACAGCATCGAACGGATCGCCTACCGCCCCCTGCGCGGCAGCAACCGTCTGATCCCGCTGATTTCCGCCATCGGCATGTCGATCTTCCTGCAGAACACCGTTCTGCTGGCGCAAGACTCCAAGGACAAATCCATCCCCAACCTGATTCCCGGAAACTTTTCCATCGGGCCAGGTGGCGCACATGAAGTGCTGATTTCCTACATGCAGATCGTGGTGTTCGTGGTGACCCTGGTCGCCATGCTCGGCCTGACCCTGTTCATCTCCCGCTCTCGCCTCGGTCGCGCCTGCCGCGCCTGTGCCGAAGACATCAAGATGGCCAACCTGCTGGGCATCAACACCAACAACATCATCGCCCTGACCTTCGTCATCGGCGCCGCGCTGGCGGCTGTCGCTGCCGTATTGCTGAGCATGCAGTACGGCGTGATCAACCCGAACGCCGGTTTCCTCGTCGGCCTCAAGGCCTTCACCGCCGCGGTACTGGGCGGGATCGGCAGCATCCCCGGCGCCATGCTCGGCGGGTTGGTGCTCGGGGTGGCCGAAGCCTTTGGCGCCGATATCTTCGGCGACCAGTACAAGGACGTCGTGGCTTTCGGCTTGTTGGTTCTGGTGCTGTTGTTCCGTCCGACCGGCATTCTGGGCCGTCCGGAGGTTGAGAAAGTATGAACAGGAATCTTAAACAGGCACTCTTCAGTGCCTTGCTGGTGTGGGCCGTGGCCTACCCGGTACTGGGTCTGAAACTGACCATCGTCGGCATCAACCTCGAAGTGCATGGCACCAGCCCGGCCATCCTGGCGACCATCGCCGTGTGTTCGGTGCTGATGTTCCTGCGGGTGCTGTTCAACCAGCAGATCAGCAAGGCATGGAAATCCTCGCCGGGCCTGCCGCTGATCCCGGCCAAAGCCAGCAACTTCCTGACCCTGCCGACCACCCAGCGCTATATCATCATTGCGCTGATCCTCGGTGCACTGGTGTGGCCGTTCTTCGGCTCCCGTGGCGCGGTGGACATCGCGACGCTGATCCTGATCTACGTGATGCTCGGTCTCGGCCTGAACATCGTGGTCGGTCTGGCCGGTCTGCTCGACCTGGGTTACGTCGGTTTCTACGCCGTCGGTGCCTACAGTTACGCGCTGCTGTCGCACTACTACGGCCTGAGTTTCTGGATCTGCCTGCCGATCGCCGGCCTGATGTCGGCAACGTTCGGCTTCCTGCTGGGCTTCCCGGTCCTGCGTCTGCGCGGTGACTACCTGGCGATCGTGACCCTCGGTTTCGGGGAAATCATCCGTCTGTTCCTGCGCAACCTGACCGACATCACCGGTGGCCCGAACGGCATCAGCAACATCGAGAAGCCGACGTTCTTCGGTCTGACCTTCGAACGCAAGGCCGCGGAAGGCATGCAGACCTTCCACGAGTATTTCGGTCTGGAATACAACTCGATCAACAAGGTGATTTTCCTCTACCTGGTTGCCCTGCTGCTGGCGCTGGCCGCGCTGTTCATCATCAACCGCCTGCTGCGCATGCCGATCGGTCGTGCGTGGGAAGCGCTGCGTGAAGATGAGATCGCCTGCCGTGCGCTGGGTCTCAACCCCACCGTGATCAAGCTCTCGGCGTTCACCCTGGGTGCGAGCTTCGCCGGTTTCGCCGGCAGCTTCTTCGCCGCCCGTCAGGGACTGGTGACCCCGGAATCGTTCACCTTCATCGAGTCGGCGATCATCCTCGCCATCGTGGTGCTCGGTGGCATGGGCTCGCAGCTGGGCGTGATTCTCGCGGCCGTGGTGATGATCCTGTTGCCGGAAATGATGCGTGAATTCAGCGAATACCGAATGCTGATGTTCGGTGCCCTGATGGTGTTGATGATGATCTGGCGTCCACAAGGTCTGCTGCCGATGCAACGCCCACACATGGAGTTGCGAAAATGAGCCGCGAGATCCTTAAAGTCGAAAACCTGAGCATGCGCTTCGGCGGCCTGCTGGCAGTCAATGGCGTGGCCCTGACCGTCAAGGAAAAACAAGTGGTGGCACTGATCGGGCCGAACGGCGCGGGCAAGACCACCGTGTTCAACTGCCTGACCGGTTTCTATCAGCCGTCGGGCGGCAGCATCCTGCTGGATGGTGAGCCGATCCAGGGCCTGCCAGGGCACAAGATCGCCCTCAAGGGCGTGGTGCGCACCTTCCAGAACGTGCGGTTGTTCAAGGACATGACGGCGGTAGAGAACCTGCTGATCGCCCAGCATCGTCACCTGAACACCAACTTCCTGTCCGGCCTGTTCAAGACCCCGGCGTTCCGCAAGAGCGAGCGCGAGGCCATGGAATACGCCGAATACTGGCTGGAAAAGGTCAATCTGAAAGAGTTCGCCAACCGTACCGCCGGCACCCTGGCGTATGGTCAGCAGCGCCGTCTGGAAATCGCCCGCTGCATGATGACCCGTCCGCGAATTCTCATGCTCGACGAACCGGCCGCCGGTCTGAACCCGAAGGAAACCGAAGACCTCAAGGCGCTGATCAGCGTGCTGCGTGAGGAGCACAACGTCACGGTGCTGCTGATCGAACACGACATGAAACTGGTCATGAGCATTTCCGACCACATCGTCGTGATCAACCAGGGGACGCCTCTGGCCGACGGCACGCCGGAACAGATCCGCGACAATCCTGAAGTGATCAAAGCCTACCTGGGGGAAGCGTAAATGCTGCAGTTCGAAAACGTTTCCACCTTCTACGGCAAGATCCAGGCCCTGCACAGCGTCAACGTCGAAGTCCGCCAGGGCGAGATCGTGACGCTGATCGGCGCCAACGGTGCCGGCAAGTCCACGCTGCTGATGACGCTTTGCGGATCGCCCCAGGCCCACAGCGGCAGCATCCGCTACATGGGTGAGGAACTGGTCGGCCAGGACTCGTCGCAGATCATGCGCAAGAGCATCGCCGTGGTGCCGGAAGGCCGTCGGGTGTTTGCCCGTCTGACCGTCGAAGAAAACCTGTCCATGGGCGGATTCTTCACCAACAAGGGCGACTATCAGGAACAGATGGACAAGGTTCTCGGACTTTTCCCACGCCTGAAAGAGCGTTTCAACCAGCGCGGCGGCACCATGTCCGGCGGCGAACAGCAAATGCTCGCCATCGGCCGTGCGCTGATGAGCAAGCCCAAACTGCTGCTGCTCGACGAGCCGTCGCTGGGCCTGGCGCCGATCATCATCCAGCAGATCTTCGACATCATCGAACAGCTGCGCAAGGACGGTGTAACGGTGTTCCTGGTCGAGCAGAACGCCAACCAGGCGCTGAAAATCGCCGACCGCGCCTACGTTCTGGAGAACGGCCGGGTGGTGATGCAAGGCACCGGTGAAGCACTGCTGACCGACCCGAAAGTGCGCGAGGCGTACCTCGGCGGTTGATGGATCGCTTCAAACAAAAAACGGCCTTCGGGCCGTTTTTTTTGTCCTGCGCTCACCTCAAGTTTTCAAATGTTTCTCTGCGTAGTCGATCGCCTGCTGAACCGTGGTGATTTTCTCGGCCTCTTCGTCCGGGATTTCCATCTCGAACTCTTCTTCCAGTGCCATGACCAGTTCAACGGTGTCCAGCGAGTCGGCCCCAAGATCATCGACAAAGCTGTTTTCAACAGCGATGTCTATCTCCTTCACGCCTAGATTCTCTGCAACAATCCTTTTTACTCTTTCCTCGATGCTTGCCATCTGCAAACCCTCACCCGATATGATTCAAAACGTCATCACAGCCGAAAGACATTCAGCGCTTGAGTTTCGCGCCCAGCGTCTCATTGGGAGAGATAACGCCCAGCGCCTGCATCAGATCGCTGACGGCATGCAGCATGCCCATATCCTCGAGCGTCGCCTTGTTGTTCAGGATGCGCCGAAGGCCGGAATAAATCTTCAGCGCTCCAAGCGCCGCATCGTCATACCTCACCCTTTCATCAAGAATGATGTTTGCTTTTTCATCGATTTTTGCCTGAACGAATTTGTTCAACTCAGCCCTGGTCATGATGTGTTTCCTCGCAAGCAGTCAGCCCTGAGTTGAATCTATTCATTCGAAAGACCGCCGCCCACTGTCAGAAATAACAGGTCCGGATAACCATTCGCGATCAGCACGAGATAGTTATTCCAATTATTTTCGGATTTTTTTTCTGCCGGCTGTAACGCATCGCCAAGTCGTTTCTCTAGTGGGGCAAGCAAGCGCACATCGCTTGTTCCAACCCAAGCAAAAACCGGAGAAACATCATGACTGCTACCACCCGCACCCTGTCCGCCACCGCCCTGGTTCTGGCCCTGGGCTCCGCCCTGAGCATGGCCGGCGTTTCGACCGCTCAGGCCGCCGACAACAGCAACATGGAAAAATGCTTCGGCGTGGCCATGAAAGGCCATAACGACTGCGCCGCCGGCGCCGGCACCACCTGCGCAGGCACGGCGAAAATGGACTACCAGGCCAACTCCTGGAAGTTCGTTCCGAAAGGCACCTGCACCACCACCGAAAGCAAGACCTCGCCGACCGGTTTCGGTCAGCTGGAAGCGTTCAAGGCCAAGTCCTGATCCACGGCCTGCCCGAGTGACGATCATGATCACATCCTGCGACCATGCCTCCCCCCGCACTCGGGCAGCCCTCTGCGGGCTCCCGCCCCGTGCCGGGCTGGGGCTCAAGACCGGGCACTTTCGTGAAGTGCTCGGTTCTCTACCGGACATCGGTTTCTTCGAAGTCCACGCCGAAAACTACATGGTGGCCGGCGGCCCGTTTCATCACTTTCTGGGTCTGATCCGCGAGGCGTATCCGCTGTCGCTGCACGGCGTCGGCTTGTCCATCGGTGCCGAAGGCCCGCTGGATGTTCAACACCTCAAACGCCTGAGTACGCTGATCGAGCGTTATCAACCCCAGTCCTTTTCCGAACACCTGGCCTGGTCGAGCCATGGCCCGGTGTTTCTCAATGATCTATTGCCCCTGGCTTACGACACACCGACGCTCAACCGCGTCTGCGAACATATCGACCAGGTGCAGAGCACCCTCAAGCGCCCGATGCTGCTGGAAAACCCGGCGACCTATCTGGCATTCGAGCGTTCGACAATCGACGAAGCGGAGTTCATCCGTGAAGTCATCCGACGCAGCGGCTGCGGTCTGTTGCTGGACGTGAACAACATCTACGTCTCGTGCATCAACCATCAGCGCGATCCGCTGGCTTACCTCGACGCACTGCCGTTGCACGCGGTGGGCGAGATTCATCTGGCGGGGTTTGCCGAAGATGCCGACAGCCTCGGTGATCGCTTGCTGATCGACGATCACGGCGCACCGGTCGATCAGGCCGTCTGGTCGTTGTACCGACAGGCGCTGGAGCGCATCGGCCCGGTGGCGACGCTGATCGAACGGGACAATCAGGTGCCGGCCTTCAACGTGCTGATGGCCGAGGCGCAACAGGCCGACGCGCTTCTGCTTTGCGCAGGAGGTCGGTCATGAGTACCCAAGGCGTATTCAGTGCAGCACTTCTCGATACCGGCCTGCCCTGCCCCGATGGTTTGTGCAGCGTCAACGGTGCCGATCCCGCCAGTCGTTTCGCGGTGTACCGCAACAACGTGCAATGCTCATTAAGCAATGCACTGGCCGACAGTTATCCCGTGGTATTGCAGTTGGTGGGAGAGGAATTCTTCCGTGCCATGGCCGGAGTCTTCATTCAAAACCATCCACCTCGAAGCCCGTTGATGAGCGACTACGGCAGTGATCTGGCGGACTTCATCAGCGGATTCGAACCGGCGTCGAGCGTCCCTTATCTGGCCGATGTCGCGCGACTGGAACGCCTGCGTACGCTGGCCTATCACGCCGCCGATATCGAGCCGCTCAGCCAGGACCGGATCGCTGCGGCCTTCGCGGATCAGGAAGGCCTGAGTCGCTTGCAAATCGGTCTGCATCCTTCGCTGCACGTGCTCGATTCAGCCTTTGCCGTGGTGGATATCTGGGCCGCGCATCAGCAAGACGCCACGTTGGCCGGCATCGTTCTGAATCAGGCCCAGCACGCACTGATCCTGCGCAATGGCCTGGAGGTAGAAGTATTCGCCCTGGATCACGGCGCCAGCCAGTTCATCGGTCAGCTCAAGGCCGGCCTGTCACTGACACAGGCGCTGGAGTCCGCCGAGGCTTTCGACCTGAGCCAGACCCTGGCCCTGCTGATCAGTCGCCACGCCATCACCCATTTACATCACAAGGTTTCGCCATGAACAGCCTCATTGCCCGCGCCATCGCGCTGCTGGAAAAAATCCCGCACAGCCTGATCGCCTTCATCGCCCGGTTTTCCATCGCGGCGGTGTTCTGGAAATCCGGGCAGACCAAGGTCGAGGGCCTGGCCATCGACCTCATCGACGGCACCTTTCAGATCGGCTGGCCGCACTTGGCGGATTCGACGATTCCGCTGTTCCAGAGCGAATACCACGTGCCGCTGCTGTCGCCGGAAATCGCCGCGCATATGGCGGCGTTTGCCGAACACTTTTTCCCGATCCTGATTCTCGTCGGCTTCGCCACACGGTTTTCCGCATTGGCATTGCTGGGCATGACAATGGTCATCGAACTGTTCGTGTACCCCGACGCCTACCCGACCCATGGCACCTGGGCGGCAGTGTTGCTGTACCTGATGACCACGGGACCGGGCAAATTGTCGATCGATCATCTGATCGCCCGACGTTACCGCTGAAGCCGATCGAGTGCCTCTCCGCTGCGCTTGAACCATTCGATCAGATAGTCCGCCAGCACCTGTGTGCGCTTTGGCAGCCCGCCCTGATACGGGTGCACCAGGTACATCGGCATGCGCCGGGTCTGAAAATCCCGCAGGAGCCAGCGCAATCGCCCGTCAGCCAATTCCGTCTGCAGCAGGTAAGACGGCAGACGGGCGATGCCGGCGCCAGCGAGCGCGGCCTTTTTCAGCAGGCTGTAGTGATTGCTGGCGAACGGTCCCGACACCCGCACCCGCAATAACTCGTGCTGCTGGTGATACAGCCACTCTTCACGACCGCCGTAATGACTGTTGAGCAGACAGCGATGCTCGGCAAGCGCCTGTGGTGTCAGCGGTTCGCCGAAACGCTCAAGGTAATCAGGGCTGGCGCAGGTCATTTCCTGCCAGGCCAGCAAAGGCTTGGCAACCAGTCGCTCGTCATTGGCGACATCCGTGCGGATCGCCAGATCAAAGCCATCGCGGGAGAGATCGCGATAGCTGTTGTTCAGCTCCAGTTCGATCTGTACTTCGGGGTATTTCTGTGAAAACTCCAGCACCAGACCATCGAAAAAGGTTTCCCCCAACGATACCGGGACCGTCATACGCACCGGGCCGGCCATATCGTCCTTCAAACGCGCCAATGCCTGACGCGCTCTTTCCACCTGAACGACCAGCGCCTGAGCCTGAGGCAACAGCGCCGCACCGGCGGCGGTCAGACTCAGCCGACGCGTGGTGCGTTGCAGCAGCACCACGGAAAACTGCGCTTCCAGCTGACTGATGCGCTTGGACAACTGCCCCTTGCTGCACCCCAGTTGCTGCGCCGCCAACGTAAAACTGCCCGCTTCGATCAACACCGCGAACGCCGCCAGATCATCCATCTCGCTCATGGATTGTTTCCATTTGAAAACCAAAGGTTGCCCATTAGCGCGCTTATCCGCCGAAAAAACCACTCTAGACTGAAAGCTCGTTCAATCACTCGAGGCAAGCACGATGAAAATTCTGTTGATCGGCGCAGGCGGCACCATCGGTTCGGCCGTGGACAAAGAACTGTCACAGCGTCATGAAGTCATTCGCATCGGCCGCAGCAGCGGCGATTTCCAGGTGGATATCAGCGACAGCGCATCGATCCGCAAACTGTTCGAGAAGACCGGCAATTTCGATGCCCTGGTCTGCGCGGCCGGCAACGTGACCTTCGCCCCGCTGGGTGACATGAACGAAGACAGCTTCGCCCTCGGCCTGAAAGACAAACTGATGGGCCAGGTCAATCTGCTGCTGATCGGCCGTGAATTCGCCAACGACGGTGCGTCGTTCACCTTCACCAGCGGCGTGCTCAGCCACGATCCGATCCGCAGCGGTGCTTCGGCGGCACTGGTCAACGGCGCGCTGGACAGCTTCGTCCGTGCCGCCGCCATCGAACTGCCTCGCGGCCTGCGCGTGAACTCGATCAGCCCGACCGTGCTGGTGGAAGCCATGGGCAGCTACGCCCCGTACTTCCGCGGCTACAAGCCGGTGCCGGCAGCGGATGTGGCATTGGCCTACGCCAAAAGTGTCGAAGGCCTGCAGACAGGTCAGACCTTTCACGTGGGCTAAACCCTTGTGATGAACGGTCAGCCTGCGTAACGTGACGGCACTTGTCTGGAGAGCCGAAGATGCGTGTTGCCCGTTCCTTGATCGTTGTTGCCCTGCTCCCTCTGTTTGCCGCGTGCCAGTTGTTCGACGGCGCACGAACCAGCGCTTCCCACGTCGGCCAGACGCGGATGCAGGGACAACTGACCGCCGCCGACGGCAAACTGATGTTCCAGTCGTGCGGCGAACAGCGTCAGTACGTCGTCAATGACATTGGCGGCACCAGCATCCTGCAGGAGGCTGCCACCCTGGCCGATCAGCAAGGCAAGCTGTTCGCCGACGTGCGCGGCAAGATCGCCGGTGACCGGCTCGACCTCACCCAGCTGTATCGCGTCGAACGCTCCGGTACCGCTTGCGATGATCCGAACTTCAAACAACTGATCCTGCGTGCCGCCGGCCATGGCCCGGAGTGGAACGTCAAGGTCAGTGGCAAAGGCATGGTCATCGACCGCGAAGGCCAGCCACCGCTCGCCGTGCCCTACGTCGAGGAGCAACTGGGCGACGGCCGTTTCAACCTCAGCAGCGAAGCCGACAACCAGCGCATCGAGCTGTGGGTGGCGCCGCAGCGCTGCGTCGACAGCCGCACCGGCAGCGTGCAGCACATGAGCGCCGAGCTGCGCATCGACGGCAAGGTACAGCGCGGTTGCGGGTATTTCGGCGGCTCGCGCAACGACTGATCGTTTTACCCTCACGGGATCCGGCCGTTGCGGCTTATAATCGCCGCCTTCAAACGCCCTGGCGCAGTTGTGCGTCCCGCGAACCGGATCCTGTCATGTTACGAATCACTGAACTCAAGCTGCCGCTCGACCATCCCGACGAAGACCTGCGCACCGCCATCGTGCAGCGCCTGGGCATCGCCAGCGATGACCTGCTCGACTTCACCTTGTTCAAGCGCAGCTACGATGCGCGCAAAAAGTCCACCGAACTGTGCTTCATTTACACCATTGACCTGGAAGTGCGCGATGAGGCCAAAGTGCTGGCCAGGTTCGCCGATGACCGCAACGTCAACGTGGCGCCGGATGTCAGCTACAAGTTCGTCGGCCAGGCGCCGAGCGATCTGAGCCAGCGGCCGATCGTGGTCGGTTTCGGCCCCTGCGGCATCTTCGCCGGCCTGCTGCTGGCGCAGATGGGCTTCAAGCCGATCATCCTCGAACGTGGCACCGAAGTGCGCCAGCGCACCAAGGATACCTGGGGCCTGTGGCGCAAAAGCGTGCTCAACCCCGAGTCCAACGTGCAATTCGGCGAAGGCGGTGCGGGCACGTTCTCCGACGGCAAGCTGTACAGCCAGATCAAGGATCCGAAATTCCTCGGCCGTAAAGTCCTGCACGAGTTCGTCAAGGCCGGCGCGCCGGAAGAGATTCTCTACGTCAGCAAGCCGCACATCGGTACGTTCCGTCTGACCGGCATGGTCGAAACCATGCGTGAGGAGATTCGTGCTCTGGGCGGTGAAGTTCGCTTCCAGGAACGTGTCACCGACGTGCTGATCGAAGACGGCCAACTGGTCGGGGTCGAACTGGCCAGCGGCGAAGTCCTGCACTCGAAGCACGTGATCCTTGCCCTCGGCCACAGCGCCCGCGATACGTTCCGCATGCTCCACAGCCGTGGCGTGTTCATGGAGGCCAAGCCGTTCTCGGTGGGTTTCCGCATCGAGCATCCGCAGTCGCTGATCGACCGCGCGCGTCTGGGCAAGTACGCCGGTCACCCCAAGTTGGGCGCCGCCGACTACAAACTGGTGCACCACGCCAAAAACGGCCGTTCGGTCTACAGCTTCTGCATGTGCCCGGGCGGTACCGTGGTCGCCGCGACCTCCGAGCCGAACCGCGTGGTCACCAACGGCATGAGCCAGTACTCGCGTAACGAACGCAACGCCAACTCCGGCATCGTCGTCGGCATCACCCCGGAAGTCGATTATCCGGGCGGCCCGCTGGCCGGCATCGAGTTGCAGGAACGTCTGGAGTCCCATGCCTTCATCCTCGGCGGCAGCGATTACAAGGCGCCGGCGCAACTGGTCGGCGACTTCATCAATGGCACGCCATCCACCGAGCTGGGCGAAGTCGAGCCGTCGTACAAACCGGGAGTAGCGCTGGGCGATCTGGCCCTGGCGCTGCCGGACTTTGTCATCGAGGCGATACGAGAGGCGTTGCCGGCGTTCGAGAAGCAGATCCGCGGTTATTCGCTGCACGATGCGGTGCTGACCGGGATCGAGACGCGGACTTCATCACCGCTGCGGATCACACGCAACGAATCGCTGCAGAGCCTTAACGTCAAAGGGCTGTTCCCGGCCGGTGAGGGCGCGGGTTATGCGGGCGGGATTCTGTCGGCGGGTGTTGACGGGATTCGCATCGCGGAAGCTGTGGCGCGTGACATCCTGGGTCTGAAAGACTGATCTGCACGACCTGAAACACTGCAAAACCCTGTGGGAGCTGGCTTGCCGGCTCCCACATTGGTTATCAGTGACTCAGATATTTGCGCGTAACACTGAAGCCGGTAACGCCTCACCCCGTTCGGCACTCGCCGCCACGGCCGCCATCAACCCTTCCAGCTCGTAGCCCTGTGCCTTGAGCCACGCCTGATCGTAATACGTATCCGCATAGCGCTCGCCGCCATCGCACAGGATCGCGACGATCGACCCCGATTCCCCCGCCGCTTTCATCTGCTGCGCCGCCATCAGCGCGCCAATCAGGTTGGTGCCGCTCGACCCACCCACATGCCGCCCCAGACGCTGCGCCAGGTAATGCATGGCCGCCAGCGACAAGGCATCCGGCACCTTGACCATCGCATCGATCACCTTGGGCAGGAACGACGCTTCCACCCGTGGCCGACCGATGCCTTCGATCCGCGAGCCGTGGTCCAGGCGCAAACTCGCGTCACCGGTCTGGTAAAAGTCGAAGAACACCGAACGCTCGGCATCGGCGCACAGCACACGGGTGCAGTGCTGGCGATAACGCACATAGCGGCCGAGCGTCGCGGTGGTGCCGCCGGTGCCGGGGCTGGAAATCAGCCACGCCGGGCACGGGTGCTGCTCGTAGCGCATCTGCTGGAAGATCGACTCGGCGATGTTGTTGTTCGCCCGCCAGTCGGTGGCGCGCTCGGCGTAGGTGAACTGGTCGATGAAGTGCCCGTCGTGTTCGCGGGCCAGACGTTCGGATTCGGCATAGATCTGCGTCGGATCGTCCACCAGATGGCTCTTGCCGCCGTAGAAAGCGATCTGCGCGATCTTTTCCCTGGAGGTGGTCGCCGGCATCACCGCGATGAACGGCAATCCGAGCATCCGCGCAAAGTAAGCTTCGGAAATCGCCGTCGAACCGCTGGATGCTTCGATCACCGGCGCGCCGGGTTTGAGCCAGCCGTTACACAAGGCGTAGAGAAACAGTGAACGGGCCAGACGATGCTTGAGGCTGCCGGTGGGGTGGCTGGACTCGTCCTTGAAGTACAACTCGATGCCCGGAAATCCCGGCAGCGGCAAGGGGATCAGGTGGGTGTCGGCGCTGCGCTGGAAGTCCGCTTCGATGATCCGGATGGCTTCGCGGGCCCACTGTCGATTGTCGCTCATGGCTGTCGTTCTCGTTGAATCGGGCAGAAGTGCCTTCACAGGCTCAGCCTCCAAGCTTAGGAAAAATCCCACCGCACTGACAGATACAGCTGAACTTCAATCCCTGGGGCAACTGCTAGGCTCTGCCAATGTCTGGCTCGCGCCTTGTAACCATATATAACAAAAAAGAATATAACTTTTGTTTTAACAACTAACAGTACGGGTTAGGGTGTCCCACCTTTTGACTTTATCGATGGAGAGCGACCTTGCCTCTGCGTAGCACTTTCACGCGTTTCTTTCAGTTGGAAGCTGCCAGCGGTCTGTTACTGATCGCCGCGGCCATCCTGGCTTTAATCATCAACAACTCGCCGCTGTCGTGGTTGTACAGCGGCCTGCTCGACACCCCGGTGGTGGCGCAGATCGGCGCGTTGAAAATCGCCAAGCCCCTGCTGCTGTGGATCAACGACGGGCTGATGGCGCTGTTCTTCCTGCTGATCGGCCTGGAAGTGAAGCGCGAAGTACTCGACGGCCAGCTGTCGAAACCGTCGCAGATCGTCCTGCCCGGTGCAGCGGCGATTGGCGGCATGCTGGTGCCGGCGCTGATCTACTGGTTCCTCAACCGCGACAACCCGGCGGCCCTCGATGGCTGGGCGATCCCCACCGCCACCGACATCGCCTTCGCCCTCGGCGTGCTGGCGTTGCTGGGCAAACGGGTGCCGGTGTCACTGAAGCTGTTCCTGATGACCCTGGCGATCATCGATGACCTTGGCGCCATCGTGATCATCGCGATCTTCTATTCCGGCGAACTCTCGACCCTGTCGCTGGGCCTGGCGGCGGCGTGCATCGCGGCGCTGGTGGCGATGAACCGGCTCGGGGTGGTCAAGCTCGGGCCGTACATGATCATCGGCTTGATCCTGTGGGTCTGCGTGCTCAAGAGCGGCGTCCACGCAACGCTGGCTGGCGTGACTCTGGCGTTCTGCATTCCGCTGCGCACGAAAAACGCCGAGCCTTCGCCGCTGCTGAGCCTCGAACATGCACTGCACCCGTGGGTGGCCTACGGCATCCTGCCGCTGTTCGCCTTCGCCAACGCCGGCCTGTCGCTGACCGGCGTAACCGCCGAAAGCTTCACCCACCACGTACCGATGGGCATCGCCGTCGGCCTGCTGCTGGGCAAGACCATCGGCGTGTTCGGCCTGACCTGGCTCACCGTGAAAACCGGCATCGCCGCCCTGCCCCAGAACGCCAATTGGGGTCAGGTGCTGGGCGTGGCGATCCTCTGCGGGATCGGCTTCACCATGAGCCTGTTTGTCGGGTCCCTCGCCTTCGTGCCGGGTGCCAGTGAATACGCCGGAATGGACCGGATGGGCATTCTCACCGGCTCGGTGTTCGCAGCATTGATCGGTTACGCGGTGACCCTGGCGGCGAGCAGAAAGAACACCGCTCTGTCTTCCTGATGCCGTAGCGAACAATCCCCACGTCTTTGGAGACGCGTCCTACAGCCACGATTTTCCTGCTTCGTTAACGTCGTGCAGCCCCTTTCGAGGGGCTGCCGATGCATGAACGAAAGGACAATCAGTGGCTGGTCAAAAGGACATTCCCCGGGTTCCCAACCCACCGGCAGGCGACGGGCATCACGTCACCTACCGCTACCTGACGGCCACCGAGCTGGCCGATCAGCAAACGCGACAAGACAAGTACGACGCCATGCTGGCACGACAAGAGGCCTTCGAGCGCAGCCGCGAGGTGGCGGCGAACAAGCCTCAACCGGTGCGTGCCGGCTGCACGTTCGCCAAGTCCTGCAAGTTGCCGGATGCGATCATCGATTACGCGAATCCCTCGGGGATGGTGCCGACGGACAGCCTGAAAGACTACGGCGATCTGATTCTGCTCGGCGGACGCGAAGCCGATGACAGCGGCGGCGTTGCACTCAAGAAAATCAGCGGCAATGCGATCCCGGTGGGTTTCGGCACCTTCGCCCTTGCCGGTGAAGCATTCAAGGCATTGCCTGCGATGGCCTCCGCCGCCGTCGTAACCCCGCTGGTCGGGTTGGTGGCGATGTTCATGCCATCGAACCTGAGCGACAGCGCCCTCTACACCGAAGACCAGTTGCTCGCCCTCAAACAGGCTCGAACCCGCGTGCGCTTGCACGTCGAACAACAGGCCGACGGCAGCCTCAAGGGTTACGGTTTCTACAACGGCAAGAACCGCGACTGGGAAATGGTCGATGTCGCGCAGTTCGCTGCTCGCGGTAACCGGTTTGTCGCAGACCTCGGCGAAGGCATCGAACTGATCTGGACGCCCGCCGTGGACGGCTCCGACATCCTCGGCATCCCCGCGCTGGAAGCCGCTCCGCAGGCACCGCATATCTGGGTGTACCCACCGACGAAAGCGGCGGACGGGATTCTGGTGAATCCGGTTTATCCGCCGGAGTATCGGGATTTTATATTGGTGTTTCCGGCAGGCTCGGGAGTAAAACCGTTATACATCGTCCTCAATGCTCGTGGAGACATCAAATATCATCCCGCCCCAACATCACTGTCAGCATTTCCTGATGTCAAATCTGCACCAATGAAAACGTCGGTTCGAGGTGGAGGGAAAAAGCGCAGACGATGGAAAGATGCTTCTGGAAAAATTTATGAGTGGGACTCTCAGCATGGCAAGGTCGAGCTGTATACCAAGCAAGGAAAGCACATAGGAGAGTACGACCCTGAAACAGGCGAACAGACA
The DNA here is from genome assembly GCF_046231795.1 of Pseudomonas sp. KCJK9016. NCBI lineage: Bacteria > Pseudomonadati > Pseudomonadota > Gammaproteobacteria > Pseudomonadales > Pseudomonadaceae > Pseudomonas > Pseudomonas sp. KCJK9016. Next base: position 28,422 of record NZ_JBJJMM010000033.1, on the reverse strand, counting down.
AAACCTGCCGATCCCACAAGGAGCGTAGAGAAATGATTCATGTAGTTGAAGTCTTTGATCAGAAAACCGAAGACCTGCTCTTCAGCGTCAAGATTGCTGCATGCCATACAGAAGCGTTGAAGGTACTGATGAACTGGCAACATCCGGAAGACGAATTCGATGGTTATGACCTGTCTGAAGACCAGATCAAAATTCTGGAAGAATGGACCGGGGAAAAACTCTCAGGAGCAAGTCGTATAATTCAACTGGTATGTACCGAATGACTTTACGCCATGCGCAACTGAAATACATCATCGAAGCCTTTGATAAAAAAACAGAGTTGTTCGTGTTTGAGGAGCAATTGCCTGAAGGATGCGATGAGAAGATTGCTGCCATCATGGGATGGACAGCAGAACAGCAAGGTTGGGAAGGCTACGACCTGACAAGTGATCAGCTCGCAGCCTTGGAGAAACTATTGGGAAAGAAGGTTTCTGATCCCGCCTATCTCATTCAGTTGAGCTGCAATACCTATTAAGCAGTACTGTGTCAACGCAGTCTTTAAAAACAAAACCCCGATCAGTCACCTGATCGGGGTTTTCCTTTACCGAACAGATAGATCCACCCAAGAAGAACCGAAATATTAAAAAGTATTTGTGAGGCTGCAATGGGGCTGAAGTTAAGACTGAATTGGTACGAAAAAATATCCGAGCAATCTGTGGGGAAGGAGTATTCAGCCGATCTCGGTGATGACGGATCAATCATTGAGGCTTTGGGCTTGATGGCGAAAAGCGAAATCTATGATGGGGGTTTTGATGTCAGGACTGATTGGGTATCCCGCCTTCAACCCTTTTTCACTCACAAATTTGACGAAAGCATTTACGACTATCAAATATCGTTTCGGTATAGAAAGAACTGGTGATATTTGATGGGACTCTCAGAGCATATTGTTCAACTGGTGTGCACCGAATGACTTGCCGATACTCAAAACTAAATCACACGATCGAAGCCTACGACAAGAAAACTGAGCTTCTTGTTTTTGAAGTAAACATTCCAGACGGAAACATTGAGCAGTTAAGAAAGATAATGAACTGGACTAAACCAGAAGATGAAATTTATGGCTACGACCTCGATAGTCAGAAAATAACCGAACTGGAAAATCTAATAGGAACCGAGTTTTTCGACCCAAAATTCGACTTTCAATTAGGTTATTATGGAAGTAATTAAATAAATTTTCAATAAAAAACCCCGACCAGTCACCTGATCGGGGTTTTCCTTTACCGCTCGTTCCCGCTTAGTGCGAAACGCGGCTGGTCCCGCCGACAGTCGAAATCCGTACGCGCTCGCCGACGCGGAACACTTCGTTCTCCTGCACTTGCTGCACGTAGGCGCGCATGCTGCCGTCGTCTTCGCGCACGGTGATTTCAACACCCTGGGTACGGGTCAGGCCTTCTTCGGTGGCCGAACCGATCAGGCCGCCGGCCACGGCACCGATAACGGCTGCAACGATGCTGCCTTTACCGCCGCCGATGGCGCTGCCGCCGACGCCACCGACCACTGCACCGGCGGCGCCGCCGATCGGGGTCTTGGTGCCTTCGATTTTCACCGGACGCAGGGATTCGATGGTGCCCATGCGAATCGTCTGCACACGACGCGCTTCGTCACGGGAGTAGGAGTCACCGGTCAGGCTCGATTGGCAGCCGGCAAGCAACATCGCCATCGTGGAAAAGGAAGCAACCAGCAGAACAGACTTACGCATAGGATCAACTCCAAAGGACAGGTATTCATTAAACTCCGCAGCTTGACGCCTGTCACGGCATCGCCCGGATAAATTTGGTTTCATTCAGGCCCGGTACAGGGCCTCCACGAACTCACCCAACAGTAGCGCCAAAATACAAAGCTTGCGCCGCCGACCCCAAGGATTTTCATGGATTACTTCATCATTGTCGTCACGACCGTCGCCGGTTTGTACTTCCATTGGTGGTTGTACGTGCGGATCAGACGCTGGATGGACCGCGATCTGGCATTGTCGCTGGCCGGCAAGGATGAAGGCAAACGCGCCTTCATGCTCGAACGGCTGGCGCAGGCCCGGGCACAGAAGATCAGGCGCCGGGACCTGCCGAAGTGGCTTGAGGCCGCTGCGGCAGGCTATCCCGCTCGGTAGACTGCTTAAGGTGCCAGACGTTCAAGAATCCAGTCGGCGCCCTGCAAACGGTAGCTGAGGCGATCGTGCAAACGGCTGGCGCGCCCCTGCCAGAACTCGATGCGTTCGGGGAGCAAGCGGTAGCCGCCCCAGTGTTCCGGGCAGTCGGGCTGGGTGTCGCTGAAGCGCTGCTCGGTGGCCTTGAGCAAATATTCCAGTTCACCCCTTCCCTTGATCACCCGGCTCTGAGGCGAAGCCCACGCGCCGAGACGGCTGCCCAGCGGACGTACCTGGTAATAGGCGTTGGACTCCTCGGGCGTGACCTTGGCGACCCGTCCTTCGATGCGCACCTGACGCTCCAGGGTCGGCCAGAAGAAGGTCATGGCCGCGAACGGATTCACGGCCAGATGCTGCCCCTTGGCGCTTTCGTAGTTGGTGAAAAAGGTAAAGCCCCGCTCGTCCAGGCCCTTGAGCAGCAGAATGCGGCAGTGCGGACGCCCGTCCGCATCGACCGTGGCCAGGGTCATGGCGTTGGCCTCCACCGGCGCCTGTTCGGTTTTCACCGCATCGGCAAACCACTGGTGGAACAGCGCGAAAGGCTCGGCCGGGGCTTGCGCCTCGGTCAGGCCGTCCCGGGTGTAATCACGACGCATATCTGCCAGAGCCTGGGTCATGGCGCATTCCTTTTCGTTAGCGGATCACTGTTTTGCCGCATCGGTCGCAGCGACTTTCTTGTCGGTGGCGGCGGCTTTGGCTGGAGCGGTTTTCTTGGCCGGCGTCTTCGCCGGTGCCTTCTTGGCTGGCGCTTTGGCGGCGGCTTTCTTGGCCGGAGCCTTTTTGCTGGCCGGAACAGCGGCTTTCTTCGCGGCCGGCGCCGGGGTTACAGGCTTGGCGACTGGCTTGACGTCCTGGGCGGCGACCATCGTTACCGGCTTCGGTGCCGGCATGTTGTACTTGCTCAGCAGCGCAACCATGGTGTTCTGCGGGGTCACCAGCAGTTCGACGCGACGGTTCAAGGCGCGCCCCTCGACGCTGTCGTTGGCCGCACGCGGTGCCTCGGACCCCATGCCGCGCAGCATCAGGCGATCACGCTGCAAACCGCTCATACGGAAGATGGCCGCCACGGATTGGGCACGTTCCTGACTGAGTTTGGTGTTGTCCGCTGCGACACCGGCGTTGTCGCTGTGGCCCAGTACAAGGACCGCGGTTTTCGGGTCGGCTTCGAGGATCTTGGCGATATTGGTGAACGGGCTCAGGGTCACCGGCAACAGCATGGCCGGGCGTTTCGGATTGAATGAACCTTCAACCGGCGCGGTGACCACGAGAACGTTTTCACGACGCTCGAATTGCAGGTTGCTGCCCTTGATTGCCTCGCGCAGGCGCGGCTCGTAGTCATCGAGCCAGGCCTGGGTCACTTTCGGGTCAGGCATCGGTACAGCCTTGGCGGTGTCCTGGGACTTGCCGCCGAACGGCCACCACCATTTGCTGCCGGTGTCGGCATCCGCCTTGGCGACAACGGCAGGCCTGGCCTCGGGTTTGACTTCGGGCTTCACGTCAGCCTTGGCCTTGTCCGCCGAATCATCGGAACCGAACGGCCAGTACCAGTGGCTGCTGCTCTCGGTCTTCGCCACAGGGGCGGCTGCCGCCGGCTTCAACGGTGCAGGTGGCTGGGCCGGCTCCTTGGCCGCGACCTTGTCGGACGAACCGAACGGCCACCAGCTGCCGCCATCGGCATCATTTTTCGGAGTTTGAGCGCAACCGGTGATCGCGAAACACAGGGCCAGAGCGAGAGTTTGTTTGGACGACATTGGAAACCCACAAAAATTAGTGATGGACAATCAGAGGACTTTCGCCCGGATAAACAGACGCTTTGAATCGAAAAGCCGAATGAGGTTCCGGCCCTGGAACCTCCAGTCACGTTTTACAGACAAGTGGCAAGCACCCGCGCCAGCTTCTGCGCACGCGGATCCATCAAGACGTACGGCCCCAGGGTATTTGTCACAAATCCGAAGGCCACATCGTGCTCCGGATCAGCAAAACCGATGGAACCGCCCGCACCCGGATGACCGAACGCCCGTGGGCCGAGGCCGTAAGTGGCGTTTGGCACATCAGGCTGATCGAGCATGCAACCGAGACCGAAACGGGTACGGGTCAGCAAGGTCTTGTCCTCGCCGAGGCTGTGTTCCCGGGTCAATTCGTCGAGCATTTCGCTTTCCAGCAGGCTGCCGTCGAGCAGACCGGCATAGAAACCGGCCAGGCTGCGCGCATTGCCGTGGCCGTTGGCCGCCGGTTGCTGCATGCGCCGCCACTCCGGTTTGTTGGTGCTGGTAAGCACCGACGGCGGATTGGTGAAGGCACGGGTGGTCATGGCGGTCGGTTCACGCATGGTCACCTGCAACAGGCGCTGGGCGGCAGCGTCGCCGACATTGCCCTTGCCACGGGCGATATGCGCGACGCGGTGAAACTCCTCGTCGGCCAGACCGACGTGAAAATCCAGCCCCAACGGTTTGGCGACCCGCGCCACAATGGATTCCCCCGGCCCGCGTCCGTCGACCCGCCGCAGCAACTCGCCGACCAGCCAACCGTAAGTGATCGCGGCATAACCGTGCCCGGTACCCGGTGTCCACCACGGCGCTTCCGCCGCCAGGGCGTCGACCATGGTCTGCCACTCATACAGGGCCTGGGGGGCCAACAACTCACGCAGGGCGGGCAAGCCGGCCTGATGGCAAAGCAGTTGACGCAACGTCACGGACTCCTTGCCGGCGGCGGCGAATTCCGGCCAGTAGCGAGCGACCGGGGCATCGAGTTGCAACTTGCCTTCGGCTACCAGTTGCAGCGCGGTGACGGCGGTGAAGGTCTTGGTGCAGGAGAACAGGTTGGCGATGCTGTCGCTGTGCCAGGCTTCGCTGCCGTCCTTGTCGGCGGTGCCAGCCCAGAGGTCAAGAACGGTTTCCCCGCCGACCCGGATACACAACGCGGCGCCGCGTTCCTGGGGATCGTCGAACAGTGCGGCAAAAGCTTCGCGCACCGCTTCGAATTGAAGCTCGTAATGTCCCTGAATCTGCACCCGCAACTCCCCCGCGAAAACGCTCTACAAAGTGGCCCGCATTGTTCCAGCCCTTGAGGGATTTGGAAACAGCGGCGGGCCGGGCGGTCCTGCCTTAATGGCCGTTGCCGGAGTGCCCGCCGGTATGGCCGGCGCCCTGCCCCGGGCCTTTGCCGGCCTCGCCCTTGCGCCCGCCTTCGGTCTCGTGACCGGCCTTGTCCGCCGCCGCAGCGGCCTTCGCGGCTTCTTTGCCGAGCTGATCGAGGGTCGCCAGATTGCTCTTGCGCACGGTGTCGACGAACCCCTGATACGGCAAGTCAGTCACGCCCACCAGACCGAAGTGGCCGTTTTCGCCATCGAGCAGACGCCCGGTCACCGGTTGATCGAGATACTGGAACCAGTGCACGCCGACAATCGATGGCTCGCTCAGGGCCTGCTTGAGGAAGTTGGCATATGCCGGGCCACGGTCTTCTTCTTTGCTCAACGGCGTCACACCGCCCCAGAACGGGCCGCGATCGGTCGAGCCGAAATTGAACTCAGTAATCAACACCGGTTTGTCGAGGCTGCGCAGCGCAGCGAAGTCATAGCCATCCTGGGGTTTCAGGGTGTACATGTTGAAGCTCAGCACGTCGCAGTATTGCGCGCACGAGGCCACGGCTTCCGGCGTGCTGATGGCGAAACGACCGCCCAGCAGCAACTGGTTCGGCGCATGCCATTTCAGCGAATCGGAAATGGTCTTGAAGTAAGTGTCGGCGAAGACTTTCTGGAAGTATTTGTAGTCAGCCTCGATTTCCGGGTGCTCCGGATTCGGCAACGGTGCCTCGAAACCCGGGTCTTCCATCAACTCCCACGCTGGCAGATCGATACCCCATGCCTTCGACAGCCCCGCCTGATTGCGGTATTTGTCGCGCAATTGCTTGAGGAACGCCCGCTTGGCCGGAACGTCGGTGGTCATTTTCAAAGTGCCGTAAGCCAGCGCGTAACGCGACTTCGGATCATCACCGGGACCGGCCCAGGCCAGTTCGTTGTCAGCGAAGTAGCCGATCAGCCACGGATCGTCGCGGTGATCGCGGGCAGCAATCGCTACCGCACGTTCGGTAGCCATGGCGAAGCGTGGGTCGAACGGGTCAGGCATGCCGCCCCACCAGTCGTTGCCGGTACTGATGCTGGTGTAATCGCCGACGATCGACAGCGGCAAGGTGTACGGCATGCGCTCGGCGTCGCCCAGCTGCGGTGCGCTCCAGTTGCCGACAGTGTTGAAACCCCATGCCTGCAAGCGGTCGAGGGTATGGCGGGTCCACTGCTGCTCGTCGATGGTGGCCTTGCACGGCGTAGCCGGCGCTTTCTCGGTCGCCGCGGTAGCTGCACAAGGTTCGCCGTAAAGTCGTTGCAGGTTGGCGCCATAGAAGTCGTACCAGCGTCCGTTGCCGTAGCCACGCCCCTGATCGACGCCGTTGCCGCCCCGGTTGTCGCCTTCGCCGAAGTGAATGGCCAGCGGCTCATCGGGTTTTGGCAGGGTTTCGAACATGTACTCGCGACCGGCCACATAGGTCTGGTTGACCTCGGGACTGACCGTGTTCACGCCCAGTGAATAGAAAGGATGGCCCTCCGGCGTCACCAGATACCAGCGACCGTCGAGTTTTTCGGTGCGGAAAAAGCCGCTGGCCTTGAACGCCGGCCCCTTGTTCAACCCACCGAACTTGTCGAGCGAAGACTTTTCGCGCTCGGCCAGCCAGGTTTTCAGCTGTTGCTGTTCTTTGGCGGCGGCGGATTTCAGTTGTTCGTCATTGGCAACTTTCTCCGGCCATTTGCCGCGGGTCGACTGACCGTAGGCATCCACCAGATTGCCGTAGGCGGCTTTGATCACCTCGCCCTCGTCTTGCACGCCAAAGCGCTCCAGCAGCAAGCTTTGCGCGGCTTTCGGCTGGTCCATCGACAGGCTGACGGAAACGACCTGGCTGCGATCCAGTTCACCGGAACTGCTGGCCAGCAGGATGCGCTGGCCGTCGATCGTCATCGGCATCAACGGCCCGGCCTTCATGCCCTGGCTCAGTGGCGAGGTCGCGGTCAACGGTACGAGCAGGGTCTGCGCCGGTCCGGCCGGCAGATCGACTCGGCTGACCAGGGTCTTGCCGTCATTGCTCTGGATCTGTACGTAAACGGTCACCGCCCAGTTCATCGCGCTCTGGATGCGCAGGCTCATCATGCCGGACTGCGACCAGTCCCACGCACCGGTCTGCGGGGTCAGGCGCAGGGTCGGACGCGCCACCGGATTGAACGTCACCCGGCGCAGCACTTCGCCCTCGGGGGTCTGCTCGGCGTTGGCTTGCGGCAGGTCGGCGTTTTCGGTCGCCACTTTCACCACATCGGCGGGGCGGACAAAATTGAACAGGGTCTGCTGCCCGGCAGGCGCCGCCAGCAAGGGCGCAGCGAAAACCAGGGCAAAAAAGGCAGGCAACGTACGACGAATCATGAGAACGGATTTCTCCCTAGCGACCAGCAATGGCCAATGGAAAAGCGATGGCGTAGAGATAGACAACGCGGCGGGCAAATCTGCCCACCGATGTCTCAGGATATTTCACGACGGAAAGGAGGCAACGCATTGAGGATCGCCTTGCCGTAGCGCTGGGTGACCAGCCGCCGGTCCAGCAAGGTGATGGTGCCGCGATCCTCTTCGGTACGCAGCAGACGACCGCAGGCCTGAACCAGCTTCAGCGAGGCATCGGGCACCGAGATTTCCATGAACGGATTGCCGCCCCGGGCTTCGATCCATTCTGACAATGCGGCCTCGACCGGATCGTCCGGCACCGAGAACGGAATCTTGGCGATCACCACATGCTCGCAATAGGCCCCAGGCAAGTCCACCCCTTCGGCGAAACTGGCGAGGCCGAACAGTACGCTGGAGTCACCGCCATCGACCCGCGCCTTGTGTTTGTTCAGGGTTTCCTGTTTCGACAGGTTGCCTTGAATGAACACTTGCTTGCGCCAGTCGCGGTCAAGACCGTCGAACACGTCCTGCATCTGCTTGCGCGACGAGAACAGCACCAGACTGCCTCGCGAGCCTTCGACCAGTTCCGGCAGATCGCGGATGATTGCCGCCGTGTGAGCGGCGACGTCCCGTGGATCGGCCTTCAGGTCCGGCACCCGCAACACACCGGCATCGGCGTGATGGAACGGACTCGGCACCACGGCGGTGACGGCTTTTTTCGGCAGGCCGGCACGCATGCGGAAGCGATCGAAGGTGCCGAGCGCGGTCAGGGTGGCCGACGTCACCAGACAGCCGTAAGCCACGTTCCACAGACTGCGGCGCAGGGTTTCGGCGGCGAGGATCGGACTGGCGTTGACCTCGATGTCGAACAGCGAACCGCTTTCCGCCAGTGTCAGCCAGCGGGCCATCGGCGGGCTCTCTTCCGGGTCTTCGGCGGTGAACGCGGTCCACAGCTCCCAGTTGCCAGAGGCACGGGACAACAGGCTGCCAAACAACGGATACCACTCTTCGGCCTGATTGCTGGCGATGCCGATGTTGACCTCGCCGTCCATGCCCTCCTTGAGCAGGTCGGTCAGACGGGTAAACAGATCGTTGAGACGGGCATAGCCTTTTTTCAGCTCGATGCCCAACTCGCGCAGGTGTTCCGGAATCACTCCGCCAACGAAGCGATGTCGTGGCCGTTCGCGACCCTCGACGTCTTCGCCGGGCTTGAAGTCGGCGATCTGCTCGCAGGCGGTGAACATGAACTGCTGTTGGGTCTTGATCTCCCGCGCCAGTTCCGGCACCTGTTCGATCAGCTTGCCGAGATCCCCCGGCAGCGGATGCTGGGCCAACAGCTTGGTGAGGTTCTTGGCGGTGGTTTCCAGCCAGTCGGCGGTGGAGCGCAGCCGCGTGTAATGGGCGAAGTGGCCGATGGCCTTGTCCGGCAGGTGGTGGCCTTCGTCGAACACATAAATGGTGTCGCGCGGGTCAGGCAAGACCGCCCCGCCGCCCAGCGCCAGATCCGCCAGCACCATGTCGTGGTTGGTGACGATCACATCGACCTTGCCCATGCCTTCGCGGGCCTTGTAGAAGGCGCACTGGCCGAAGTTCGGGCAATGACGGTTGGTGCACTGGCTGTGGTCGGTGGTCAGCCGCGCCCAGTCGGCGTCTTCCAGCGCAGTGGGCCAGCTGTCGCGGTCACCGTCCCATTTATTGCCGGCGAGCTTTTCGATCATGCTGGTGAACAGCTTCTGGCTGGCCTCGTCGACCTCGATCTTGAAGCCTTCTTCCTCGAACAGCTGGGCCGTGGCGGTCTGTGCGTGGCCTTCCTGCAGCAGCATGTCGAGTTTGGAGAGGCACATGTAGCGGCCACGGCCCTTGGCCAGGGCGAAGCTGAAGTTCAGCCCGCTGTTGCGCATCAGGTCGGGCAAGTCCTTGTGAACGATCTGCTCCTGCAGGGCGACGGTCGCGGTGGCGATCACCAGGCGCTTGCCGGCCAGTTTCGCCGTAGGAATGGCGGCCAGGCTGTAGGCCACGGTCTTGCCGGTACCGGTGCCGGCTTCCACCGCGACAATTGCGGGATCGCCGCTGCGCCGGCCCTCGTCGTCGGTGTCGATATCCCCGAGGACCTTGGCGACTTCAGCGATCATCAGACGCTGGCCGTAACGCGGCTTGAGGCTCTTGGCCTCCAGAAAACGCGAGTAGGCGCCCTGGATCGTGGTTTTGAGTTCAGTGCTGATCATTGAATGTCGGGCGCAAAAAACGCTGGATAAATTTTCAGTGGTTTGGGGGGCGTTCTCGATTAGTTTCCACGCCGCGTTGTCGCCTTAAAGCGGGCCAGGCAAGGCGCAGGCCGCTGGAAATGGTTGTTCCCTTTCCAAGGCCTGCAACGCAGGCTGGCCCGCTTTAAGGCACAACCCGAAGGGCCGGGCCTGCTGTTGTGCAGGGCTGCGTTGCTCGAAGCTTATTTGGAATGACCAAACCACGCTTCTCGCGCCTTGCCCTGCACAACAGCAGACCCGGCGCGGCGCGGAAACTAATCGAGAGCGCCCCCTGAATCGGGGGCTATCATACCCCGCGAATCGATCCCGCGCAGAACGGAGTGCCCCAATGACACCTTTTAGCCTTGTTTACCCCCTGCACGTTCTCGCCGCCCTGGTGTGGGTCGGCGGCATGTTTTTCGCCTGGATGGTGCTGCGTCCCGCGGCCGTGAAGGCGCTGGACGGACCCGGACGGCTGACCCTGTGGGTGGAAGTGTTTCAAGGTTTTTTCCGCTGGGTGTGGGGCGCGGTGATTCTGCTGCCGGTGACTGGCGTGGGCATGTTGCATCTGCAGCACATCGGTTTCGAAACGGCGCCGAAATACGTGCAGGTAATGATGGGGTTGTACGTGGTGATGACGGCCCTGTTCATCCGGGTTCAGGGGCTGATGCTGCCGGAACTGCGCACGGCGGTTGACGCGAAGGACTGGCCGACTGGTGCAGCGGTGCTGGGACGGATTCGTCGGGTGGTGGGGATCAATTTGCTGGTCGGTGTGCTGCTGGTGGCGATTGCGGCGGCACGACCTTCGTTCTGAAGGGGACGGATCGTTCCCGCAACGCGGGAACGATCAGACAAGGATTCGCTTACAGGCGCTGAACCGTAACCGAACCCGCCGCCCCGGCCGGCCCCGGCTGCCCGTCAGCCCCCGGCTTGCCGTTCTTGCCGCCATCGGCGCGATACACCAGGCAGCCCTTGGACTTGCCGCCCGCCCCCGCTTTACCGCCAGGCCCGGCCGCACCGCCGGCGCCACCGGCCACGTCGACCTTGATCAGCTCCGCCGGAAACTCCCGTGGCACTTCCAGCCGTACCAGCGCGCCCGGCGCACCGGGCTGGCCGTTGCTGCCGTCACTGCCGTCGAAACCATGCCCGGCCTGGCCCCAGGTGCAGCCCGGTTCCTGACCGTTGGCCCCGTCGAGTCCGACGAAGCCCGGCGCACCGGTGCCGCCACGGGCATCGACGATCAGCCGTGGAGCCTCCAGCGCCTTGAATTGCAGATTCAGGTTACGCCCGGCACGGGCCGCCTTTTCATAGGTCCCCGGCGCACCGCGAGCGGTGATGCGGCTGCCTTCGGCGAGTTCGGCACGGATCACTTTCAGATCCAGCGCCTGTTCGCCCGGCACGATGGCGATGCGCGCTTCGCGCCCCAGTTGCAGTTCGCCGACACTCAGCTCGGTCACGTTCGAGGGCACCAGCAAGGTGCCGTAATCGGCGACCACCAGTTTTTCCAGTTGCAGGGTACTGGCAGTGTTGGGCAGACGCATCAGGGAATTGGGTTCGACATTCATGACCTGGGCACAGGCCAGAGGACTGATGAATGCAGCGAGCAGGCAGAGTTTACGCATGGGAAGCCTCCGGAGCGGCCGGGGCCGGGATGGTTTGCAGGTGGAAAACGCCGAAAAGCAGGACACGGCCACGATCACGCCATGGGTGCGGCCGGCCTTTGAGGCTGGCGTTGCACAGCAGCACTTCAAGAAGATGAATGGCCAGCAGCAGAACACCCGCCAGATTGACCAGCAGGTGCATCGGATGAACAAACGGCACCAACTGATTGGCCAGTACCACACAGCAGAACACCAGGGTCAACAATCGCCCCAGCCCACAGAACACCTTCATACGCTCCCCCGTGTTGCGAATTATTCTTTGGGCGCACAGTAACGGCTTCTGTACGGGATAAGCCAGAGGGGCAAATAAAAAAGTTCCGGGCACTCGTCGGATCGCTGCCGGATCGACGATGATCGTCGACCGACAGCTCTAGCCTGCGGACTACAGACAATTCCTAACGATTGATATGCAACTCCACGCGACGGTTTTGCGCCCGTCCTTCTTCGGTCTCGTTGTCGGCAACCGGTTCGCGCTCGCCGCGCCCTTCACTGGTGAGTTTTTCCGGCGCCAGCCCCTGACTCAACAGATAGGCGGCCACACTGCTCGCACGGCGTTCCGACAGGGCCTGGTTGTAGGCATCTGTGCCCTTGCTGTCGGTGTGACCGATCACCTTGATGCTCACGACGTCGGCATTGCGCAGTTTGTCCATCAGCGCATCCAGCTGACTTTTCGCCGCAGGCTTGAGGTCGGATTTGTCAAAGTCGAACAGCACGTTGCCGGCATCGTTGAGGGTGATGACTTCGCTCTGCGGTGCCGGTTCGGCGGGTTTCTCGGTGACCGGGTATTGCGGCAGCGGACAACCGCGGTGATCGACCGGAGTATTGGGCGGCGTATCAGGGCAACGGTCGCGGCGGTCAAACACGCCATCGCCGTCCTCGTCGCCATCCTGGGCATAACAGATCAGCCCGCCGGTGAGGATCCCCAGCGCTGCACCACCCGCGGCCCAGCCGCCGTTTTCGATGGCGCCGAGACCGCCTCCGACCAGTCCGCCAATGACACTGCAGATCGGCCAGGTACGTTGATTGAGGGGGGCAGTGCCATCGCTGTGGGTAGCGCAGCCGGTCAACAGGCTGCCTGCCAGCAGCACCGGTAAGACGGACCGTGAGAGAACACTCATATGAAAGCTCCTGTGTCACCGGCCCATACCGGTTACACAGGAGTAAAGACCCGCATCCGCGACTGCACAAGCCGCGGATGCGAGGGGCTTCAACGCTCGATTTTGATTTCGGTACGACGGTTCAATGCACGACCTTCGGCGGTCTTGTTGTCCGCCACTGGCTGGCTTTCACCGGCACCGGTCACCGAAACGAAGCTCGCACGCGGTACACCGTCATGGATCAGGTATTCCACCACCGAGTGCGCGCGACGATCCGACAGTTTTTTGTTGTAGGCATCGCTGCCGACGCTGTCGGTGTGGCCGGTCACGGTCAGACGCGCCGTGCTCGATTCCTGTTTCAGGCGCGTGGCGACCTTGTCGAGCACTTGCTTGTCGGAAGGCGTCAGCGTGGCCTTGTCGAACTGGAAGTGCACATCGCGGATGACGATGGTTTCTTCCTTGACCACGACCGCTTCTTCAACCACGGGCGCAGGGGCCGGGAACGGGCAACCGTCTGCGTCGACCTTGGTACCGCGAGGCGTGTGCGGGCACTTGTCGCGGCTGTCCGGCACACCATCGCCGTCTTCATCGCCATCGCCGTGCACCCAGCAATAGGCCGCCGCCGTACCACCGACCAGCAACGCGCCATAGCCGGCCCACGACGAGCTTTCCGTCGCCCCGAGACCCGCGCCGACGACACCTCCGACAGCCGCACAGGTCGGCCAGTCGGTTTTCTGCAAACCTGCGCAACCAGTCAACACACTGGTTAGCAGAACCAAGGGTAATGCTGTCCGAACTATGCTCATCTAGTTTTCTCCTGAGGGATCGGCTTGTAACCGATTCAGGGAGTAAAGACCGGAGTTTTAATCTCCGCCAGCAATAGGCCACCGCTGTTTGCGAGCCTGTTCACAGGACTTCGACGCCGCTGCCGCAAACCCGCGGAACAGAGGTCTAGGCCTCGACGCTCGGGCAGGCTAGTCTTGGCGATCTGATTGAGGAGCTTCGATGAACGTCGCGATTTCTTCCCGCACGCCACAGCAGGCGTTGGCCGCTCTGCTCGACCGCTACGCCCCGGCACGCCTGCTGCTGATCGGCGCCAGCGAATTTCCGGCGCTGGCCGCTTTCAAGGACGCGCATCCGGACACCTGCGTCGCCCATGCGGCGCCCGGCGCCTTGCCGGCAGAGCTGGCCGCACAGCGTTTCGACCTGGCACTGGTGGTCGATTGCCTGGAGCATTTGCCCAAGCGCGATGGCCTGAATCTGCTGGGCGGTATCCGCAACCTCAACGCCAGCCGCATCGCGGTGCTGGCAGACCTGCCGGCCAGCGGCTGGCAGGAAACCGATTTCTATTCACTCGCCCTCCAGGCCAGCGAGCGATTCGCCCGGGATGAGCAGGTGCTGACTCTGTTCACCTATGATCTGCTTGACTACAAACAAGTCCCCGACTGGCTCAACTCTCGGTTCTGGGCCAATCCGGAAAACTTCGGGAAATACTGGTGGTAATGCGATGTTCTGACTCCTTGCAAACGCTAGATTCCCATTGTAATTAGTAGGCAGCCCCTCACGAACTCATAGCCTGAGTTGGGATTCAGGGGATGGGATGTCTGGCCAAACAGGGGATTGTAGATGGAGCTTGTGTGGGCGACTGAGAGTTTTGTGATAGCTGGGCAACCCTATCCGGGGTTCCCCATTCTTCTGTGCGATTCGATGGAGAGTTGCATCCCGGTCAATCAGTTCTTTCGCTATTACCTGCTTCGCGGGGAGATCGGGTCAAATCGCTCTTGGCCCAGTATTGGGCGCGCTCTTTACGATTTCTTTAGCTTTCTCCAAGCCCATGAGTTGGATTGGCACGACGTTGATCATGGCGAGGCGAAGAGTCTGGTAGCAGCCTATCGGGACTATTGCTTGAGGACTTGCGAGCTGACACGAAACACCACTCGTCAGCGCTTGACTTACATCTGTAAGTTCTACGAGTACGCCCTGAAGGAGGGGTGGGTGAAGCGCGTGCCCTTCACCTATGAAGAACGTAGGGTAAAGCGTGAAGCGAGCTTCCTTGCGCATGCCGATGCCAGTGGCGGCAAGACCATGGCAAAGGATGTAATGCCCCGTACCTACAAGACCCTGCCCAAGTTTCTGAGCATGGCCGAGGTCAAATCGCTTCTGACCGCAGCGGAGAACCCCCATCACCGGATGATGATGCGCTTAGCGCTGTATACGGGCCTGCGCCGCGAGGAAATCGCCGCCTTCCCGCTGGCCTATGTTTTCGACCCGGACAAGTCTGAACGAACCGATCGCAACCTCAGCATTCGGCTCGATCCGTTTGACGGCAGCGGCATGGTGACCAAAAGAAGCGTGCCGCGAGAAATTTACATCAATCGCCAATTCATGGCTGAACTCTATCGCTATGTTACGAAGCTGCGCGGCGAGCGCGCCTCGCTGAGCAAAATCCCGCAAAAGGCGTTGCTGCTCAACCAGTCCGGGGAACCCTATGGGGACAACGGCAAGAATCTCAACCGGATCATCAGCGAGACCGGCAAGCAGGCTGGAATCAAGGTCCATACGCACATGTTGCGGCATACCTACGCCACCCAAACCCTGGTCAACCTTCAGCGTAACCCTACGAGCGGACTGGACCCACTGGTGTTTGTTCAGCGGCAACTCGGTCACAGTTCGATTCAGACAACCATGGTGTACCTGCACTTGGTTAACGAAATGGCCGACGAAGCCGTGCTGGCCTATGACGATGAGTTGAACGCATTGGCGGAGGCAGTCTGATGGGAAAGCGTAAGGTATTTACAAAGACCGACCTCAGCGCCCCACAAATCGAGTACAGCCGCGATATGACTGGCAATGTGGTCATCCTGCCCGAGGCCATCCCGCCGAGTAACACCATCGTCGAGTTCGGGCGAAACGCCACCAGCGCCCGTAGCTTCGATTTTGCCCGCTGGTACGGCGCGGGCATCGACCCCATCACCTATGCCTGCCAGCGCCAGATCGAGCGTTTCCTCTCAGATGGGGATGCCGTCATTGCAACCAGCACGGTGACTAGCTACTGCAGGGGACTGCACAATTTTCTCGACTATTGCGTGCTGCGGGCAACGGCAGTTGGCCGAGAATTGGCTTTGGCCGATATAACCCGAGATCTAATCGACGGTTATCTAGGTCATCTCGCTGGGTTAGACGTGAAGACTCTCAGTCAGAAGGCCACCTATTCGCAGACCAAGTCCGTACTGCTCGCCTTGGGGCGGCGTGGGCTGATCCACCTGGTCACCTCCGGCGATGCGGCAACCTTCCCGAATAATCCCTTTCCGAACAGCCACCGCAAGGCTAATGGCGAGACTGCACTGTCCAAGCGCGAGCATCAAGCGTTAACGGTGGCGCTGCGGCAGGCCATCAAGCCTATCTGGGACGAAGATATACTTGTGACCGGTGAACTCCTAAGCCTTATCCTGCTGGTCGTAGCACTGCACACTGGGCGAAATACCACGCCACTGCTGGAAATGGGCCGCGACTGCCTTCGTCCGCACCCTAAGGACGACACGGTGTTCCTGGTGTTATGGAAAAGGCGTGGTTACAGCTCCAGCAAAGTAGCCCTCCGCGCCGCTTCAGACGCCGAACGCCTTTTAGAGTCCACACCGAGCGTGAGAACCACTGTGGAACGACTGATCCGTCGAGTGATGACTCTAACCGAACCTCTGTATACAGAGGCTCCGGTCGAGCTCAAGGGCCGCGTGTGGCTGTATCGCACCCGCTCCAGGAGAAATGCCGGCAAAGTCATCGCGTTGACTGATGCAACATTGTTGAAGGCAGTAACTCGCCTTGTAGCTCGCTATAACCTGACAGACAGCGACGGAAATCCATCGCGTATTAACATCTCGCGCCTGCGCAAGACCTTCGCCAACCGCATCTTCGAGCTGACCGATGGCGATTTGGCGACCACTGCCGCAACCCTCGGCAATACCCTGCGGGTAGCCGACCAAAATTACTTGGCGCCAAGCGAAGTTGCCCATCGCAACTGGCAGTTCATGGGTGAGGTATTGGTGCAGGAGTTGCTAACCCAGACCATTGGAGCGACCTATAAGAACACCCCGATGGGACGCTGCTCCGATCCAGTGAACGGACATTACGCTCCGAAGCGCGAGGGCGCGACCTGCATGAACTTTATAAACTGTCTGCGGTGCCGTCACTATGCAGTGACCGCCGAGGATCTGTACAAACTATTCAGTTTCTACTTCCGCGTGCTGGCCGAGCGCTCACGCATGAACAAGCGACGCTGGGCACGAGAGTACGCCCATATCCCTCGTTTAATTGACCACTATATCGTTGCCGAAGGTCTTCGTCGTGGCACATTTAAGGCCGCCGTCGTGGATGCCGCCTATGAGCGTGCCCGCACCCTGCCGCATCCGTTCTGGTCAGTTGATCTGATTGACAGTCTGGAGGTCTTTGCATGAACGGTAACACTTTGGCGGCAACAACCCGCGCCTCCATTGCAGCCCAACCAATCGATGTGCGTGGGCTCTGCGAGTCCGAACGCAATGCCCTAATTGTCAGCAGCACTCAGGTTGATGGAAAGTGGGTCACCCTCAGCCGCTACGGCGATACTATTTGGCAACTCGTCGGTTTCGCCAGCAACGTGGGGATGAGCAGTAAACAGCTGGACTTCAGCACCGTACCGCCAGCGTTTCGATTGGTGATGAAGGCGATATTGTATCGCTACCTACGACGTGGGCGCAAAAACGGCGTGCGACCTAGAGGCGGCTCGATAAGAAACTTATTCGTATATGCACTGCCATTTTTTCGCCATCTGGAGGCTCTTAAGCTCGATCACATTGGCGCGGTGACGCCCATGGTCTGCGGGACCTATATAAACACCTGCAAGGCATATCGGCAAACCATGCAGTTTAAGGGTAAGCCACTTTCGCAAAGTGCAATGGAAAATCGTTTACGAGTTGTTGAAGCGCTCTATGAGCTCAGTCAATACACAGACGACCCGATGCCGACGCATCCATGGCCAGAGACTTCCGCGATGGCATTGGCTGGGCGCAGCGGCAGTGGATACAAAGACCGCAGCAGAACACAACTGATTCCCGATGATGTGTTCTGTATTCTGTTCGAGCGAGCCTACCAGCAAGTTGAAAGCGGTCAGCAACTGCTTGACCTCCGCGATGCAATGGATGCTCTAACGACGCAGCGAAAAGGGCAACCTACCACCACCGTCAATGTTGCCAAGAACCTTCAACTTGGCGCTCTTGGTTGGGAGGACGGTCTCAGGTCACTCAATGAGGCACTAATCGATCTGCGGACTTCTTGTTACATCGTCGTAGCCAGCACCTCCGGCTGTCGCAATCATGAGTTGACCAATCTAAAGTCAGGTGCTCACCACCGCACCGAGGACGAGGAAGGCATCATCTACCACTGGATGCGCTCTCGGTCGGAGAAAACCGATGTTGGTGTGCATGACTGGATGATCCCCGAAGCCGCTGTGCGCGCCCTGCGTCTGATGGAGCGCTGGAGCGCACCCCATCAGACCATGCTCACCGCCGAAATCATGAAGAGGCGCCGCTCAAATCCATTTGATCCGCAGATCAAGGAGGCTCAGAAGCACCGTCATTCGCTCTTTATCGGTGTAGATCCAAGAACTAGTCAGACACGCACGCTTGGCAACAAAACTTGGAATGACCACCTTAAGGCATTCACGAAGGATTGCGGTCTGAGTTGGAATCTCACTACCCATCAGTTCCGCCGCAAGTTCGCCAACTACGCCGCGCACAGCCGCTTCGGCGACCTGCGCTACCTCAAGGAGCATTACGCTCACTGGTCGTTGGACATGAACTTGGGCTATGCCATGGACGATAGCTGGGGGCAGCATCTGGACCTTGAACTGTACGCCGATATTCAGGGTGAGTTGGAAGACATAAAACTCGACGTCGTGGACAACTGGCTAGGTGACGAATTCTTGGCCGGGGGCTATGGCAAAGCGCTCAAGCAGTGGCAGCGGGAGCCGCAGAACCTACTGATCTTCAAGGATCACACCTCGATGCTGAAGTCCATTAGTGAGAGTACCGCAATCCGTAGCAATGGCCACGCCTGGTGCACGGCGGACAATAACGGTTGCGTCGGAAACACCCTTGAGCGTACACGCTGCGGCAACTGCAACCATGCCGTGATCGGACGCGGCCACGCGCCCATCTACCAGCAGCTCTACGATGATTTGAAGGGGCTGCTGAATTGCCCGGACATTGGCGAGAGCGGCCACCAACGCGTTGAGCGTAACCTGAATCGCTGCCGTGATGTACTGGTGCAGTTGGGAATGGACCCGGAGACTTTAATCGCATGAAACCCAAGGACAAAACGGCCAACTACAAGCCTGCTGAGGATCGCGAGAAGGATCTGAAACTCGCCCTCCTCCGCATCCAGAAGGGGCGCGCCCGAACTGGGGAATCCAAGGTTACCATCGCGGCAGTCGCCCGTGAGGCGGGCGTATCAACGGCACTGATTCACAACCACTATCCACGAATTGCCGAAGCGATCCGGGAGGTTCAAGGTCGTTCCAGTCGTGCCATGCGTGATGTGAAACAACAAGACTTGATTGCGGAACGCAAGAAGTCCGTTGCGTACCGACAGGAGATCGAAGAATTGCGGGCCAAGGTCGCCAATCTCGCGTCCATCAACGAGGTGCTGATGGACGATAACCGTTTGCTCAAAGCTAAGATGAAAGACCCTAAGGTGGTTGAACTGACTTCAAGGCAGCCGCATGGATAGGTCAATTTTGCATAGCATGCATTCGCACCCTATTGCGTCGAGAGAAAGATCAGTACAGAAATATTCTCAGTAACCGAGGCTTATATTGCTCCGTGTAAACCACTTTTTTTCCTTGTTAACCACAGTGGTTTACAGCGCAAAAATTAGGGTTACAGTGTAGTGGTCTAATGAAACCGGACACCCATTTAGGCGAGAATGCTCGCCAGATAGAGGTGTCTGATGACCAAGCAACGTCGTTCCTTTTCAGCTGAATTCAAACGCGAGGCCGCAGGCCTCGTGCTCGATCAAGGCTATAGCCATATCGAAGCCAGCCGCTCGCTCGGGGTGGTCGAGTCCGCATTACGTCGCTGGGTTAACCAACACCAGCAGGAGCGCAACGGCGTGACTCCGCAGAGCAAAGCGCTGACGCCCGAGTAGCAGAAAATCCAGGAACTGGAGGCTCGAATCGCCCGACTTGAGCGGGAGAAATCCATTTTAAAAAAGGCTACCGCGCTCTTGATGTCGGAAGAGCACGAGCGCACACGCTGATTGATCAGTTAAGTGCCCGAGAGCCGGTCGATTGGCTTTGCGCGGTCTTTGACGTCACTCGCTCGTGTTACTAAGCCCACCGCCTCAGGCGCCGAACTCCGGACGTTGAGCGGCTTCGGTTGCGCAGTCGGGTCAACGAACTGTTTACGCAAAGTCGAAGCGCCGCCGGTAGCCGCAGCATCGTGTCGATGATGCAGGAAGACGGTGAGCAAATCGGGCGGTTCAAGGTGCGCAGCCTGATGCGGGAACTGGAGTTGGTTAGCAAACAACCTGGATCACATGCCTACAAACAAGCGACGGTGGAGCGGCCTGACATTCCGAACATCTTGAATCGAGAGTTTGATGTTCCGGCACCGAATCAAGTCTGGTGTGGCGACATCACCTACATCTGGGCCCAAGGGAAATGGCATTACCTGGCTGTCGTTCTGGATCTCTACGCACGCCGAATTGTGGGTTGGGCGCTGTCAAACAAGCCGGATGCGGATCTGGTCATCAAGGCGTTGGACATGGCTTACGAACAGCGTGGCAGGCCTCAAGGGCTGCTGTTCCACTCGGACCAGGGGTCGCAATATGGTAGCCGGCAGTTTCGCCAACGGCTCTGGCGTTATCGCATGCGCCAGAGCATGAGTCGTCGTGGAAACTGCTGGGATAATGCGCCGATGGAGCGCGTGTTTCGCAGCTTGAAAACGGAATGGATACCGACCGTGGGCTACATGACGGCCCGAGAAGCGCACCGAGACATCAGCCATTATCTGATGCATCGGTACAACTGGATTCAGCCACATCAATTCAACGCTGGGCTGGCGCCAGCTCAGGCCGAGAAAAAACTTAACGTCGTGTCCGGGATCAGTTGACCACTACACAGAGTTTGGCCTACCCCGGACCCCGTAGGTGTCCTGTGTTTGATCGCCAATTGGAAACCATCCCTGCGTCGATACAATGCACCGATCCGACGAAGTGATATAAAGCTTTAAAGTCATTACTCGAGTGTTTCCAAGTCTCTCGTATTTATTCGGTTTTGGGGTAACGCTTGCGTAGCTTCGATACGCCCTCGGCAACCTCAAGACGCTCAATCTCTCAATGACATCTTCAAGGACCTTCTTAACAGATCGATTGTCCTTTAGGGCGTACCTACCGACCATCAACGTTATAGGGTGCGTACCGAGCACAGCAGCAATATCGTCGAGCTTCTAGAAAGTCGGAGCGTACAGGCCTCGCTCCAATGTGCTGATGTAAGTCCGAATGCTAAGGGTGGAAAAGTCCTCCTGCGTCCGGCCTTGTTTCACACGAAGCCACCGAAGAAATCTCCTAAAAACACTTTTCAACTCCAAATTGCATGCCCTGCAAAAGGAACGATGAGGCGCTTTCGAACAGTATATGACTACAATGTATACTGTTGATGCTGAGGGTTCGCCGTGTTCATAACCACTAAACAGGCAGAAGTGAAAGGCTCTCAAGCAATGCTAGAGCCTGGCCACCAAGGTTGGCATTTTGTCCAAAAAAACCTGATGTCGCCTTGGTTTCATACAACGATAGTCAGATGCGAGGACGGCCTAGAGTTCCACGACGTGGTGTTCGTGGATAGTTTACAAGCGCTAACGCCCCTTCTGGAGCTAACGGAAGTGGGAGTCCAAGTGAGGTCGGTACAGTTGGTGTCACCTGGGTGGCTCAACGGCACCAGTGACTGGCACATGGATACACTGCTGGAAATAGCTCGAAGTCAGGATGGAACCTCACTACGGTATACCCTCCATGATGGCCGCCATTTCTATTTCCCTGAGGCACAGGCAGATACTTCAAGGATATACAGTGTGCTGGTGTTTCCAACACAAAAGGACGATGGATCGTAACCTTCAGATTTTTGATGCTTGGTAATGGCGCATGAAGAATTTAAGTAAGACCTTCTCAATTCAGTGCTGCAAACCGAAGCTTTGTGTGAAGAAAGGTAACTGTGACACAGTTAGGCGTTAACTACAGGGTGGTTACAGGAATCTTCGAATCGCACCCCGCTTCTGATGAAAATCAGATAGCCCAGTGCCAGGTATCAGCGTCCTGCCCCGTCGAATGCATACAATCGCCGGCTGAGAATCCCGCCTAGAGCGGGATTCTCCGTTTCTAGCCATTCACTTTTTCGGCGTCGACCGATTCCGTACTTCCTTGAAGCCATTGGGATCTCTTTGCGTATCAGCCGGCCAAAAGCGGACACCAAGAGCGTCTATGAAAACTGGGTTGGTTCATTTGGTCGTTTTATGCCATTCCGGAAAATTTTCAACCCGACCAATTCAAGCGAAGAAGCATTCTCTATCAAAACTTGTTTTTCTAATATCAAGAAAATTTGAAAAGTCCGGACTTAGTACTTGCACCACAAGGTTCGTCAACCCCTCATAGACTAAAAATAAGTGCAACCCACCTTGCGAGAAGCCAATCATCCAAAAACATCTCCCACAAGAAAACTTGATCACCGAGAACGGTATATACGTTCTTAAAAAATAAAAAAAGAACACACTCCGCCAGACATCACCAACATCTTATATCACCGCGACTAGCAGCCAGAATGCATAGGATGATTCCTATGAAAAAATAGGACGAGAGGGGATATATTTTTAAATGTCACCACTGCGAAAATTGCCAGGGCGAGTGACCAAGTGCACATTACTCCACACAACAGCAATTCACATTCAAAGCCATTCAGCAGGCACCAATTATAAACAGCGTCAAAATAAATCCATCAACGTCAAACCACCACTAGCAAACACCCCAAACCGACAAATACCATCAACAAAACAAAGATTAGACCACCAATATAATGACACTTAAAATCCCGCTTGTACGCAAGAAAAAATCACTGACTATGTACATGGGCGCACTGATGTTAAGCGCGCACCAATACCCTCAAACAGTTTACGCGACCTGTAAATACAGCGATAATGCACTTTTCGTACAAAATACTCAAACCATCAACTTCGATATCCCGAACCTCAGCATTGTGCGCGATGCGCCTATTGGAACGCTTGTATATTCCGCCTCAAAATATTCTCCTCAAACTGCTGAATTTCTTTGTGACTCCACTGATACCATCGGAGTGAAAAACAATTACCCAGGAGGAACAGTAGACTCTAACAATATATATACCTTAGGTGATTCAGGATTAGGGTACAAACTTAGACACCCTATGTTTTCAGATTACTTTGTACCGTATCCATCTCCGGCCTCGTACGGCTGGAAATCTGTAGGGGGAAAATATCCAATCAAACTCGAAATTTATAAAATTGGAAACATGAAAAATAAAACATCGATCAAAGGCGGGACATTTTCAGAATACAGCGCTACTCCTCTTACTCCTCTTATATTGACCATGTCAGGCTTCGAGATTATCAGCCCTACATGTGAGTTAAATAACGCAATACCTGTTTCAATGGGCAAACAAAATACCGGCGGCTTTAAAGGCCCAAACAGCCGCCTGCCTGCTATCGCGTTTAATATACCACTGAGAAACTGTCCAACATCAGAAAATGGAATCTCAATTCAACTTGACCCGACGACTAAAACCCTAAACAACGACACTGTCGCAGCATTGGATGAAACTTCCACTGCAAAGGGTATCGGAATCCAAATACTTATGAACAACGTTCCGGTAAAATTCGGAACACAATTCCCAATATCCAGCACAACAACCTCTGGCGGCAGTTTCAACATTGGACTTGCGGCAGCCTATATCCAAACCAACAACAAAGTCACTGCTGGAAGCGCGAATACGTCCGTGACATTTACACTAAATTACAAGTAGTACAAGCATTGATCTGAAAACCAAGACTTAATCTCTTCAGCGCAGATACCACTCTTCAAGCAGGAGTACACACTTTGCACAGCCGATTAATAACATCACCTTCAGCTATTAATCAATCGAACTCCAGGAATAAGTATTTACAGGAAAATCCCGTGAACAAGAATAAATATCGTATCCTTATTGCTCATCCACAACTAGCACAGCAGATTTTTATTGAAAAGAATCTAAACAAACTCGGTTATTACCGAATAACCACAGCAGATACACACGAAGAAGCTTTCAAGCTGACCAAGGTAGATCTTTGCCAGATCGATGTGCTAGTCGTTGCAGAAGAGCTATTGATGCCTAATAAAAGCCTTGATTCCTATGATAGCGATGGCGCCAAGTTAATCGCCAAGTATATATTTCATTATCCCAGTACAGGAACAGAGACGACATTCACTCATCACTCCTCAAAAACAACATGGCCAAACAACGAAACACTAAGCCATCTATCACTTTGTTTGTTCATGCAAGCTATTGAACAAATGGAGGTTACCACTCAAGAAAGCCGCCCTTCAGTTGACGCATATCTATCTCAGATCATCCTTGATAATTGAATATTAACTTATAAACCGATCCTATACAAACACGCGGCCCTAGATACGTCTCCGACCAGAAGAGCACATTGCGAGACTGCTGCGAAAGTCAGTCACGTTTTTTCCCGCCCATCGTTTAAAAGCATACCTGAAGCTTGAAACATCTGAATATCCAAGCTCCTCACTGATTTTACTTATCGGTTGCTGCGTCTGCAAAAGCTGCTTAGCCCTGGCATAACGGACCTCGTCCAGAATCTGGCGAAAACTACAATTCTCAATTGCTAGCCTACGGCGTAATGTTCGTTCAGTGATCTTTAATTGATGAGCGACGGTCTGAATATCAGGATAAGCCCCATGAAGCGACTCGAGCAATTTAATGACCTGCTCTTTGATTCCTCTAGACCCATCTCTCAGGTGTTTATTAAGCTCTTCGCGCATCAGCGCCAGAGTACTCTGTAACACTGCGGGATTCGCGGTAGGTATTGAACATTCGAGTTGTCTTTTTGAAAAATGAAACACAACATCACTACCACGCAACCTAACTGGAAAACCAAAAAAGCTTGAATAATCGAAACCATTTGAAAAAATTCTTGGTATTGTAAGTCCGGACAGTTTGAAAAAGCCACCAAACAACTCATGCAAAATTTTATGAGATGCAGAAGCCACAACATTGACATGAAACTGCTGCTGCGCAGCAGTCCAACCGGAACACAACTTCAACGCAACAGCAAATCTCATTTGATTCTGCGCATCACAACTCATACGTAAATCGACAATATCCGAGTTGAACAGCTTAATATTTTCGCTAATCACGTTATAGGCTTCGACAGCATTCTCAGAACTATAAAGCATTAACCCTGCCACACCATAATCAGATATATTATAATATCGTCCTAGCTGTAGGCCTGCCTCTGGCGCCACAGCATTTGAAACTATCCAACTGTAAAGAATTTCGCTGGGCAATCGTGGTTCATTATTCACAGTGAACAGAGATAGTTCAGGAAGCTCAACACCACGATCCGTCAAGTAGTTTTGTAATGGACGCCACTCGAAATCAATACACGACTTAATCTGCGACACCATTAATTTTGCACCATTTGTCTGGCTATAGCACGAAAGGCTTCAAGCGTTTTATATTCCATGAGAACACCGTCTTCATTATAGTTGGCATATGCTGAGGTTTTTGCTATAACAACCTGCCGCTGTTGATTGACATAAATGAACTGACCATAGACTCCAATTGCCATAAACTCACCTTCGTCGCCCTTTGGAATCCACCACTGATAGCCGTAACCAAGATTCGGCTGTCCTTCTTCTTCGAAGCGTCCTGGCAAAAGATAATTTTTTGTCGTCTGCGTAGAGTTTAATATCCAACGTTCATCTACAATTGCATCACCCGCCTGATTGCGCCCTTTGTGTAAATAAAGCAGCCCCAAACGAGCAAAATCCCGCAAGCACAAATTGAGCCCACCAAATACGAGCTCAGTGCCGTAATCATCAGTAAGCCATTTTCCGTCACACTCTGCCCCAAGACGAGACCAGAGCTTTTCTTGCATATACTCAGCAGCCCCCTTTCCTGTTGCCCCTTTAAGTACCATACCCAGCACCTGAGTGTCAGCACTGATATAATTATGTTTATACGCGGGTTTACCCGCATCTTTTAAGCTGGACAACCAGTTATCGATAGAGCCACCCACACCAATAACTAAACCTAAGCGATTGATATCAGACTGGCGATCAGAGTAATCCTCATTGAATTTCACTCCCGAAGACATCTCTAAAACATTCTCTATCGTTGCTTTTTTATAAGCACTATCCTTGAGGCTCGGGACATAGCGAGATACAGGGTCCTGTATACTGCTGATAGCCCCTTCATTGAGAGCAATACCAATTAACAAAGACAAGAATGACTTAGTTACAGACCAAGCAATCACCGTGGTTTTAGCAGTATTACCCTGATAATACCGCTCGAACACAACTTGATCACCGACCAATACTAAAAGCCCAGTAGTATCACTGTCTTTAATCCACTCATTAATTCCATTTTTCGCCTGTTTGAAATCAAAATTGACCGGTAAAGATTTTGGATGATAAGAAAACAACTGATCTTTTCCTGAATGCCTTATCGTACGCGCATTCAAAATTTCTGGCATGGATCGAAAATTCTCAACAATATTTTGCTTATCAAAAATTGTACTAAGCTGCCAGATACGTATTGTTTTTTTTGTCACCAATAGCATGAGTACGCACAATACTAATAATACAACGATCAATAACGTACGTTTTGAGCGTAGTGGCCACATAAGCATTAACCTCAGTTAGTTCCTATTCGCCGAAGGCTCGCTGGTTGCCAATAGCTATCTGCCGGCGGACTCGAAGGAAACTGGCGGGGGCTTTTTTCCTGACTACGCAACCCAAGAGCAGTGTAATCACGACTGATCAAATCGTGATAAACAATCATGTCAGTGGTCATAGTTGGCACTTCATAGGCCTGTTGGGTGAACGCTAGGTTTACGCGCCACAATTGCCCGCGACTATCGTAGTTCTCGGCAATTAGAATATTCCAGCTATCTTCATCGAGATAAAAACGGCGCTTTTGATATACGTGTCGATCGCCGGGTTTTAGCGTTGCCTCTACCACCCAGACGCGATGCATTTCCCAACGAGTCAGGTCAGGATTAATATGACCCTTTTTCAAAATATCGCCGAAATCCAATCCCCGCTGATTCAAACGATAGTTATTATATGGGACGTAAAATGGTTTTAAACCTATCAGTTTCCACTCGTAACGATTGGGTGCGCCGTTATACATATCTGCATCATCACTAACATAGCCGTCAACTGGATTATCATACGCTACTGTAGGAGCTCTTCGAACTCGACGCTGCCCTGGAAAATAGTTCCATGCCATACGTGGAGCCTGAACCTGATTGATAGTTTCATGGACAAGCAGAGTCTCTCCAGCATTACGCGAAGGCGGTAACACCTGATTCATATAGCGATGTAAAATATTCTCAAGGCTGGATGCACTTTGATTCGTTGCGTAATAATTTGACAGAAGTTGATTCCGCTCGCGATAACTTGAAAAATCTCCATTCGGAAGCACTTGCGCCGTCGAAGATACTTCATCAAAGTACCGGCCTTGCCAACGAGCAATATGATTCCAGATCACCTCCAAGCCATTTCCCGGAATTGGAAAGGGGATGCCCCCATAGGCATTAATAAATCCGTCGCCGCCATGATCAAGTTCAGCATTAATTGCATTAACTCGAGTATTTTTATAAATATCTGCCGGAGCAGCAAAACTGCGTTCAGTTTTAAATACAGGAATACGAAAGCTGCCCGGATAAGCCGCCAATAATGCTTGCACGCCATCACTGAGATATTGAGAGTAGTTATTTTTATTATTTATATCTATTGTAATCAATGGACGCTGTTCGGAATAAGGATCTACTTCAAAGTTTCCTGATCCCGCAAATCCCGCTGGCGCCTTACTGAGTCCTCCGGTCCAACCAGGAATACCTAATGAAGAATCTCCACCTCTAATAGCGCCAAAAGGAGTTAACTCATTATCAAGACGCGCAGCCTGCTCGGGTGACACTTTTGCATAGGTTGGTAGTGATAGCATTCCAAAAAACAGTGTTCCGAGCGCTGGATAAAATAGACGATTCATATCAACACCTGTTTAAAATGAATAGGAAAGGTTGAGTGCAATATTATCGCGATCGATAAGTGCATTATCCTTCGCCGCCCCCCAAAATGAAGTATAACTAAGCTTTCCGCTAAGATTCTCTCCATAGCGTGCCCCTAGCTCAAGCGTTGCGGATTTTCGGCCTTGAATAAAATTCTCATTCAATGCAGGCGATGTCCCTGATACATCTTGACGGAACGTAATCCCTGGCACCAAGTCGATGCCTTTAACAACATTCTCCCAAGTACCACTTACATTCACAGTATAGCCCCAAGAAAATTTTGACAAATATTCATAGCTGGATTTTTCGGTAAGGCTACCCGGAACGTAATTTGAAGCTACCTCGGCCACCAGTAACAGACCGTCCAACGTTAACGCAGGGCCGAATGTATGAATGGCTGAGACTGAGCTTGTGTATAGTT
>NZ_JBJJMM010000032.1:0-60428 GCF_046231795.1 Pseudomonas sp. KCJK9016 | reverse complement strand
CCTCACATGGAGTCCGGTCATGAAAAAAGATACCCACGATCCATCCGAAGATTCCCTGGTTGCCGAGTCCGGGACGGTCTCGACTTCCGATCGCCCCATTTCCGTTGTCCGCAGGCGCGGTTCGCGGTTGCTTCCGGTGGATCAGATCCTGAGCGTGCGTCCCGACGTTGATCTGGTCACGCTGTTGACCCACGCCAGCCAGAACCTCGCGGCGCTGAATGTCATGGCGCATGATCTGGTCCATCGGCCGGATGAGGTGCAGCGTGCGCGGATTGTCGCGATGCATCAGTTGGCGGGGTTGGCGGAGTTGCTGGTGGGCAGCGCTCTGAGCAAGCTCGATCCATTGCAGCCGCCGACCGATTCGAAGCCGGTTCTTTGCCACTGACCCTCTTGAAAGAGCCGCAATCCGGGGATATGTGGAGGTATGGCGACATGAATTTTTCTTCACAGCCCCTTCACCATCAAACCTGTAAAGTCCGCTCGCTCATTCAAGAAACTACGGTTCGCCCGCTCTCCTGCGGGCTTTTTTTTGTCCGGCGTCTGGCAGCGCGTTTGTGTTTTCCCGCCCACCGCGCAATTCTGGTGATTCCCCTCGATCCCCGGAGCCCCCAATGCCGCTGTTGACCCTCCCCTGCCAACGCCTGACGCTCGCGGTGCTCGACCCGGATCAGGCGCCTCTGGAAAGCGATTTCTACCAACGCAACCAGCGCCATCTCGCCCCGTGGTCACCGATCCGCACCACCGACTACTTCTCCACCGAACAGATCCGCCGACGCCTTGAAGTCCAGGCCAGCGCTTTCGATGCCGGGTTGGCGGTGCATATGGCGTTGCTGACTCCTGATGGCGAGCAGATGATCGGTGCGTGCAATTTCAGCGGGATCATTCGTGGTGCGTTCCAGGCGTGTTATCTGGGTTATCACATCGATGAAGCGCATCAGGGCAAGGGATTGATGCAGGAAGCACTGGAAGCAGCCATTGCCTACATGTTCGAGACCCAGAACCTGCACCGGATCATGGCCAATTACATTCCCGGCAATGAACGCAGTGCGCGGCTGCTTGAGCGCCTGGGGTTCGAAAAAGAAGGCTACGCCAAGGCGTACCTGAACATTGCCGGGCGCTGGCAGGATCATGTGCTGACGGCGCTGGTCAATCCGGCATTCGAAGCCCCGGATCAGCGTTGGTCGCGGCGACTCGCGTGAGTTTCACAATTTGTTAAACATTGACGAAGTATGCTCTGGCCTCCCGCCCTTTCCGGTTATCTGAAACCTATGCCGTCGCGTGCCGTCACTTCATTGTTCCTGCTTGCCGCCCTGCTGTTTTTCTTTGCGCTGGGCAATCATCAACTGCAAGGTTCCACCGAGGCCCGGGTCGCCGGTATCGCCATGGAGATGCACCTGGACGATGACTGGGTGACGCCCCGGCTGTTCGGCGAACCGTTTCTGGAGAAGCCGCCCCTGAGTCTGTGGCTGGATGCCGGCGCCATGCGCGTGTTCGGTGTTTCGCCGTGGGCGGTGCGGCTGGCGTCGGCGGTGGCCGGTCTGCTCAGTGTGATGGTGCTGTTCGGCATGCTGCGGCGCTTCGGACGACCGAAAGCGATCGCGTGGACGGCGGGCATTCTGTTGGCGACCATGGCCAGTTACTGGAGCAACGTGCGCGGGGTTGGCGAGGATGCGTTGCTCGCGCTGGGCGTGACCACGGCATTGCTGGCGTTTTTCCAGGCGCAGCGGCACTCGACGCCGGGGAATTCGCTGCTGTTTATCGTCGGAATTGCCATCGCCACCCTGAGCAAAGGCGTGCTCGGTCTGGCGATGCCGGGCGTGGTGATTTTCGCTTACCTGCTGGCCGACAACCTGATGGACAAGCGCTTCAAACTGACGGACTGGCTACGGCCGGGATTGCTGACGGTGGTCGGGTTGATTCCGCTGCTGATCTGGCTTGTGGTGCTCTATCAACGGGGCGGCAGCCAGGCTGTCAGCGAAGTCTTACTGACCAACAGTGTCGGGCGTTTCAGCGGATCGTTCGTCGAAGCCGGGCACTACGAGCCGTTCTACTATTACATCGCCAAGCTGCCGGAAGCGTTCCTGCCCTGGAACATTCTGGTGTACCTGGGGCTGTGGCACTTCCGCAAACAACTGAAGGCCAATCGTTACCTGCTGTTTTTCAGCCTGTGGATCGTGGCGCAGTTCATCATGCTGACCCTGGCATCGAGCAAGCGCACGGTGTACCTGATGTCGATGACGCCCGCAGCGGCGGTGATCGCGGCGGAATATGCGGGTGTGCTGTTCGAGAGATTGAAGGGCCGTAACAGCGGGTTTCTCGGATGGATCGCCCGTCATCGTCAGGCCTTGGCGGCCGGCATCCTGACGGTGGTGATCGCCAGTTACCTTGGCGCCGCGCAATGGGCGTTGCCGAAAGCGGACAAGGAATTATCGTTCCTGCCGCTGACCGAACACATCCAGAACCTGCAAGCCGGCGGCCATCAGGTCGCGCTGTTCCAGGCCAACGAACGGGTCGGCGGTGCCAGCGTGTTCTATACCCAGAGCGTGCTCAAGGGCCTGGATACCGATGCGCAACTGAAGGATTTTCTCGGTGCATCCTCTTCGAACATCGCCGTGATGTCGGGGGACAGCGAGCCCGCCGCCCCGTTGAAAGTGCTCAAGACCATGATGGTCGGGCGGCAGGCTTACTACTTCGTCAGTTATTGATGTTGTGACGCACAAACGAAAAAACCGCCTTCACCGGCGGTTTTTTCGTTTGAGTGACGATCACTTATCGGCTGGACAGCGTGCGCCAGTCGGAGGCTTCGATGAAGCCGAGCATTTTCGGCGCCGCCGGATTGGCAGCGGAAACGAACAGCGAGGAGCCATAACCGGGGGTCGTGGCCGACACCTTGAGGTCTTTTTCCAGTTGCGCCATGCATTCGCTGTGGGTGACCAGAATCAGGTTGCGCCCCGGCACCTTGTGCGCAAGCGCATCCTGCAACATGCGGCCCTTGCAGCTGATCAGCCAGTCTTCGCCGGTCGTCGCGTGGTTGAACATGTAGCCGGCGGTCTGAACGGTGCGGGTCATCGGGCTGTTGTAGATGTCGGCATGGTTCAGGCCCAGGTGCTCGAACTGTGCACCGACGGCGACCGCGACGCTGCGCGAACGGTCGGTGATGCCGTCATTGCCGCTCAGGCATGGCGCCGGAGAGTGATCGCAGCGCTCGACATGCCGCACCAGCACGATCATGTCGCCCTTGGCCCAACCGGCGGCCAGCGCCTGCGCTCCGGCCACGTTGCCGTGGGCCAGATCAGGCACCGCCTTGGGCGCCAGCAGCCACAGGGTCAGCGGCACCACCAGCGCCGATGCCGCCAGAACGACCCCGAGGTTGCGAAAACGGGCCAGGCCACTCAGGTCGATCGAGCGTTTGACGCCGAACAGACTCAGTCTCAATTCCACAAAAATCCGCCTTGCCAGTCCGCGGCACTGTCATTTGATCCGGCGAAGGTACAGAGGCCGCCGTGGGCAGCCGGTGAAACCCATGTGAAAAAAGTCTTGAGACTCTTGTTACAAATTCCGCCGGACAAAATCCTTTCAGCTCTCGGATTTGCGGCCGATACAGTCCAGCTAACACCCTTGCTGGCTCAAAAAAACAACAATCTTCCAGCCTGACCGACGATCAAGACGCACAAC
Source organism: Pseudomonas sp. KCJK9016 (assembly GCF_046231795.1). Lineage (NCBI taxonomy): Bacteria > Pseudomonadati > Pseudomonadota > Gammaproteobacteria > Pseudomonadales > Pseudomonadaceae > Pseudomonas > Pseudomonas sp. KCJK9016. The sequence continues at coordinate 56,753 of NZ_JBJJMM010000032.1, read as the reverse complement.
GTTTTCTGGAGGAATTGTGATGAATAGCTGGTTCGGCAATATCAGCGTGAACCTCAAACTGGGGCTGGGTTTCGGTCTCGTCCTGGCCCTGACCTGCATTCTGGCCCTGACCGGCTGGACCAGCCTCGGCGGCCTGATTGACCGCAGCAACTGGATGAGCGACATCACCCAGCTGAACGCCGGCCTGACCAAGCTGCGCGTGGTGCGCCTGCAATACATGCTGACCAATGGCGATGAAACCGCCGCGCAGAACGTGCAGACCACCCTCGACGGTTTCGCCGCGCAACAGCAGGCGCTGCTGGGCAAGTTCAAGAGCCCGGAAAACGTCAAGCTGCTCAAGGAGCAGGCCGCGACCATCGCCGAGTACCAGACCTCCCTGAACAAGATGCGCAACGCCTACCGCACCGGCAACACGGCGCGCGATACCATGGCCGCCAATGCCGAGACCGCTTACAACTTGATCGAATCGATCAGCAACCGCGTGCGGCAGATGGCGATGAGCGAGGAGCGCTTCGAGCAATTCCAGGCCATCACCGAAGCCAAGGAAGCGTTCATCCTGGCCCGCTACGAAGTGCGCGGCTACACCGCCACCACCAATGCCGATACCGAGCAGAAAGCCGTCGGCCAACTGGATGTGGCCATCGCCAGCCTGAAACAGTTGAGCGTGCATTTCTCCAGCACCCAGCAAGACACCCTGCGTCAGCTGGAAACCGCGCTGACCAACTACCGCAGTGCCTTGCAGGCGTTCAAGAACGCCAACAGCGAAGCCGTGCAGGCCCGCAAGGAAATGACCGATCAGGGCGCCAACATCGTGACCCTGAGCGAGCAGATGTATCAGATCCAGCTCGATCGTCGTGACATGGAAAGCGCCCAGGCCCGCACCCTGCAACTGATCAGCACGCTGCTGGCGTTGCTGGTGGGCGTTATCGCGGCGTTCATCATCACCCGCCAGATCACCCGTCCGCTGCAGGAAACCATGGCCGTGGTGGAACGCATCGCCAGCGGCGACCTGAGCCAGAACGTGGTCGTTACCCGCCGCGACGAACTCGGCGTGCTGCAACAAGGCATTGCGCGCATGGGCGTGACCCTGCGTGACCTGATCAGCGGCATCCGCGATGGCGTGACCCAGATCGCCAGCGCCGCCGAAGAGCTGTCGGCCGTGACCGAACAGACCAGCGCCGGCGTGAACAGCCAGAAGGTCGAGACCGATCAGGTGGCCACCGCCATGCACGAAATGACCGCCACCGTACAGGAAGTCGCGCGCAACGCCGAAGAAGCCTCGCAAGCCGCAGCTGCCGCTGACGGTGAAGCCCGCGAAGGCGACAAAGTGGTGAACGAAGCCATCGCCCAGATCGAGCGTCTGGCCAGCGAAGTGGTGCGTTCCACCGAAGCCATGAGCGTGCTGCAACAGGAAAGCGACAAGATCGGCAGCGTCATGGACGTGATCAAGGCCGTGGCCGAACAGACCAACCTGCTGGCCCTCAACGCCGCCATCGAAGCCGCCCGTGCCGGTGAAGCCGGTCGCGGTTTTGCCGTGGTCGCCGACGAAGTCCGTGGCCTGGCCCAGCGCACGCAGAAATCCACCGAGGAAATCGAAGGCCTGGTGGCCGGTCTGCAGAACGGCACGCAGCAGGTATCCGCCGTGATGAACAACAGCCGCGCCCTGACCGACAGCAGCGTGGCCCTGACCCGCAAGGCCGGCGACTCCCTGGAAAACATCACCCGCACGGTGTCGAACATCCAGTCGATGAACCAGCAGATCGCCGCGGCCGCCGAACAGCAAAGCGCCGTGGCCGAAGAAATCAGCCGCAGCATCATCAACGTCCGCGACGTGTCGGAACAGACCGCTGCGGCGAGTGATGAAACGGCCAAGTCCAGCGTTGAACTGGCGCGGTTGGGTGGGCAGTTGCAGCAGATGGTGAGTCATTTCCGCGTCTGACCTACAACCAGCGCTGAAGCGAAATCCAATCGCGGGCAAGCCCGCTCCCACAAGATTCTGAGGCGTACACAGAGACTGTGTTCGACTCTTTACCTGTGGAGCGGGCTTGCCCGCGATTGCATCAGACCACTTAACGCGTCCCCCGCTGCCGCAACGCCGACGGCATGAAATACGCGTCCTCCGGCATCGGTTGCGAGAAGTCGACGGTGGAAGCCTCTTCGTTATCCAGGTTCTGCACGTAGTACCGACGGGCCTGCAAGTCGTGGAAGACGTCCAGTGCGCTCCAGGTGGTGGGCAGGTCGTAGAAGTTTTTCAGGTAGGCCATCGACACGCGCCACAACTCCCCTCGCCCGTCGTACTGGTCCACCAGCGCGGCGCCCCAGCTGTCTTCATCCAGAAACAGCACTCGCTTGGAATAGACATGCCGCGCACCCGGCTTGAGCGTGCCCTCCACCACCCAGACCCGGTGCAGTTCGTAGCGGGTGTATTGCGGGTTGAGGTGGCCGGGGGTGAGCAATTGGGCGTATTTCACCTCGGGGCTGCCGACCTTGTAGTTGTTGTAGGGAATGTAGATTTCCTGCTTGCCCTTGAGCTTCCAGTCAAAACGATCCGGGGAGCCGTTGAACAGGTCGGTGTCGTCTGCGGTGCGCAGACCATCGGATGAGGCGATCGGCGTGTCGTAGGCGAGGTTCGGTGCACGGCGCACGCGGCGTTGGCCGGCGTCGTAGATCCAGGCCTGACGGGGTTCCTTGAGCTGGTCCAGCGTCTCATGAACCAGCGCGGCACCACCGGCGAGACGCGCCGGGCTTTTCACGAAGGCGAGGTAGTAGAACAGGATGTTTTTCAGGTCGGCGAACTGGCCGCCCGGGCGGTAGTAGTTGAAGAAGCCCTCCTGCTGCGAGGTCACCAGCGCGAAGCTGCCGTTGCGTTGTACCGGCGCTTCGGAAGCGCGACGGACGACGTAGATGCCGCGATAGCGGGTGATGTGGTTCCACAACACTTCGACACCATCCTTGGGCACCGGGAACGGCACGCCGCCATAGGCATCGGCGAACCCGCTGCCGCCCTCCAGCAGTTTGGCCGAGGTCGCGTTTTTCAGGGTGTTGTCATACAGCCATTGCGGCGCCGAACCGGATCGACGCGAGGGATAAACCGGCATCTGGAAGGTGTCGGGGTAGCTGTTGAACAGGGCTATCTGGCCCGGTGTGAGATGCGCCTTGTACTGGTCGAGATTGGCCTTGGTGATGATGAACAGCGGTTTGTCCGCCGCGTAGGGATCGGGGTGATGCTGGCCGGGTTTGTAGCCCGCCGGGGCCTGGGTGATGCCGCCGGTCCAGGCCGGGATGGTGCCGGTCGCGTTGCCGGCGCGCTCGGCACCCATGGGGGTCAGCGAGGTTTTCAGTTGTTCGGCCTGCTGGGGCGAGATGGCGGCCAGCGCACTGCCGGTGGCCAGGCCGAGGACGAGCGCCAGCGAGATCTTGGTCAGTCTTGAAGTGTGAAACATGATCTTCTCCGAAGTACAAAAAACTGTGGGAGCGAGCTTGCTCCGGGCGGCGTTCCGACGAAACGGTTTGTCAGGCGACATCTGTGTCGAATATGCCGGCCTCTTCGCGAGCAAGCTCGCTCCCACAGGGGGATGAGCTGCCGCAAAAATTGTGTTTGGTACTCACAAGAAATACTTGAGGTTGAACCCGACGTTGTCGCGGTCGCGGATGCCGTTGTTCTGCCCGCCGCCCCAGAACTCGGTGTATTGCAGTTCGGCTTCGAGCTTGTTCTGGTAGTTGGCCTTGACCCCCAGCGTGTAGGCCTTGCGCCCGTCGATGGCGTTGCCGGCCTGGTAGCTATTGCCCTTGAAATCGTCCTTGTAGACGACGTAAGGCGAGACGTTGACCCCGGCGTACACATCGTTCCAGGTACCGTTGAACATCACCGTGTAGCTGTAGGAATTGCGGTTGACCTGATCGTCACGATCACCGCCGGACACGTACGACGTGTTGCCGGTGCCGGCGTAGTAGCGGGTGCTGCCGTCGTAGGCGGTGTATTGCAGGCTGCTGCCGCGCAGGTGCTCGGACGCCAGTTCGAAGATGCCGAACATCGAGTCGAACGACAGCGTCGGACCGAAGTTGTAAATGCTGCCCAGCGAGGTGTTGAACGCTTCCACTCGCTCGGCGTTGTTGATCTGGCTGTCGAGGGTGACCATTTGCCCGCCGACGTTGATGGCCTTGCCGGACACCGCCGCCGCAGCACCGTTGGCCAGGTCGCCGATCAAGTCGTTGGTGGCGGCGATGCCGATGGGCAGGTTCGGCCGATAGGCCAGCTCACCGAACACCGAGGCATTGCCCAGGGTGGTGTTGAAACTGAAGCCGTACATGCGGATGTCTTCGGCATAGCGCCGATGGGCCTGGATGTTGCCCATCACATCGGCGGTCGCCAGCCCGTTGGCAAGAGCCCCGGCCTGACTGCCGGCGACGCTGGAGAGCATGGTGGTCAGGGCATTCATGTCGATGCCCTTGTAACCGCCGAGGTCGGCAGCGATGGTCGGCTCCTTGGCGTGGTAGTTGACCATGTACAGGCCGAACTCGGTGCTGTTGAGTTCTTCGGCGATGTAGCGAAAGGCAAAGCCGAACTGGCCGTCGTTGCGCGCGTTGTAGTCCTTGCCGATGGTCGCCACCTTGAGGGTATTGCCGTAGGCCGGGGTCACACCGTTGGCGTAGAGGCCGGTGGATTTCAGCGCCGGGCCGAGCAACGGGTTGTTGCCCAATGCGCTGTACAGCCCGATGACATTGCCGAAGCCCGGCACCGGCGTGTCGAGGGCAGTGCCGCTGAAGTTGTTGTAAGCGGTGTTGCCGCCGTCGGCGAACAGGTCGGTCTGCGAGTAGAAGGTGCCGACCGGGTCGATGCGGGTTTCTTTCCAGTTGGTCTGGTAGAAGCTTTCCATGGTCAGGCTGTCGGTCAGGCCGATGTTGAAGCTGACCGCCTCCACCGGCATCAGCACTTCCTTGACCTCGGCGCCGGGCAAACGGTACTTGGCGGCGTCCACCGGGTTGGTGGTGTTGATCCCGCCACGATAGAAAATCCCCTCGCCCCAGTTGAACACCTGACGCCCGACCCGTGCCGTGACCGGCATCTGTGCAACGTCCCAGCTGCCATGGACGTAGGTGTCGAGCATCTCGATCCGGCTGCCGGCGATGTCGCGGGTCTGACGGGTGAAACGGTCATCCTGGGGATAACTCTGGCTCGGCTGCGACGGGCTGTTGTTGTGGTAGTAGTCGTTGCGCTTGTCCATCAACTGGGTGTCGTAGAACGCGGTGCCGCGCAGGAACATCCCGTAGTTCTGGTAGTTGGCCTCCAGCTCCGAGGTGATCTTGTACACCTCGGAAACCAGCCCGGTGTCGAAGTTGCGATTGCCGTCGTTGGTGTTGACGTCATCGTTGTGCTTGTCCCGGCCCTGCACCCGCCACAGGCGGCCATAGGACAAGGTCGTGTCGAGCGAGCCGGTGACCTGGTTGTCCAGCACGCTGAACTCGGCGGCCTGCACCGCGTCGACTGCGCAGAGTTGCAGCAGCCCTGCCAAACCGACACCGGGGAGCGCTACGCCAGACAGGCGCAATCGAGTGTTGATCATCTGTTCCTCCTTCCCTGTTCTTATTGTTGTGTGTTGCCGCGATGCTCAGGGCGCCAGTCCCGCGCTGACATAGATCCGGCTGTGGGCGCCGAAATGGCCGAGTAATGTGAGCAATTGTCTATTGAGTTCCGGGTGCTCGAAGGTCTCGCGCTGCAACTGATTGCCCGCGCTGAAATCACTGGTCACCGGCGCCGTCTCCAGCCACTGGCCGATGGCTTCGTCGAAGGCGGCGGACTCGTCGACGGACTCGGCACTCACCACCTCGCGCAGGTAGTCCACGGAGTACGACGGGTAATGCGCGTCCGTGGCGGCATCGGCGTAAGCGTCGAGCATCGGATGCGGCTGACCGGCACGCAGCACACGACGCAGCCAGGTGGACTGGTATTTCTCGACTTCCGTGTGGCGGGTCGCGACCCGTTCGATGGATGCCTGTTTGTCCTGCGCAAAACCGGCCAGCGCCTTGCCCTCCAGCAGCAGAAGGCTCGGCAGCTCGACACCGGGCAACGGCTTGGCGTGATACGGCTGGGTCAGGTCCTGAACGTGGTGTAGGCCCCAGCCGAGAAAGCGATAACCCCAGTAGGAATGGCCAGTGGCAAACGCCAGCCGCGCCAGCCCCATGTATTGATACGCACGCCAGTCCGGCCAGCTGCGTTCGAGAAATCCGGCGGCCGCGTACACCACCGGGCTCTCATGGAAGAAACCCATGTGGAACGGCGCCTGGGAGCTGTACTGAAAGCGCGCATCGCCAAACGGCTGCGGGCCGAAACCGTACAACGCGGCGACTTCGCCGGGGTTGTCGCTGAACAGGTTGATGTCATGGCCGTAGTCCGGCTCATCGGCGGCGCTCGCCAGCACGGCCAGGGGCGCGACTTCTTCGTGATCGACCACGCGAATGAAACGCTGGCGATTCCACGGCGAAAGCGTCTGTTCGACCATCACCTGATCGGCCTGCAGATGCTCGCGCTCGGGCAGGTCCTTGCCCGGCAATGGCTGAATGACCATCGCCAGATGAATCAGCGGATTGATCCGCAGCGCGGTGAGGAAATCGTGGCGCAGATTGTCGCTCGGCACCGCTGGCAATTTCAGGTTGTCGGAGCGCGGCGGGTACTGCTTGAAGTGTTCACGGGCGAAGCGCTCCTGCTCATCGAGCAACGCGACGATGGCCGGATATTGCCCGGAGAGAAACTGCTCCAGCGGTTCGACCTCGACGGATGGCGCATCGCGCAACACCGGCAGCGCCTGCAACGCCAGGTAGCTGCCCACCGTATGGTTCGACCAGCCCCACGCCGTCGGGGCCATTGCGCAAAGCAGCAGGAGGGGGATCAGCTTCATTGCTTGTGGTTCTTGTCAGGTGTGCCGTGGGGATCGAGCCTAACAATCGACCCCGTCCCTGACACTGTCCGATCTCACCAGAAAAGTTCTCCGATAGCGCCACACGGTATGTTCTTTCAGGCCGGGTAACCGGTGATCTTGCGGATGCTCCGGTACAACGGCTTGAGCTGCCGGTACATGCGCAGATACACGTCCCTGTACAGTCGTTCATAGATCTTTTGCGCCTCGGGCTGCGGTATGAAAACCGCGCCGACCCGGGTCATCGCCGCCATTGCCGTGGGGAAATCCGCGTGCAGCCCGAGCCCCACCGCACAGCAGATCGCCGCGCCCAGACCCGACGCTTCATAGACATGCGGACGCTCCGCCGGCAGGCCGAAGATGTTCGCCGTCAGTTGCATCGCCGCATCACTTTGCGAGCCACCGCCGGCCACCCGCAAACGGGTGACGGAGATCTTCGAACGCTTCTCGATTTTCTCCATGCCTTGGCGCAAGGCATAGGCCAGACCTTCGAGAATCGCCCGGTAAATGTGCGCACGGGTGTGCACGTCGCCGAAGCCGATCATTGCGCCTTTGGCTTCCACGCCCGGCTCGCGAATGCCCGGTGACCAGTACGGTTGCAGCATCAACCCCATGGAGCCCGGCGGCACCGCATCGACCAAGGCATCGAACAGTTGTTCAGGCTCGATGCCCTGCTCTCTGGCCTGCTGCATTTCCCGCAGGCCGAACTCGTTCTTGAACCAGCTGACCATCCAGTAACCGCGATAAATCATCACCTCGCAGTTGTACTGATCCGGCACAGCCGACGGGTACGGTGGAATCAGCGGGACGATCTCCAGATAGCGCGAACGGGTGCTGGTGATCGTCGCGGTGGTGCCGTAGGACAGACACACCGTGCCCGAGTCGACGACGCCGGAACCGAGTACCTCACAGGCCTTGTCGGCACCCGCCGCGATCAGCGGAATCCCCTCGGGAATGCCGGTGTGGCGGCTTGCTTCGGCGCTGATGTGTCCGAGGGTTTCACCGGGTTTGTGCAAGGTCGGCAGTTGCTCCGGACGCACCGCCAGCGCCTGCCATTTCCAGTCACGGGGTGCGGCCCAGCGCAGGCGCTTGAAGTCGAACGGCAGGTAGCCGACGCAGCAGCCCACGGAGTCAACGAAGCGCCCACAGAGGCGATGCGTGAGAAACCCCGAAAGCAGCAGAAACTTGTCGGTCGCCGCCCACACTTCGGGTTGATGGCGGGCGATCCAGTTGGCCTCGGCCTGGGCGCGAAAGTAATCCACCGTGGCCTGCGCGCCGGCCAGTTTGAACAGCCAGCCCCACGGCCCCTTGATCCCGCCTTCGACTTCGCTCTGACGCTGATCGAGCCAGAGAATCGCCGGACGCAGCGGCTTGCCCTGAGCATCGACGTTGATCACCGTACCGCGCTGCGTCGTGAGAGACACCCCGGCGATCTGCGAACGATCGATACCGGTCTGCACCCACACCTGCTGGCAGGCCTCGCCCAGTTTCGCCCAGTAGTATTCCGGATCCTGTTCGGCCCAGCCCGGTTGCGTCGAGTAATAGGCCTGCAACTCGACCTTGCCCTTGCCGAGCAGATTGCCCTGCAAATCGAAGAGCAGCGCGCGCACGCTCTGGGTGCCATTGTCGATGGCCAGCAGGTAACGCTTGTTCGGGTGGTTGTCCATGGAGCTCTCTTCGAGGGGCATCACTGCGCGATTTCCGGCAGGCCGTGATGGCGTTGCCATAAGGCCTGGTAGCGTTGCTGTTCCTGTTGCCAGTGTTCGTCGTTCCAGCCCAGTCGTGACTGGCAGAGTTGGCGAATGGCCGGGAAACAGTCTGCGCCGCCACGGGGCAGCAGCAGGCCCAGACGGGTTCGACGCAGCAGCAGGTCATCCAAGTGCAGGACCATTTCTGCTTCGCAGGCGAAGGCCAGTTCGGCCCACAAGGCGTCGGTGGCGCCGACAGTCTCGTGGCCCAGTTCGGCGACCCGTTGCGCCAGCCTCGGCAAGTCTCGGCCATGGCGCCCGGCCAGCCGTCGCCACTGACCGGGGCCGAGTCCGGGAATCGCCAGTGGCGGCACGGCGGCAAATACCGGCGCGGCATTATCTTCAAAAGAACGGCCGAGCATGTCGGCGCAGGCCTTGAGCACTTCGATGGCTTGCGGACGGAACGTCGTGAGTTTGCCGCCGGCCAACGTCACGCAACCCGGTTCCTGCCACAGCACATGTTCACGGGTTTCGTTCGACGGTTTGTCTTGGTGCTCACCCGCCGCACTGCCCACCACCGGGCGCACGCCGGACCAGGTTGAAAGCACGTCGGCGGCTGTCACTTCAGCACCGGGAAACGACTGTTGGCAGGCGGCCAGCAGATAGTCGAGTTCTTCGGCGCTGATGCTCGCGCTCTGGTCCAGATTCTCGCGGTGATCGAGGTCCGTGGTGCCGATCACCGTGGCGCCTTCCCACGGAAACACGAACACCGGCCTCCGGTCCCGCTCATGCAGAAAGGTGAACGCCTGCGCCACCGGCAAGCGCCAGCCCGGCAGCAGCAAATGACTGCCGCGCAAGGGTCGCAACTGACGCGGCGCCTCGGGCGGACGCAAGCGCTCGGCCCAGGCCCCGGTGGCCACCGCCAGCACACCACATCGCAATTGCAGCGATGCGCCGGCCTCGCAATCCTCGACCTGAACCCCGCACACCCGCCCGTTTTCCCGCAGCAGATGTTCGACGCGCATGCCGTTGAGCGCCACCGCGCCATCGGCCCGTGCTTCGCTCAACACACGCATCACCAGCCGTGCGTCATCGGTCAGCGCATCGACAAAACAGGTGCCGCCCAGCAAGTCATGCTCTTTGACGCCCGGCGCGAGAAAACGCAGTTGCTGCGCGTCATGAAAACAATGGGCGCGACGCCCGGCCAACGCGTCATAGACCGACAACAAACCACCCAGCACACGCGGCCCGGGAAAGCCGCCGCGATAATGCGGCATCATGAAACTCATCGGTTCCACCAGCCCCGGCGCTTCGTCGAGCAGGCGTTGGCGCTCGCGCACCGAATCCCGGGTCAGGCGCCACTGGCCCTTGGCGATATAACGCAAACCGCCATGGACCATTTTCGAGGATCGGCTGGACGTGCCCCAGGCGAAATCCCGCTGCTCCAGCAGCAGGCAACGCCAGCCACGCCGTGCGGCTTCGCGCAGGATGCCGGCGCCGCTGATGCCGCCACCGATCACGATCAAATCCCAGTTCTCACCCGCCAGCGTCGGCAGGACTTGCCGGCGCCATTCGGCGTTCCAGTCCGCGCTCATGGCGGTCACTCCTGCAACAATGTGCCGGGGTTCAGACGCCCGGCCGGGTCGAAGTGCCGGCTCAGCGCCTGCAAGGTGTCCATCGCCAAAACGCCTTTCTCGCGCGGCAGGTACGGCGCGTGATCCTTGCCCACGCCGTGCTGATGGCTGATGGTGCCGTGGTTGTCGACGATGGTCTGGCTGGCCGCGTGTTTGAGGGCCTTCCAGCGGGCCAGCGTCGCGGGATAGTCCGCTGCCGGGCGAAACACGTAGGTGGTGTAGATACTCGAGCCTTCACCGTAGACGTGGGACAGATGAGTGAACACATGCACCCGTTCGCCCTCGGCCGCCAGGGCATCGCGCAGGCTGTTTTCGATCAGGTTGAGCAGCTTGTCGACGTTGCTCCAGTCGGTGGCGGTTTCCAGGGTGTCGACCACGTAACCGGCGTTCCACAAGTTCTCCCGCAGGTAGGGAAAACGAAAGCGGTTCTGCGCCCACTTCTTGCCGAGCAGCGTGCCGGTGAACACGCCACCGAAGGCCTTCAGGTGCTGACGGGCCTGGCTCAGGGACAGCGCATTCTGCTTGCGATTGCCGGTCACGCCGAAGGTCAGCAGGCACTTGCCCTCGCCCGCGCCGCGCAGGCTCAGGTATTTTTCCAGCCAGGCAATCTGTTGCGGATGGCCGGCCAGCGCCAGTTGGGTTTCGGTTTCCACCGCATTGGACAAGCGCAGCATCGACAGCGGCACCCGCGCCTGGGCCAGTTGCCGGATCGCCTGAAGTGCCCTGCTCCAGTCGGGCAGAAACACACCGTAGAAACGCTCGTCCGCCGGCAACGCACTGACCCGCACCTTGACCTCGGAAATGATCCCGAACCGTCCCTCGCTACCCAGCACCACTTCACGCAGATCCGGGCCGGCTGCCGAGGCCGGGAAGCTCGGGATCTGCAGCGGCCCGGCGAAGGTTTCCAGGGTGCCACCGGCAAACAATTGCTCGATCCGCCCATAACGCAACGATTGCTGACCACTGGAGCGACTGGCCACCCAGCCGCCCAGCGTCGACAGCTCCCACGACTGCGGGAAATGCCCCAGCGTGTAGCCACGGGCGCGCAACTGGCTCTCGACCTGCGGGCCGCTGGCGCCGGGGCCGAAAGTCGCCAGCAGACTTTGTTCATCGAGGTCGAGCAGGCGATTCATCCGCGCCAGCGACACCGTCACCACAGGCCGCGCAGAGTCCGGCGGGTTGATGTGCCCGGCCACCGACGTGCCGCCGCCATAGGGAATCAGGCACAGGTCCCGCGCCTGGGCGAGCGCCAGCAATTGGCGGATGTGTTCGGCGGTTTCCGGGAACGCCACGGCATCGGGATAGTTGCCCGGCGCCCCTTCGCGCAACGCCAGCCAGTCCGGCAGGCTCTGCCCTCGGGCATGCAACAGGCGATCGTGGGCATCGATGCTGTACAGCGCGTGTTCCGCCAGCCGCGAGACCGGCACCCGGGCCAGCGCGGCTTCAAGCGTTGCGTCGGGCAATGCGCGACCTTCTCCCAGCCGCTCATGGAGAAAACCTGCGCCCCGGGCCGGCAGTTCGACCACCGTGGTTGCATCGCCCCAGCCGTTCCAGCGTCGCATGCGAGTGTCCTTCTGTGCAGTCCGATCAGTGAGATTTCAGGCCCTCATACTAGTCAGCCAGCCGAAAGTGTCACGGTCGCATCCGGCCAGTTCGAGTAGCCAATTGAGTCAAACGTCGCGCAAGCGTCAGCCATTTACTTTAGCCGTGGATTCAAATTACCTTTCAGGGCGCTCATCCGCCCGTGGCGGCCTCGATCAAGGGAATTCGGTCATGCAATCGCTCGGCTTCACCTCCGTTCCGCCACTGCTCAAGTACCTGCGTCATGCCGAGCATCTGGGCCTGGCCATCGAGCCGGCGCTGGCGGCGGCCGGGTTGCAGGCGCAACAGCTGAGCGACAACAGCCTGCGCCTGCCGGGTGAAACCCATGAACGGTTGCTCGACTACTTTTGCGAGCACTCGGGCGATCCGTTGTTCGGGCTCAACGCGGCAAATTTCGTGCTGCCCAACTCCTGGAGCGTGCTGGGCTACATCACCATGAACTGCGCGACGCTGGGCGACGCCATGAGCCGCATCATGCCGTTCGAAAAACTGGTGGGCGACATGGGCGTCAGCCGCGCCGAGGTGCAGGGCGAGCATGTGCACCTGATCTGGAACTGCCGATTCGAACGCCCGCGGATCCGCCGGCATCTGGTGGAAAACGTGCTGGGCTCCTGGCTGCACTACGCACGCTGGATCGCCGACACCCGGTTGTCGCCGGCCGCGGTGTGGCTGGAACACTCGATGCCGGCGGACACGACGCCGGAACAGTACGAACGTTTTTTTGAATGCCCGGTGCTGTTCGATCAGGCGTACTCGGCGTTGATCGTGCCGCTGCCGTATCTGCAGTTGCCGTTGCGCCAGGCCGATGCGCATTTGCTGCGCACCCTGGAAGAACACGCTCAGAGTTTGATGGCGACGCTGGAGGATGCATCGCTGGAGCTGCGGGTCAAAAACATCCTGCGTCAGTTGCTCAAGGAAGGTCTGCCGCGCAAGGAACAGGTGGCCGAACATCTCGCGGTGTCCGTGCGCACCCTGCAACGCCAGCTGCATCAGGCCGGTACGTCGTATCAGCAGATTCTCGATGAGCTGCGTCAGGAGCTGGCCGAGCACTACCTGCTCAACAGCACCTTGCCGATTCAGGATATTGCGCAGTATCTGGGCTTCACCGAACCGCGCTCGTTTCACCGCACGTTCAAGAGCCGGCGCGGCATGCCGCCCGGTGAGTTTCGGCAGGCTCACCGGGTGTCGAACGACAGCTAGAGGCTGATCGCGTTGGTGAACACCAGGCGATTGCCGAACGGGTCGACGATGGTCATGTCCTGGCTGCCCCATGGCATGGCCTGGATGCCCGGGTGCGAGAACTTGTAGTTCTTCGCCAGCAGTTGCTGCTGAAACGCCTCAAGCTCATCGGTCTCGATCCGCAGGGCCGAACCCGGTGTTGCATCGCCGTGATGCTCGGACAGGTGGAGCACGCATTCGCCTCGGGAGACTTGCAGGTACAACGGGAAATCCGCTTCGAAACGATGCTGCCAATCGATCTTGAAACCAAGGAAGTCGACGTAAAACTCCAGCGCCTTGGCTTCATCGAAGATCCGCAGGATCGGGGTGGTTTTGCCAAAGCTCATGGGGTGCTCCCTGACTGATTGGCCCCGCCGTGTAGCCGGGGCAGATGTCAGCAATTCGGCTTGGTGATGGCTTTCTTTAATTGCAATGTGCCACCACTGTGACGCACTCCGCGAAACTCAGCGAAAGTTGTCACGCAGATCACCCTCACGGGCCAGAAAGCGCCCGGCCCTCTGCCCGTTGGCCTGACCGTCGCGGTAGCTCAATACGCCGTTGATCCACACGCCATCGATGCCTTGCGCCGCCCGTTGGGGATCCTTGAAATCCGCGACGTCCTGCACGGTTGCCGGGTCGAACAGCACCAGATCCGCCCAGTGGCCTTCACGAACCTCGCCACGCCCCTTCAGGCCGAAACGGGCCGCCGACAGACCGGTCATCTTGTGCACGGCGGTGTGCAGCGGAAACAGACCGACATCGCGACTGAAATGGCCCAGCACCCGCGGAAAAGCCCCCCACAGACGCGGATGGGGAAACGGATCTTCCGGCAGACCATCGGAACCGACCATCGACAGCGGATGGGCAAGGATGCGCCGCACGTCCTTCTCGTCCATGCCGTAATACACCGCGCCTGCCGGTTGCAGGCGTCTGGCGGCATCGAGCAGTGGCATCGTCCATTCGGCCGCGATGGCGCTCAAGTCGCGACCGCTGACTTCCGGGTGCGGCGTCGACCAGGTGATGGTGATGCGGTGAGCGTCGGTCACCTGCTTGAGATCCAGCGTCGAAGAGCTCGCCGCATAGGGGTAGCAATCGCAGCCGACCGGGTGGGTTTTCGCCGCTTCCTCCAGCGACGCGAGCAACTGCGGACTGCGCCCCCAGTTGCCCACGCCGGCACACTTCAAGTGGGAAACGATCACCGGCGAGCGGGCGTGGCGACCGATGCGAAACGCTTCGTCCATGGCCTCCAGCACCGGTTCGAACTCACTGCGCAGATGCGTGGTGTACACCGCCCCGAACGCCGTCAGCTCTTCGGACAATTGCATCACCTCATCGGTGGACGCGGAAAACGCGCTCGCATAGGCCAGCCCTGTGGATAAGCCGAGCGCCCCGGCCTCCAGGCTTTCACGCAATTGCTCGCGCATCGCGGTGATTTCATCGTCGGTCGCGGTGCGAAACAGATCGTCGAGGTGATTGCTGCGCAGGGCCGTGTGGCCGACCAGCGCCGCGACGTTCAGCGTGGTGTTGGCCGCTTCCACCGCCGCGCGGTAATCGCTGAAACGGGGATAGACGAATGCGGCAGCATTACCGAGCAGGTTCATCGGATCCGGCGGGTCGCCCCTGAGACTGACCGGTGCGGCGCTGATGCCGCAGTTGCCGACAATCACCGTGGTCACGCCCTGGCTGAGCTTGGGCAGCATCTGCGGCTGGCGGATCACGACGGTGTCGTCGTGGGTGTGCACGTCGATGAAACCCGGCGCCAGCACGCGGCCGGCGGCGTCGATTTCGTCGGTGGCGCCGACGTCGCGCAAGTCACCGATGCGTGCGATGCGGCCATCGAGAATCGCCACGTCGGCGGTATAACCCGGAGTGTCGCTGCCGTCGATGATCAGGGCGTTGCGGATCAGGGTGTCGTACAGCATGTCAGTCTCCGGCGGCAGCTCGGGCGTCAGTGTCTGCCCTTGATCAAATGGTGATCGAATCCTTGCTCGATCAGGTAGCGCCAGGCGACCTCGACTTCATCGGGAATCACCTGCTCGACCTGAAAGCCCAGCGAAGGGTAAACCATGATCCGGTGGATATCTCCGACCATTTCGTCGATCAATCCCAGGACCCCGATCAGGTTACTCACCTCACCCGGAAAACCGAACGACGGCGCATCCACCCAGGCCTCGAGCCCCGGCCATTGAACGGGCAGGGTCAACGCCACGCGCCGGATCGAATTGGGTTTGGTCAGGAACGTCGCCCGGCGCACGTCCGGGAACAATGCCCTGGCAAACGCGATGTTCTCGGCGAAGTTGGTAGCGCGGGATTCCAAGGTGAATTGATCCGGTGAAACACCTTGCGCCATGGCCCGTTGCGCAAAAACATCGGCTTCGGTGCGTTCCCACAAATGCTTCGTCCAGTTGCCGGTGTTGCCGGTAAACAGCAGATGCGGGGCGACACCTTTTTTCAGCAACTGGCAGGCGTAATCGCAGACCCGCAGATCGTAGGAGCCGCACACCACGATCAGGTCGCAGGGTTGGTGCCCGCGTCCGGACCCGAGAAAATCCCACAGCACCGTTGCGTGTTGCAAAGTCGGGGTCATGAGCGGGCAAACCTCCGGGCAGCCTGCCCGCCGATCAACAGCCCGCCGTCGGCATAGAGGTGGGTATCCACCTCGCCCTGCGAGACCGGGAGCGCCGTGAAATCCGTGTACGTCCGCAGTGCCCCGTGCGCGCTCAGCGTGGGATCGTCGCCAATGCCGATACACAGCGCGCCATTGCTGACCGCCGACTGCACGCCGCTGACGGAGTCTTCGAAGACCAGGCATTCATCGCTCTGGCGATCCAGTCGGGCGGCGGCCAGGCGATAGGGGTCCGGGGCCGGTTTGCCACTGCGCACATCGTCGCGGCAGATGATGCAGTCGAACACCGAGGTCAGGTCATGTTGCTGCAGGACGTGATCGACCCGCGCGCGCCAGCTGCTGGTGACCAGCGCCAGCGGCACGTGCCCGGCGAGACGGTCGATGAGCGAAGCGACGCCCGGCACCAGCGGGCAGATCGAAACCTCTTCGATGGCGTCGACTTCCTGCTTGATCAGCACACGCTGCTGCTCGTCGAACTGGCCGAACAGCGCCTGCAGGGTGTAGCCGCCGGGGCGACCATGAATGTGTTCGTCGATGAAGGCCTGATCGACCGCTACGCCGTACTGGCGTGCCACCGTGGTCCAGGCCCGTTCGATGACCTGGCGCGACTGGATCAGCACGCCATCCATATCAAAGCAAACGGCTGTAAAGGTTCGTTGAGTCATCGGTAGCACTTCGCATTTTCGGATAAGCAATGAATGCCAGGACGGTACCGGTCAACGCAAACAGCGCCATGACGTACCAGGCCCACTGTGGCTGCGTGTCGTACAGATACCCGGCGAAGGGTGTGGCCAGGCCCATGGGCAAGGCAACCGCCAGCGAGTAATAGACGCCCTGGGTAAACACCTGCAGCTGCGCCGGCGCATGGTCGCGAATGCAGCGCATGATTGCCGAGTGGTAAGCCGCAAAACTCAAGGCGTGCAGGCATTGCCCCAGCAGAATCACCGCCAGCGCATCGCTGTCGGAAAACAGCGCCCAGCGTATTGCCGCACAGACACTGGAAACCATCACGATAGACAGCGGTGAGCAATACGCCAGGACTTTGTTGGAGAACGCGAAATAGGTGATTTCCGCAATCACCGCCACTGACCAGAACACCCCGATGGTGGTTGAAGAGTAGCCCTTCACGCCCCAGCCGATCGACGCCGTGGAAAAGTACAGGGTGTGACTGAGCTGAATGAAGCTGGCGGCGGCAATCGCGATCAGCAGGCCTTTGTGTGCGAACAGCGCCTTCCAGTCGGGCCGCTTTGTCGTACGCTCGGGCGGTTGCAGAGGCGCCAGCGTGACCTGACGCTTCAACCACAGACACGCCAATGCAGTGAACAGCATGCTCGCCGCAATCACGATCGGCACCCACGTCTGGCCGTAGTGCGCGAACAACAGACCGCCACACGTCGAGGTCAGGATGAACGCCGAAGAGCCCGCTGCGCGAACCCGGCCATAGTTCTGCAGGGCCTGCTTGTCACGCTTGAGCAGATAGGACTCGGACAATGGCAGCACCACCATCCACAGCCCGCCGAACAGAATGCTCAGGCACACGAATCCCCACAGGTGCACCGGCATGAAATAGAACAGCAACGTACACAACGCTGCCGAAAAACCAAGAAAAGCCGCGAGCCGAAGTTGGTCCACGCGCCAGTCGGCCACGTAGGTGATCAACACGCCGGTCACGACTTGCGGCCAATAGACCGCCGCGATCAGCAGACCGATCTGGCTGGCGCTGAAGCCCAGCGAATCCAGCCAGGTCGGCCAGAACGGATAGATGATCCCCTCCGCGGCAAAGAACCCGAAAAAGATCAGATACATGGGTCAACCATACGCTCGATACTCCTGAACAGGGCTCCGGGGAGCCCTGAAATACTTCATCCCTTATTCGAAGCGTTGGCGGGTGAAGCTGTTCCTGCCCTTGCGCCAGACGATCAGAGCTTCGCTCATCACCACCAGATCGACCATCCCCTCTTTCAACGCATCCAGTGCGTCCTGTGGCGAGCACACGATCGGTTCTTCGTGCCGGTTGAACGACGTGTTGATCAACGCCGCCTGACCCGTGCGCTCGTGCCAGGCATTCAACAGGCGATGCATGAATGCGTCACGCTCCGGGCGAATGATCTGTGGCCGCGCCGTGCCGTCGATGTGCACGACTGCCGGACTGGCTTCGCTGAACTGCGGATGACAATCGTAGGTCATGGTCATGGTGTCTGCCGCCACTTGATCCTCATCCCAGCCGACGTAGCAGGCAGCCGCCTGTTCAATGGCGGTGACCGGGCCGAAAGGCATGAACTCGGTGCGGTGCATGCGCTTGTTCAGCCAGTCGTTCACCTCGGCATCCTGCGCGTGGTAGACGATGCTGCGGTTGCACAGCGAGCGCGGGCCGAACTCCATCTTGCCCTTGAACATGCCCAGCACCTGGTTTTCCATCAGTGCGTCGGTCAGCACGTCGATGATGTTCGACGGCGCGTGATAACCGAGTTCGGGGTAGTCGCGCTGGATCAGGTTGATGTTCTGCGAAACGCTTCGCGACTCCGGGCCGAGGGTCATGGCCGGGTTCCTGAAGCGGGTGCCGTTTTCCAGGTATGCCGCCCCCACGGCCGCCGCCAGCGCCAGCCCGCCATCGCCCATGCATGGCAACACATAGACGTTTTTCACCCCCGGAATCTCGCGCAGGCGCTGGTTGAGTTTGACGTTGCCGAACACACCGCCGGCCAGGCACAGGTTGGCGCTGCCACGTTGCGCCAGATGATGCTTGACCACCGCCACCAGCAAATCTTCGGAGTGACGCTGCACGGCGGCGGCGATGTCTTCCGGGGTCTCCCGGGCGAACAGGGTTTGCAGTGATTCGCTGTAGTTGTGGTAGGACGGCAGGAACAGGTCACCGCAATTCGCCCTGATGCGCCCGTCTTCGAAACGGATCATCTGCTGCATCACCCCCAGCAACTTCTGCGGGTCGCCGAACGCGGCCAGGCCCGTGACCTTGCCTTCATGACGGTTGGGTTTGTAACCCAGCAAATGAGTGATCCGGCCGTAGAAATAACCCAGGCTGTCGATGCTGGTTTCGCGCTGCAGCACCGTGGTTTCGGTCGGGCTGTACCAGGTCACGGTCAACGACTGGAAATCACCGCGCCCGTCACAGGTCAGGGTCAAGGCTTCATCGAATGGCGAGCAGACATAGGCACCGAGGGCATGGCACTCGTGGTGATCGATGTAATACGCCTTGCCGGTCAGCCCGTTGGCGGCAATGTATTGATCGAATTCGGCGCGTTTCTCTTTGTCGTTGCGGACTTCATCGGTGACACGCTGGCGGAACTGCGCCAGGCCTTCGGGGTTGTTCCTGACTTCTTCGACGACCCGGTCGAAATACAACTCAAGGTGCTTGTCGGCGCTGAAACCGGCATTCCATCCATAGGCCACGTAATCGACATCCTCCAGCGACAGGCCGGCCTGGTTCAACACGAAATCGATGGACTTCGCGGGCCAGTTCTTGTGGTCCTTGATGCGGGTGAAACGCTCTTCGCTGACCGCCGAGAGAATCTGACCGTCACGTACCAGGCAGGCACCCGACAAGTCATTATTGGTAATGCCCAAAATGATCATAACTACTCCTTGTTCTTGCCAATTTCGCGGATGAGTGTGCCCACGACCGAAGAGCGCAATGCTCCGGCCAGGGCGCTTGGCGCCGTGTCATGAACCGTGAGGAGGCGAAATCGTCTGGTTCGCCCGGGATATGCCTTTACGTACAGGCAGCAGAGGTGCGTATTGCCATCGCAAATTCCCTTTTGCAGAAAAATTCCACGGGCGTTACCCACCGACCTGGCCTCATGGCCAGACAACCAGTGGGTGCCCGCTATCCTACAAACCGGCCAGTTGCGTTGGCCATGTCTGTGCGGGGATCAGGCTAGTAGGAAACATCTGAACGTTTCGATGAGCCTCGACGCCTTGTCCTTCATTTCCGGGGCATAAAAAAACCTGTGGGAGCCGGTTGGCTCCCACAGGTTCAAGTGTGGTGTGTGGACTCACACCATTTCGTTGCGAATCCACTCGACGACCGATGTGCGCTTCGGCGCCCAGCCCAACAGTTCACGGGCGTGTTTGCCGCGCACCCGGCTGTTGGAGCCCAGGCCATAATTGGCCATTTCATAGCCCCACTCTGCCTCGGCGTCTTTCAGCGGCCAGTCTTGCGGCTCACCCAGATTCAGGGCCTCGGCCATGGCGGTGGTCATGTCGATGAACGACGCTTCGCCGCTTTCAACGAAGTAGAACGTGCCCGGGACATTTTTGCTCAGGGCCAGCAGGTACAGCGACACCACATCTTCGATGTGCACGTTGGACCAGATGTTCTGCCCGGTACCGACGTGACGCACCACACCGCTTTTGCGTGCCTGTTTCAGCAGGCGCGGCAACTGCACGCTGTCGCGATGGACGCCCAGGCTGTGGCCATAGATCAGGGTGTTGCAGATCACGGCCGAGTTCACGCCGTCCTTCGCTGCCGCGAGGATCAGGTTGTCAATGGCTACCCGTGCCGCCTTGTCGACGGTCGGCTCGGGCAGGTTGTCTTCGAAGTAGATGACATCGCTGGATTTACCGCCCGAGGCATCGCCGACGATGCTCGAACCGCTGGTGTGCAGGAACACTTTGTTCGAGCCGCGCAGGGCGTCGAGCAAGGCTTCGACTGCGCCGCGATGGTCGCTGCTGGCAGCGTTGATCACCGCGTCGGCGGCACGGGCCTGTTCGCCCAGCAGCGCGTTGTCGTCGAGGGTACCGATCACCGGGGTGATGCCCAGTGCTTGCAACTCATCGGCCTGCTCGGCACTGCGCACGAGACCGGTGACGCTGTGGCCGGCCTTGACCAGACCGGTGGCGATGGAGCCGCCGATAAAACCGGCAGCGCCGGTGACGAATACGTTCATGGAGAGACTCCCTGCGTGAATAAATGATGCAGCGAGTATCGACCGGCGAACCCGGTGGAAAAACCCGCCCACAACCAAATCACTGTTGCGCAGGGATCACGAATCAGCCCTTGAAATCGGCGCTGGCGTAAGCCGCCAGTTTGCTCTGGATGAAGTCCAGGAAGCACTGGATCCGCAATGCCAGTTGCGAGTTGCGGTAGTACACCGCGTTGATCGGCTGGCGATAACCGCTGTTGAATTCCGCCAGCAGCACCTTGAGGCGCCCGGCACGAATGTCGTCGATGGTCATGAAATGCGAGAGACAGGCAATGCCCTGGCCTTCCAGCGCCAGATGCCGGACCGTCTCGCCGCTGGAAGCGCTGATCGCCGGGGTGATCGGCCAGCGGTCACCGTGCACGTAACGCAGCGGCCACTGGTTGAGGCCTTCGTTCTGGGTGAAGCCGAGCAAGGTGTGTTCGCTCAGATCGGCGACCTGAAGCGGCGCACCGTGTTTTTCCAGATAGGCAGGACTCGCAACGATCAGCAGCGGGCTGCAACCCAGCGGCCGGGCGTGCAACGTCGAATCGGCCAGGGCGCCGATGCGGATGGCGACGTCGGTGCTTTGTTCCAGCAAATCAATGATCAGGTCGTTGCTGTTGAGTTCGAGCTGAATGTCGGGGTACAGCCGCCGGAACTCGTCGATGTACGGCACGATGGCATGGAGCATGAACGGCGAGGCGGCGTTGATGCGCAAACGTCCGGACGGCGTCTGCTGGCGTGACGAGAGGCGCTCTTCGAGTTGATCCATCTGGTCGAGGATCAGCTTGGCCTGTTCGAAGAAATACTTGCCTTCTTCAGTCAGGTCCATGCGTCGCGTGGTGCGGTTGATCAGCGTGGTGTCGAGCTTGGCTTCCAGTCGCGACAACGTGCGGCTGACCGCCGAGGGCGTCTGCCCGACCTGCTCGGCGGCGGCGGAAATCGAACCGCACTCGATCACGCAGACGAAAATCTGCAACTCATCGGATCTGGCTTTCACGGGTGTCCTCGAATCGAAAGGCCTGCGGCACAGGCTCAGGCCTTCGATAGTAGCCGAGCGTCAGGCCTTGAGGCCAAACACCTCGCTCAGATGCTGCTCGTATCGCGCCACATCCGCTTCGATGTTCGGGCGTTTCATCACGTCCACGCAGAGGAAGGTCGGCAGGCCGGTCATGCCGAGGAACTGGTTGGCCTTGTGGAACGGAAAGTAAACGGCATCCACGCCTTTGGCCTCGAAGAAGTCGGTCGGATCGTCGAACGCCTGCTGCGGCGCGTTCCAGGTCAGCGACAGCATGTACTGCTTACCGTGGATCAGGCCACCGCTGCCGTACTTCTGCGAGGAGTCCGAACGGGTGCGACCGTCACTGGCGTAGAGGCTGCCGTGGCCTTCGGTGAAGACTTCGTCGATGTACTTTTTCACGGTCCACGGCGCGCCCATCCACCAGCCCGGCATCTGATAAATGATCACGTCGGCCCAGAGAAATTTGGCCACCTCTTCGGCGATGTCATAGCCCTCGTCGATGAAAGTGGTCTTGACGTCTACACCGCCGCGATCCAGCACGCCGAGCGCCGCTTCGTGAAGGGTGGCGTTGTAGCGACCGTCGGAGTGGGCGAATTTTTTACCGCCATTGAGCAACAGCACTTTTTTCATGGGACAGCCTCGATGGGACGCCGATACACAGCGCAGAGCGCCGGATGGACAAGGTGAATAAATTGAATGGCGGCAGATTAACGATGCGCCTCGCGCGGAATAAGCGTCGATTGCGCAAAATTCATTTGAGTAAAACGCACGAATAGAACGCCGATTGTTGCCGTAGGATTGGCCGTCATCTGAATCTGAATGGAGTTTTTTGCCATGAGCGGACGCCAGGGTTTCATCCTGCACGCCAAGACCCGCCCGGAAAAAGCCGAAGCCTTCGAAGCGTTTTTCCGCGCTTACGTCGAGCCGAGCCGCGCAGAACCCGGCTGCATCGAGTACCACATGCTGCGCGACAAGACAGATCCGACCCTGTTCATCTTCTACGAGATCTGGGAAAGCCAGGCGCATCTGGACGTGCACTCGAACCTGCCGCACATGCAGCAGTTTTTCGCCAATCGCATGGAGTACCTGGAGCGGGATTTCGATATCCGCCCGATCGAGATGCTCAGCGCATCGTCCGCTAGCCGCTGATCAGCAGATGGGCGCCCAGCGCGCCCAGACCGATGAAGAACACCCGCCTGAACAACACGGTACTGATGCGCTGGCGCAGCCATTGCCCGAGCCACATGCCGAGCATGGCCGGAATCAACATCAGCAACGAAGCGCTCAATTGCGCGCCACCCAGCGAGCCGCGCCAGAGCAGCCCGGCGGCCAGCGCCAGGGTCGACACGGTGAAGGACAGGCCCAGGGCCTGAACCAGTTCATCGCGACTCAAGCCCAATGCCTGCATGTAGGGGACGGCGGGAATCACGAACACGCCAGTGGCCGAAGTGATGACGCCGGTGATCAAACCGCAGAGCGGCCCCAGCCACGGTTCACGGCGACGACTGACATTCAGCGTCGGCAGGAACAATCCGCTCGCCGCATAGAGCAACAGCGCCACACCGAGCCCGCGCACCACCCAGTGCCCGCCCGCCATGCCGATCCACAACGTACCGATGGCTGTACCGAGGACAATCGTCAGCAGCATCGGCCACAGCCGTTTCACCAGTGCGCGTAGATGCCCGCCGAACGCCAGTTGCCAGACATTGGTCAGCGTCGCCGGAATGATCAGCAACGCCGCAGCCTGCGCCGGCGCCATAGCCAGACCGAGCAGCCCCATGGCGACAGTGGGCAGGCCGAGGCCGATCACGCCTTTCACCAGGCCGGCGAGGATGAAGGTCATCAGCACCAGTAAAGACAGGGCCAGTCCGAGGTTCTGATAGAAATCTGCGAGTGCGTTCATGGCGATACTGTGCGCCGGCGCGGGTGAGCTGAAAATCTGTCATACACTGAGGCAGCCTCTCTTTCAGCAAGAGTCATGACCGATGCACTTCGACCTCACCGACCTGCGCCTGTACCTGCACATTCTCGACAGCGGCAACATCACCGCCGGTGCCGCCCGCAGTCATCTGTCGCTGGCGGCGGCCAGTGCGCGGATTCGTGCCATGGAAGCTTCGCTGGGCACGGCGTTCCTGGAACGCGGACGTCGCGGGGTCACACCGACGCCGGCCGGAAAGGCCCTGGCGCAACATGCGCGGCTCCTGCTGCAACAGGCCGACCGCATGCAGCAGGACCTGAACGAATACGCCCGGGGTGCCAAGGGCCAGGTGCGTCTGTTGTGCAACACCACGGCCATCAGCGAATATCTGCCGGAAGTGCTGGCGGATTTTCTGAGCGAACATCCCAACCTCGACATCGACTTGCAGGAACTGCCCAGCGCGCGCATCACCCATGCCTTGCGCCAGGGAACGGCAGACCTTGGCATCGTCTCCGACGCTGTGGACACCCACGATTTGCAGACCCGGATCTTTCGCGACGACCCGCTGGTGCTGCTCGTGCCGCCGGGTCACGCGCTGGCAGAGTGTTTCTCGCTGACCTTTGCCGAAACCCTGGCCCATGACTACGTGGCGCTGGGTGCCGACAGTGCCCTGGCGATTCATCTGGAAGAACAGGCGCTGCACATCGGCCAGCGCATGGCGATCCGCATCCGAGCCGATGGTTTCGATGGCCTCATGCGCATGGTGGCGCGGGGTGCGGGGCTGGCGATCGCGCCCAAAGTGGCGGTTGAGCGCTGGCCCCGGGCGAACTCATTTGCCTGTGTGCCGCTGGACGACCCCTGGGCCAGGCGGACGCTGCACCTGTGTTCAAGAAATTTCGCCCATCTGCCGGCCTACACCCAAGCCTTGCTGGAGGCACTGACGCCTTGACTCTACCGCTAGGGGCAGACTCTATCCTGTGAGCTTCTTTTCAGGAGTACACACTATGGGCAAACGAATGCTCGTGATTCTGGGACACCCCTCCACCGAGAGTTTTTGCGGAGCACTGAGTGAAACCTACGTTCAGGCGGCCAAGGACGCCGGGCATGAGGTACGGTTGATGCGCCTGGATGCGCTGGATTTCGACCCGGTCCTGCACGAGGGTTACAACAAGATTCAGCCGCTGGAGCCCGATCTGCTGCAAGCGCAGGCCGACATCACCTGGGCCGAGCACCTGACGTTCGTCTACCCGATCTGGTGGGGCGGGATTCCGGCGTTGATGAAAGGCTTTCTGGACCGCATCTTCCTGCCCGGTTTCGCGTTCAAGTACCGCGAGGGCAAAGCCTTCCCGGACAAACTGCTCAAAGGCCGCACCGCCCATTTGCTGGTGACCATGGACACGCCGTACTGGTACTACAAGTGGTTCTACGGCATGCCGGGCCTGCATCAGGTGCGCAAGACCACGCTGGAGTTCTGCGGGGTCAAACCTATCAAGACCCTGACGTTCGGTCCCATGCTCGGCTCCAAACCGGAGCAGCGCGACGTATGGCTGAAACAGGCGCGAGCCAGCGCCGCGATCTGAATCCGACGCCACTGTCCAACTGACGGCGCCGCCGACGCCGTCAGCCTTCCACGGGCTCTCCCTCAAGCCCGTCCGTCAGCTGTGCGCGTCATTTACGCACAGTTGCAACCTGCCGATGACATTCACCCTATAATCGCCCGCCGATCAGGCCTCGAGCCTGGTCACGCTACGCCCTGTTTTATCATCGAGATGGATCTTTATGTATATCGGCAAAGCCGCCCAGCTGTCGGGCACCACAGTCAAAAGCATTCGCCATTACGAAGAAATCGGCCTGTTGCCCGAGCCCAAGCGTGAAGGTAAATACCGTATCTACAGTCAGGAGAGCGTCGAGGTACTGACGTTCATCAAATGCGCTCAGCAACTGGGCTTCAAGCTCAAGGAGTTGCAAGTCATCCTGAACAACTACCGCGGCGACGAATTCCCATGGGACATGGCACAGAACGCCATCGCCCGAAAAAAAGCCGAGCTGGTGACCCAGATCGGCGATTTGCAGCAGTTGTACGATGGTCTTGAAGCGTTTGAAAACAACCTCCACGAGGCTCGACAGGAATGTCAGTTCGAGCGCATCGCCCGGCAAGGGGAAAAAACCCCGGCCGCTACGCTGAACTGAAAACCCTCATGCGCCGCATGGGCCGGTTCGCCTGTCGGATCAGGGCAGGCGGAACCGGCTCAGGCCTGTTCAGCCCGGTACTGCCTCTGCGTCGAGGCGTTGCGCCCGAGCGGGCTGGACAACCGGCTCAATCGCGCCGAAGAACCACGGCGAAACCAGCGTCACCAGAATGATGGTCATGACCCCGCTGGAGAACAGCGCCATGGCCACCAGTGCCCCCAGATCGACAATCGGCTTGAAGTCAGAAAACAGCAGCGCCATGAAGCCCACGGAGAAAATCACCACGTTGATCACCGTCGAGCGACCGACGCTGTGCATCGCCTGCAGAATCGCCGCGTCGACTTCAATGCCCTGCTGCACCAGCCATTTGATGCGCGACAGCAGGTGCACCGCGTAATCGACCACGCCCACCACCAGGAAAGTCACCAGCGTCGTGCCGATGTTCAGCTGGATCTCGAACAGGAACATGAAGCCGTAGACCGTGACCGAGGTGGTCAGCAGGGTCAACATGCCGAGAATGCCCAGCCGCACCGACTTGAGCCAGTACATCATCATCAGCGTGACGACCAGCAACGCCAGGGAAAAGCTCAGGACCTGGCCCTGGGTGATTTCCTGCAACACACCGGTCCAGATCAACGGCGTGCCGGCATGCGTCACCTCCAGGTTGGCCGGCTTGTTCACCAGCAGCCAGGCGTCGAGGCGATCGAGCATGCCCTGATAATCGCTGGCGACCGATGAGGTCATGGTGTACAGCGTCAAGGCCTTGGAGAAGTCGGCGTTGAGCACGTTGTTCAAGTCCGAGCCGCCACCGTTTTCGAACAGCATCACATGCTGCTCGATCAGCGAATTGCCCGGCACTTCGAATTGTTCGACCTGCCCGTCATCATTGACGGAGCTCACCTTTTCCATGGCGTTGGGAACGCGCAGGTAATCAGGGTTCATGTCGTTGAGCACCAGGTTCATGCGCTTGACGTAAGTGGCCAGGGAGTAGCCGTAACTCACGTTCGGCTGCTGCTTGATGAAGTGGTCGAGCCTGTCGATGAACTGCACCACCTCCGTGGTCAGCACCCCACGAGGCTCCTTGCTGTCGATGGCAATCCAGCCCGGCGCCGTACCCGCGACGTTGGCGTGGTTGATGAACTGGTCCGAGATACGGATATGGCTTTCGGGTTTGAAATAGGCAATGCCCGAGTCTTCGATATCGACGCGGAAGGTGAACACGGTGGCCAGCGCCAGCAGCGGCAACATGACCAAGAGAATCGGTTTGCGAAAGCGGATCATCCAGGCGCAGAACGCCACCAGATAACGCGAGATGATCGATTCCTTGTGCGCGGCCACCTTCGCTTGCGGTGGTTGATCCTTGCCCCAGAGGGAGATCCAGGCCGGAATCAGCAGCAATGAAATGATCAGCGCCGCCGTCAGGCCGATGGACATGAACACGCCGAAATTGCGGATGCTGACAATGTTGTTGGTGGTGGAAATCATGAACGTGGCGATGGTCGTCACTGTGGTCAACACCACCGGTACCACCATCAGGCGCTGGGTTTCGCGGTTGGCGTCACGGTTGCTCTTGCCGGCGTTTTTCTGCTCGTAGTATTCGGCCATCACATGGATGGCGTCCGAGCAGCAGATGGTGAACAGAAACACCGGCAACACGCTGGTCAACAGGTCGAACGGCACCCGCAGCAGCGCCATCAGGCCCAGCGTCCAGATGGTGCAGAACAGAATGTTGAACAGCGGCAACAACACGCCCAGCGGTTTGCGGAAGAAGAACGTCAGCAGCAGGGTGATCAGCAGAAACACGATCGGAAACAGCACCGCCAGGTCATGGTCGATGATTTCCTGCTGGGCCGCGATGAAGATCGGCATGCCGGCAATGAAAATCTCGTCCTTGTACTCCGGATGCTCTGCCTGATACTTGGCGACGATGCCCCGCACGATCTGATAGGCGCGCAGTTGCGCCTGGGCGTCATCCTGCTTGGTGCCGAGTTCGGCCACCAGCATCGCGACCTTCTTGTCCTTCGACACCACCCCGTCGACCATCAGTTCGTTGCCCATGATCTGCGACTCGACCACGGCCGGGTCCATGTCATAGGCGTTGAGGGTCTTGTGGATCAACAACTCGCCACCGTCGGTCAACACGATGTTTTCCAGGTCGCCCATCGACGCCATTTCGCGAATCGGGTTGATCCGCTCGGCGAGGAAGGTCAGGAACAACTGATCATGAGCATCCCAGTTCTGACTCTGGGCATGATCGCGCAGGGCCTTGGCCTGAGCGTAATCATTCTGGGAAAAACCGTCCTCCAGAATGTCCCGGGTCAATAACTGCGCGCGGCTGTCATTCGGGTAGCGGGCGACGATCTGCGTCAGTTGCTCCTTGTCGGCGTCGTTGGCCAGAATCATCTTGCGCACCGACTGCGACATCGAAAACAGCGCATTGAGCGTCTGTTTGTTGAAGACCGTCTGCGGGTTGTTCAACGCCACCATCACCGAGTCGAAGGTGCCGGTGAACTCACCCTGCAAATCGATGATGGTCTTGCGCGCCGGATGGCTGTCCTTGAGCAGATAAGGGTTGGTGTCCGAGATCAGCGCGCCCAGCGTATAAGTGAAATACGCGGTGATCGCCACCAACAGGAAAACGATCGCCCGCGCATGGCGCTCGACAAAGTTCAGGTATCTTTCCATGATCATGTGTTCCAGGGTCGTCGGGAGCGGCGCTTAACGGGCAGACACGGAAAATTCCGGTATGTCACCGGTTTTCAGTCCGCGCTTGATGGCGGTCTGGGTAAACAGTCGGTCTTCCAGCGCAACGTTGTACTGCAACTGGTTGAAGCGCATTTCCGAGCGCGTGCCGTCGATGAAGTGCTCGGTTTCACTGAGCACGATGCTGTCGATCCCGTCGATGGTCTCGACCTTCTGGGTGCGCATCTGCTTGATCAGTACACCTTTGACGTCGAAGAAGTCCTGACGCATGACCAGGAAATTCTGCTTGTCGATCCACACCTTGAGTTGGTTGTAACCGGTCTTGGCCAGCACTTCCGGGGACGCCGGTTCACGTTCGATCACGTAGCAGTCACGGCCCTTGATCTGCTCTTCGCCCAGCAATTTCTGCGAATAATCCTTGACCCGGATCTTGTCCAGGTCGGCATAGGAGTATTCGCTGCCCATGAACGAACCGCGCTTGTCGGTGGTGGAGATCCGGCGGGTCTGGCGGCTGACCGGCAGGTACATCCACTGGCTGTCTTCCAGGCCCAGGGGCTCATGGGGGTTTTCAATGTGGAATGCGACGTCGCGCACATCGGTCGGTGCCGAGAAATACATGCTGAATTTGTCGCTGTCCGGGTAGTCCTTCTGCAGGTAGGTGAATTCACGAACCCGGGTATTGCCCTTCTTGTCGTGGAGGATCAACGACACCTGGGACATGAAGCTTTTACCGTCATTGCGATCGCGCACCTGGCGAATGATTTCATCGGCATTGCTGCCGTCGGCAGCGCTGGCGCAGGCGCCACTGAGGATCAATGCGGTAGCGGTCAGACTTTTCAAAAGCGGCAACATCGGAATTTCCCTTTTCGTCGGATGAGTACATGCGGGCCTGCGCCACCGGTGGCAGCAGGCGTCACGGGGGTTAAAACAGATAGCCGGCGGACAGGCGCACTTGATCGCGCTTGCTGTATTCGCCGAAGGCCCTGTCGGGCTTGCCGAAGAACACGTCCACTTCCAGTCCCAGCTTGATGTAGTCCACCGGTTTGTAGGTGAAGATGCCCTGCAACAACGCGTTGTCCTTGTACGGTGGCGAGGCGGCGGCCACCAGTCTGCTCTTGAGTCGGTCCTGCCAGTGGGTGCCTTCGGCCGAGAGGGTGAACAGCGGCTCGCGCTTGTCCTGCAGCATCCCGTCCTGCCAGTCGAGCAACACCTGTTCCTGCCATTGCGCCGAAATCAGCCAGTCGCGCCACAGATAGTCGACACCCAGCAGCGACTTGACCATCGAAGTGCTGTCGGCACCATAAGCGCGAGTCGGATTGGTCACGCGCCAATTGTCGAACCACGCAATCTCGCTGCGCACCACGATGCTGTGGCCGGCGTCGATCGCCAGTCCTGCACCGCCCATGGTGTAACGGGGAAACTGGCGTTCAAGGCGCGTACGACCGTCATCGGCCAGACCTTCGACGGCATACACCGGGTCCTGCTGACGTGCGCTCAGCGCCACGAAACTGGTGTCCACAGCCCCGATCCGGCCATTGGCGCTCAGACCATAGGAGTAGCCCTTGTCACCGTCGTAACCGGGTTTGGAATCCAGCAGGAAATACTCGGGATCGGGCGCCGCAAACAGCGGCGCGGCGAACTCGCTGCCCGCCACCGGCGGCCGGTTCTTGACGAAGTCGGTGATCCACAGCGCTTCCAGCTCCCATTCGCCCACGGGCTGCGTCACGCGCACCATCGGCACGGCGATGCGGCTGTCTTCGAGCAACGGGGTCAGGCCATCGCGATAGTCCAGCGGGTTGATCTGGTCCAGCACACGCAGTTCATCCGCACGCCCCCAGACCACCTGCTGCCAGCCGACCGTCACTTCACCGTCGCCCAGCGAATGACCGACATACAGATGCCGCCAGTCGGCGTCGAAACGATATTTGTCCCGGGCGCGTTCGCTGTACGGGTTGTTGCCGTCGTAGCGGGCGTCATACCGTACGCGGCCCTTGGCCTTGTAATAACCGCCGTCCCAGTTGTCCTCCAGATTGGCTTTGAAATACACGGCTTTCTGCGTGACCTGATCGTCACCGTGCAGGCGCAGCGCCGTGGCCACGCCGATTTCGGCGTCGGCGTAATCGGGCTTGAGATCATCGACTTCCAGGGCCGCGACAGCCGCCGGAGCGGCCACGCACGCCCACACCGCCCAGGCGATGCGGTTTATGGATCCTGGCATAGCTACATTCCCAATCCGACGCCGCCATCGATCACCAGGCTCTGGGCCGTGACCCCGCCGGCTTCAGGACTGGCCAGATACCGCACCATCGCGGCCACTTCTTCGCTCTGGATGAAGCGGCGCATCGGCAGTTTTTTCTTCGCGTTGCGCACGATCTGTTCCTGGGTCAGGCCAGCGATCGCCGCCTGTGTCGCCAGCTCGCCCTGGAGCATCGGTGTATCGATCCAGGCCGGCAGAATCGCGTTGACCGTGATCTGCCGCGGCGCCAGGTCCAGCGCCAGGGCCTTGGTCATCCCGACGATGCCGTGCTTGGAGGCACAGTACGCGGTATTACGTACTTTGCCGGCCCGCCCGAGGATCGAGGACATGTTGATGATCCGTCCCCGATCCGGCATCAGCGCCAGACACAACGAGGTCACGTAAAACGTTCCGTTGAGGTTGACCGAAATCACCTTGTGCCAGTTGTGCAGATCTTCGGGCTCGTTTTCATTGCAGATACCGGCACTGTTGACCAGCACGTCGACCTGCTTGATCCGGGTGCCGAGCTGCTTGAAAAACGCTTCCATGGCAGGCAGATCGGCGATGTTCGCGGCGTAGGTCTCGACCCGAGCCTTGATGCGCTCCTGCTGTTCGTCTACCCAGCCCTGCAGTTGCGGCAAATCCAGATCCAGCAGGATCAGGTGATTGTCGCCATTGGCCGCGAAGTCCTCGGCCACGGCGCGGCCGATGCCCTTGGCCGCACCGGTAATCAGAATGGTGCGGCTCATGGCATTTTCAACCCGCCGTTCACCGGCAGGACCTCCCCGGTCAGGTACAGGCCACGGTCGGCGAGGTAGAGCACCGCCTCGGCAATTTCCTGCGGCTCGGCATAACGCTTGATCAGCAACCGCGACTGGATCTGCTCCTCCTGGCTGCCGATCAGCGCGGTGCTCATCTCGGTCTTGACGATCCCCGGCGCCACCGCATTGACCCGGATATTGCGCGGTGCCAGTTCGACCGCCAGGGCGCGGGTCATGGCCTCGACCCCGCCCTTGGCCGCGGCATAGTTGCTCTGGCCCTTGCCGGGCTTTTGCGCGGCGACCGAACTGATATTGACGATGCAGCCACTGCGCTGGCGCAGCATGCCCGGCAGCACCTGCTGACAGCAGAGCAAGGTGCCGACCAGATTGGTCTGGATCACGTCCAGGATGTCGCCGGCCGGCATCGTCGCCAGCAAGCCGTCACGGGTAATGCCGGCGTTGTTGACCAGCAGATCGACGCGCTGGAAATGCGCCTCGACCCGCTCGAAGAATGACGCGATGCTGTCGCCACGGCTGATGTCGCATTGCAGCGCCAGGCAATCCACGCCCGACGCCTGCACTTCATCACGCAAGGCCATCGCCGCTACTTCATCGCGTACATAACTGAACGCCACTTGATAACCGGCACCCGCCAGCGCCAGGACGATGGCCCGGCCGATGCCACGGCTGCCACCGGTCACTACTGCTACTTTGTTCGGCATGACCGTTCCTTACAGCGAGTTATCGGTTTTGAACTGCGCGAGGCTGAACCCGTGGGTCGCGGCCAGTGCACGGATCTGCTGCACTTGCTCACGGCTGATGTCGCCGTAGGAGTAGTGCTGTTTCATGGCCGACAGCCCCATCAGTACCGACTCCGCCATGCAGGCATACAACTGACCTTGCTTGAGGTAGGCGCGAACGTTGGGGGCCAGGCCATCGCCCAGCGGCGTCTGGACAATCCCGCCGTGCATGTACAGCACGTCGGAGCGCTGACCGGCGAGGTTCTGGTCCACGTTCAGCGGTACGGCGATGTCACAGATCACGCTGTTCTCGGCAAAGTGTCCGGCACCGAGAAACGCCTGCGGTGCATTCGCCGCACACAGCACGATGCGCGCCTGCTTCAAGGCCTCCAGGTCGTTGCTGACGGTGATGAATGCGTTGCTTCCCAGTTGTTCATCGACCAGTTGTGCCACGCGCTGACCGAGATCGGCACTGTTGCCATGGGCTTGCAACAGGGCATCGATACCCCCCAGCTGCTGCAGGCGACCGGCGAGACGATCGTGCTCGGCAACCCCCTTGAGAATGGCCCGGGCGGCTTCGGCGTAAATCTGGTGAGCGGTTTTCTCCAGGCGTCGCAGCGAGCCGTCACGACCACTGCCGATCAGGATCAGGTGCTCGACACTGGTCGACAGCAGCGAGGCGTAGGTCGAAGCGATGTTGCCGGCCGCACCGACCACTGCAGCGGTCTGCCGGCTCAGTTCCAGACCCTGCTGTCTGCAGCCCTGCTCGATTGCCTCCAGCCCCATGCCGATGGTCAGCGCGTTGCCCGAAGTCAGCGCCATGTCAGGAATTTTCAGCGCCTGGCAGTTGTTGGTGACGATCGAGGTGTACATGCCCAGGCCAGCCACGCTGTAGCCATCGGCGCGGGCATCCTTGATGCGATTGCCGACTTCCTCGCGGATGGTTTCCAGATCACCGCTGGCGATGTACGCCGCCATCGCATCGGAATCCATGCACAGCGGATAGAGGGTGAACTCCACCGCCGTGCCCAGTTTCGAGCGGATCTGCACCGGGCCGATGGGCGCCGCGCGGCGCTCGGGGGCCATGCGTTTGATGAACTCGCGCTTCTGCTCCGGGCTCAGGGTCGACAGCGATGGGTCGACGTCACTGAGCATGTCCGCATCGATCAGGTGATTGATGAACGCCACGCGTGCTACCACGCGCACGTTCTCGTCAGACTTTGGGAGGCTGTCGGTCTCCGTGAAGCTGACCGCGCGTGCCGGCACATGGTCGATGCTGTCGGCACACACACCGGCGGCCAGCGGGAATGCATCGCGGCGACGCAGCATGTCGCAGACTTTTTGCAGCGAAGCGATCAGGCCATCGATCTCCTGGAAGGTGATGCACACCGGGGGTTCGAGGCGAATCACATTGGCATTGCTGCCCGACGGCGCCACACGCAACGATTCGAACTGCAACAGGTAGCCGGCAATGATGTAGCCCAGCGCTTCGTTGTACTGCGCCGACGCCTGGACCAGCGAACTGGCACCGGTCAGGTCATGCAATTGGAAGCCCAGCAGCAGGCCGCGCCCCCGCACATCGGCGATCACGTCCGGATAGGCCGCCTTGAGCTCCAGCAGCGAAGCCTTGAGGTATTCGCCCTTCTTGTTCACATCCTTGAGCATGGCGCTGTCGTTCTCGAACAACCGGCGCAGGGCCGACAGCGCGATGTGGCACGACGCATCGTCTTCAGCGAAGGTCGAGCTGTGGATGTAGCTGAAATCGTTTTCGTAATGACTGGCACGAATCACGGTGGCGGCGATTTTCATCAAGCCACCGCCCAGCGCCTTGGACAGGCAGTAGTAGTCGCCCTGCAGGTTGAAATGGGTGGCCCCGAGCAAGGTGCCGGTGCGGCCGAAACCCGATTGCACTTCGTCGATGACCAGCGGGCATTGCTGCTCGTTGCACAGGCGACGCAGGCCCAGGTAGAACTCTTTGGCAAACTCGTTGATCCCGCCCTCGCCCTGGATCGGTTCCAGCAGTACGGCAGTGATTGCGCTGAACGCTTCACGGCGCACGCGCAGGGTTTCGCCGCTCCACTCCAGGCTCAGCCAGTGATGCTGATGGCGGGCCGGCAGGTCTTGCAACTGCTGCGGTTGATCCGGGTCGATGAATTCGACGTTGAGCCCGAAACGGGCAAATGGCTTGCGATATTGCTTGCCGTAAGTCAGTTGAACGGTGTTCACCAGTTTGCCGTGGAAGCTGCCCCGCACCGCGAGGAAGACCGGCTCGACATGCAGTTGCGCGAGGTTGTGCTGACGCACCGCCTCGGCCACCTGAC
The DNA here is from genome assembly GCF_046231795.1 of Pseudomonas sp. KCJK9016. Lineage (NCBI taxonomy): Bacteria > Pseudomonadati > Pseudomonadota > Gammaproteobacteria > Pseudomonadales > Pseudomonadaceae > Pseudomonas > Pseudomonas sp. KCJK9016. The sequence goes on along the minus strand of NZ_JBJJMM010000032.1, from coordinate 22,262 downwards.
GCACGGTCACGCTGGTCAGGTGCGGCGGCAACAGGCCGGCAGGCAGTTCGAGATCATCGACCTCCAGCTCGACATAGGCCTTGTCGCTGGTCATCAGGTTCGCCAGTTCGAAATCATGCTCGTCGAACTGCTTCTGCAGGTTTTTCTGCCGACGGTATTCGGCATGCTTGACGGCGATTTCCACCGACTCGGCGCCACTGTTGGAGAACGTGGAAATGTAGCGCTCGGTGTTGTTCAGCTCACGGTTGAACGCTTCGCTGAGTTCACGCCCCAACTGCCCCGCCGCGCTGCGCACCGACATTTGCGCGTTGAACGGCACATCGGCACGCAGCAGGCCGCACAGCTGATCGACGAATTGCGGATCGTTGTGGCCGTACAACGCGGCACCGTAGCCACCGAGAAAATCGGTAACGGTCACTTCGTCACCCTGCTTGTCGCGGTAGAACAGTTTGCTGCCCTGCGCCCGATGGAACTGGCACTCCAGGCCCAGGGCCTGCATCAGTTCAACGAATTTTGGCCGAACGTAATCGCGGTAATCCATGACAGTCATATCCCTTGAGTAAAAATTCAGAAGCGATGTATTGCCTTCAAGCGGTCAGTCGTCCGCCTGCAAGTCGAGTTGGTAACAGGCGCTGAAGCCGTTGTCGTCGCGGTTGATCACCAGGCAATCGTGCAGAACGGCATCCCGTGGTTCGCCCGACACAAACGGCAGATGCGTATCCACCGGCTGTGTCAGCCCGGCAATCGGCGCGATGCTTTGGGCCTGCAGCATCTGGCGGGCGAGAATCAGGTCGACCAGGCTCGGCGCACCGCTGAGGATGCCGGTCAACGCCGTGCTGCTGGTGATGTGTGCGGCGCCGGTACGGGCCAGCGTGCGGGCCAGATCGGCGTCCTTGTGCGCCGTGCCGGTGGCGCTGCTGATCAGCAGATCGACCTGTTTGTCCGGCAGGCTCAGAGCGTCCAGACGCGGGTGCGCGAACAGCGCCGACAGGCAGGTCTGCGGTCCCGACGGCAGATCCGCGGCCCGCCGCAGCACCAGCGCAGCGGCGCCTTCGCCGGCAATGCCACCCGCCCCCTGGCGGTCGAAGGCGAGCATCTGCCGGGAACCGTCGGTACCGATCACACCGGCCTCGGCGAGCGCGGCCAGCGCCAGCGGGTCGAGCTCACTGCCGGCCCCGACCACGATGGCCACGTCGATGCGCCCACTCTGCAAGGCACTGTGCGCCTGACGCAATGCCGCCAGATTGCCGGCCACGCCTTGCATGTAGGCGTTGCACTCACACTCCAGTTTCAACGCCAGGCTGACCACGCCGAGCAAGCCGTTGCTCAGACTCTTGAGCACCAGAAACGGATCGAGCGCGCGCTCCTGCAACACCTGTCGGGCGAGGCGGTTCATGTCGGCTGCGTTGTCGGTCCGGGACTCTTGAAGCAGTTCTCCATAGGAAGCCACCGACGGATGGGTATACCCGCCCTGACAGCAATAGAGGCCATAACGCAAACCGTCCCGGCCGGGTTCGACGCCGGCCTCGGCCAGCGCCTGGCGTGCCGCGCTCACGCCCCAGATCACTGCCGGCGGGCAGTAACGCTGCAGGTTTTGCGCAACGTCCTGGCGACTGCGCTGGTGCGTGGCGTCATCGATCTGTCCGAATGCGGCGATGCGTTCACTGTGGAACAGCGGCGTTTGCAGAGGCGCAATCGCACTGCGACCTTCCCGGGCTGCCGACCAGAATCCCTCGACACCCCAGCCCGTGGGCAACACACAACCGCTGCCAGCGATGGCAATGCGTGCAGTGGCGCTAGTCATTGTCCGTGCTCCCGATATTTGCCAAGTGCCAGCGAGGTGTTCAGCCCGCCGAAGCCAAAGGAGTTGCTGAGGGCGTAATCCACACGACGGCTGACGGCCTGACCGGCGCAATAATCCAGATCGCAGCGCTCATCGGCCTCGTGCAGGTTCACGGTGGGCGTGACCAGATCGTTCAGACAGGCGAGTGCAGTGACAATGCACTCCGGCGCCCCGGCCGCCGCGATCAGATGACCGAATTGCGATTTGTTGGCACTGACGGCCAGCGTCTGATAATGCTTGTGCCGAGCGAACACCTGCTTGATGGCCAGGGTTTCGGCGACATCATTGAGTGGTGTCGAGGTGCCGTGAGCATTGATCAGGTCAATCTGTTGCGGCTGCAACCCGGCATCGTCCAGCGCCGCTTGCATGGCCAAGGCAGCACCCCGGCCCTCTGGCTGCGGTGCGGTGACCTTGTAGGCATCCAGGCTGCTGCCGTAACCGAGCACTTCGGCATACGGGGTCGCCCCTCGCGCCAAGGCATGCTCAAGACTTTCCAATACAACGAATCCGCCGCCTTCGCCGGCGATCAGACCGCTGCGGTCACGATCGAACGGTCGGCACAGATCAGCGCCCCAGCGTTGCTCGCCCGAGGCTGCCCCCAGCAGGTACAACGCAGCCATGGTGTCGAGGTTGAGCACCGAGTCGGCGCCACCGGCCACGGCAACGTCCACTTCGCCGCGACGAATCATCCGGAACGCGTTGCCGATCGCCTGGGACGCGCCGGCACAGGCACTGCTGATATTGATCACCGGACCTTCACAGCCGAGGTCGTCGGCAATCACTCGCGCCAGCCGGTCGTTCGCCTGGCGCAGGGAGCCTTCGGCGCTGACTTCCGCAGCACGCGCCATCAGGTGTTGCCAGTCCGGTGCAGCGCCGTCCGGCGCCTGAGTCAGGAGCATGTCGGCGAGCATGTGCTGCGGCGCCCCGGAAGCACACAGCACGGCAGCCTCGCGCAACTGCCCGGGATTCAGTCCGCTGTCGGCGACGGCCTGGCTGGCTGCCACCCAGCCAAAGCGGCTGCGCTTTTCCAGGGGCAGCGTCCAGGCCGGGTGGTTCTGCAAATGCCCGGGCAATAACGTCATGTCCACGGGCGCCGCGTAGCGAACCGGAAATTCATTGTCCTGCAGGTCTTGCGGCTGCCACGGGCGCACGCAGTGTTCGGCGCCGAGCATTTTTTCCCAAAGGGTCTGCCATTCGAAACCGAATCCGGTTACCGCGCCCATTCCGGTGATCACAATCCGTGTCGCACTCATGCGTACTTCTCCAGGGTTTCACTGGCCAACAGCAATGCGCCCCAGTGACCGGCGCGACCATGGCTGACGAGCAAGGTGTAACCAGGCACGGCGCCTGCGTCGCGACTGTGGTGCAAAGTCATGGCGACCTCGGTCAGCAATCCGCTGGCGCCCAGTTCGCCGGTCATTGCACTGACACTGCGCAGACATTGAGGCTTCGATTCAAACAGGCTCATCAGTTGCCGGTCGGCAGGATTGACCACCAGATTGGCAACGTCACCCATACAGAGTTTTTCCTCGCCCAGGGCGCGCTCGATCACGCGTTTGCCAACCACCAGCGTACGCTGCGGATCCGCGCTGTAGCCTCGGGCAAACCCGGCCACACGCAAGACCTGCGTGGCGTCCTTCAGCGGTTTCGAACTGAGCAACAGCGCCGCAGCGCCTTCACCGTAAACCGGCTCGTCCGCCAAAGCGGGCTCGCGCAGGTACAGAGCCGGCGTCAGGTTCGGACTGCTGCTGACCACCAGTGCCGCATCGGCGTGTCGTTCGGCAATTTGCTGACAGGCCTCGATCAACGCATCGAGCCCGGCATTGTCCTGGGAGCAGAAGCCGCCCATCGGGCCATGGCAATTCAGCGCCTCGGCTACGTAAGCCATCACGCTGCTGTTGAGCAATGTCAGCGCATGCAATGGCGGGGTGTTGGCCAACAGTTGCGACAGCTGTTTGTGCGGTTGTTCGAGAATGGCCTGCACGGCATCCCAGCAAGGACTTGGTGCGTCCACCTCCGGAATCGCGGCGGTCAGGGCAATGCGCGCTGCAGGCAGTTGCAGTGCCGCCAGCGCGGGCGCCAGCCGTGCAGCGCAATGCAGCAGACGCAGCCCCTGCGGTTCGACGCTGCGCTGGATCTTGCGATCGAACAGATCACTGGCCAGGCGCGGCACGGGCAACGCCAGAGCCTTGCGTTGCAGGTCGAAGGCCAGCGGTTGTGGCACCGGCGGTGTGCCGAGCAGATCGGCGCATTCGCTGCCGGCCGCATTGAGTACAGCAGCGGCATTGATGTAGAGGCGTCTGTTCATGTCACGCCCTCCCCAGAACCAGCGAGCTGTTGACGCCGCCGAAACCGAAGGAGTTGGACATCACCACGTTGATCGACTGACGCATTGGCTCACTGAGGAACTTCAGTGAAGGGTATTCGGCGCGCTCAGGTTCATAGTTCAAGGTCGGCAACAGCACACCGTCGCGCAAGGTCATCAACGACAGCACGGCTTCAATGGCACCGCTGCCCGCCAGAGAGTGACCCATGGCCGATTTGTTGGCGGTGAAGGTCATGAAGTCCTGACATTCGCCAAACAGCCGCTGCAGGGCCAGGGCCTCGCAACTGTCGTTGGCCTGGGTGGAAGTCCCATGGGTATTGACGTGTTGCACGGCACTGCGCAGCAGCCCGGCATCTTCGATTGCTGCGTCCATGCATTCCTCGTACTTGCTGCCATCCCGGCTGCTGGAGGTCATCTTCTGGGCTTCGCAGACATTGGCGTAGCCCAACACTCGTCCCAATGGCCTGGCCTTGCGGCGTCGGGCATGCTCGGCGGATTCGAGAATCACCAGGGCCGCGCCTTCGCTGAGCACAAAACCACTGCGATCGGGCATGAACGGGCGGCTCTGCTCGCCTGCCGGCAGGTCGGCCTGGCACAACGCGCCGAGGCTGTTGAACATGTAATACGGCAGCTCATTGGCCATCAGCTCCACGGCGCCGCAAATCGCCAGATCCACTTCACCGCGCTCGATCGCCCGGAAAGCGCTGCCGATGGCCATGGTGCCGGCGGCGCAGGCATCAGAGTGGGTCGAGATGCAGTCGCGGATACCGAGCCAGTCCGCCAGATGCTGGGTCTGCTGGTCGACCCGACGCACGAAAGCCGAGCCCGACGGTGCCGGATGGTCCAGCAGGCGATCCAGATCGACTCGCCCCGCGTCATCCATGCATCGACTGACCCGCTGCAGATCGTCGCTGTCGGCACAATATTTGTTGGCCCCCAGAAAGAGACCACTGCGGCTGTGGGCAAAGTCGGCCGGTGTCAGACTGGCGTGCTGCAACGCCTGACGCGCGACGTACTCGGCCAGCACGCTCTGACGCGGGTGCAACGCTGCATTGCCACCGAATCCGGCGGCGATCTTCTGCCACTGTGCTTCATCAATAAACCCGGCCGCGCTGTTGCGAAACCCCAATGCCTGGAACCGGGGATGTTCGCGGACACAGGATTGTTTCCGGCAGATGCGCTCGAACAACGTGGCGGCGTCCAGCGCCATGGGCGCCACCAGGCCGAACCCGCTCACATAGACTTCTCGTGCCCGCATGTGAGCTCCTACACCGTCTCTTTGACGTGAGTGGCGACAAACTGCTCGACCAGTTGACGGGAGACTTCGTCGCCATCGGCCGGCACCAGGCGTGCGCTGCATGCACCGCAGACCACTTGCTGACGCTCGTTGAGCACGGCTTGATGGGCGTTGCAGTCAGGGCAGCTCGATGGCAGGTAATTGAACAGATTGCGGCACTGCTGCGCCCAGTTGAGAACCGTGGTGGCCGCGAACACCTGCGCCGGTTGCATGCCGGCCTTGAGCTGGTCCGGTGCGTAGGCGCTCAGGCTTTGCTCCAGCAGGGCCTTGCCGTTTTCAGTGATCCGGCCATTGGCCAGAAACTCGCTGGCGTCCCCGCAGACAGCCACCGCGTGGTCCAGCACGCTGGTCTTGGGCAATGTGCAGCCATACTGGCGACCCAGCTGGAAGCTGAGGTCGACGATGTCCAGCGAGTCCGCTCCCAGATCTTCGACGATGCTGCTGTGTTGATCGATTTCGTCAGCGCTCATTACCAACAACTGCGCGAGAATGGCGCGAGTGCTGCCAATGACCTGTTCCAAGTCCAATGGATTGTTCATTTCTATCTCCCTATATGTCGTGTCTGACTCATATTTTCCGCATTCGAGAAGTAACTTTTCCCACAGCAACTTCTCACGCGGCGGAAATCTAAACTCTGCCCTTAAGGGGAGAGTCAACGAACTGTTCAAAGTTTTTTATTGATCTGAGACGAGCGTGCACAAGCCCGTAAATGCTGCACTCGATTGGTGCAGGCGTTTGGTCGGAGCGACATATTTACTTAACAATGCCTGCGTAGGGTGGAGCGCGCCCGCCGCACTCATGTTCAACTATGGAAAGCAACTTAGCGACGAAAACCCTGGTGTATCACCTGCCAAATTAAAGCAAGTAATTTTGTTATAAGTTCATAACCTTTGTTCCAGATCAGTACATTGCCTTAATTAAAGTTGCAGGGGTTATTGACTAACCGTTCAGTGCAATCCGTTGTTGCGTTTATGAGCAACTGAATGTCGAACCCAGACAATTGGCAAAGTACCCGGCGCTATAGGGTGCAGCTTCCGCTTCAAGGCCTGCTCTGGAACTCACCAATGACCGCACCTGTTACCGTTTTGCGCGACACCCACCCGCTGCCCGTACTCGACGCCTGCAAATGGGAAAAGCTCGAGGGCGACCCGCACACCGTCAACCTCAACGCCTACACCAGCGAAGATGGCAGCAAGATCATGGGCACCTGGATCTGCACCCCCGGCAAGTGGCGGGTGGATTACGTGAAATGGGAGTACTGCCATTTCCAGGAAGGCTACTGCATCATCACCCCGGACGGCATGGAGCCTATCCATCTGCGTGCCGGCGACATTTTCGTCGTTGAGCCGGGCATGAAGGGCACCTGGGAAGTGGTCGAGACCGTGCGCAAATATTTCGTGTTCGCCTGATGCAAAAAAGCCGGGAAACCACCCGACGTGATTTCCCGGCAATAAAGGCCTGTGCCGCGCGCAGGCCTGTCGACGATTACTGCGGCTTGCGATAGCTGTTGATGATCGCCGAGAAGTCCTTGCCACCTTCCCCGCGCTGGCTCATCGCCTGATACAACTGCTGCGCCACGGCGCCCAGCACTACCGGCTGATGGGCCTGACGCGCCGCTTCGGTTGCCAGCCCCAGATCCTTGAGCATCAGTTCGGCACCGAAACCACCGGTGTAGCCGCGCGAGGCCGGCGCCGTTTCGACGATGCCCGGCCAAGGGTTGTACATTTCAGAACTCCAGCAACGCCCGGTCGAGCTGTTGATGATCCCGGCAAGCACGCCGGTGTCGATCCCCAGCGCATCGCCCAAAGCCATGGCCTCACTGACGCCGACCATCGAGATCGCCAGCAACAGGTTGTTGCAGATCTTGGCGATCTGCCCGGTGCCGACTTCACCGCAGTGCACGATGTTGCGGCCCATCTGCGCCAGCACCGGTTGCAGGGTGGCAAACAGTTCCGGTGTAGCGCCGACCATGAAGGTCAGCGTCCCGGCCGTGGCGCCGCCGGTACCGCCGGACACGGGCGCATCGGCCATGGCCACGCCTTGTCTGGCCGCCGCCGCTGCCACGTCGCGAGCGGTCTGCGGATCGATGGTGCTGCAATCCACTGCCGGCACACCTTTGCCGATTCCGGCCAGCACACCGTCCTCACCGAGCCAGACGCTGCGCACATGCACCGCCGCCGGCAGCATGGTGATGACCAGCTCTGCATCCTTTGCCGCTTCGCGAGCCGAGGCGCGAATGGTGCCGCCCAGTTGCTCGAGTTCCGCCAGCACGGTTTTGTTCAGGTCTACCAGGTTCAGTGAATGCCCGGCCTTGATCAGGTTGCGCGCCATCGGCGCGCCCATGTTGCCCAGACCGATAAATGCGATTTTCATGGCCATTCCTCAGCGCAGGTTGATGGTGGTGTTCACGCCGTCGTTGACGCTGTCGTCATCGAACCAGCGCGCCGTGACCGTTTTGGTCTGGGTGTAGAACTGCACCACTTGCTTGCCGTAGGGACCGAGGTCGCCGAGTTTCGAACCGCGCGAACCGGTGAAGCTGAAGAACGGTACCGGCACCGGAATCGGGATGTTGATGCCGACCTGGCCGACGTCGATTTCGCTCTGAAATTTACGTGCTGCCGCACCGCTCTGGGTGAACAGGCCGGTGCCGTTGCCGAACGGGTTGGCGTTGACCAGCGCGATGGCTTGATCGAGGGTGTCGACTTCCAGCACCACCAGCACCGGGCCGAAGATTTCCTGGGTGTAGATCTGCATGTCGGTGGTCACCCCGGAGAACAGGGTCGGGCCGACGAAGTTGCCGTTCTCGTAGCCCGGTACGCGGATGTCGCGACCGTCCAGTTCAAGTTTGGCGCCTTCCTTGATGCCGCTTTCGATCAGGTCGAGAATCCGTGCCTTGGCCTTCTTCGAAATGACCGGGCCGACATCGGTGCCCGGCTCATTGCCGGCGTTGACCTTGAGCTTCTGCGCCAGCGCTTTCAGGTCCGGCAGCCACTGCCTGGCCGCGCCTACCAGCACCACCACCGAAGTAGCCATGCAACGCTGGCCCGCCGCGCCGAAACCGGCACCGACCAGGGCATTGAGCGCTTGCTCACGATTGGCGTCCGGCAGCACCACGGCGTGGTTTTTCGCGCCCATCATCGATTGCACGCGCTTGCCATGTTTACCGGCCAGGTCATAAACGTGGGTGCCGACGGCGGTCGAACCGACGAACGAAACCGCCTTGATGTCCTTGTGGGTGCACAAGCCATCGACCACGTCCTTGCCACCGTGTACGACGTTCAGAACACCGGCCGGAATGCCGGCTTCAATCGCCAGCTCCACCAGCAGCATGGTCGACAGCGGATCCTGTTCGGACGGTTTGAGCACGAAGGTGTTGCCGCAGGCGATGGCCATCGGGAACATCCACAGCGGAATCATCGCCGGGAAATTGAACGGCGTGATGCCGGCACAAACGCCGATCGGCTGGCGCAGGGTGTAGGTGTCAACGCCGCCAGCGACGTTCTCGGCAAATTCACCCATCTGCAGGCTGCCGATGGAGCACGCATGCTCGACCACTTCCAGGCCACGGAAAATATCGCCCTCGGCGTCGGCGATGGTTTTGCCCTGCTCGGCACTCAGCACCACGGCGATGCGTTTGGAGTGTTCGCGGATCAAGGCCTGCAATTTGAGCATGATGCGCATGCGCGCGCCGATCGGGGTCAGTTTCCAGGTCTGGAAGGCGCGCTGGGCGGCACTGACGGCAGCGTCGACTTCAGCGGCGGTGGCGAACGGGACCTTGGCCAGCACCTGCTGGGTCGCCGGGTTGACGATGTCATGCCACTCGGTGGTCTGCGACTCGACCCACTCGCCGTCGATCAGCAGCTTGACCTTCTGGACCGTGGTTTCGTTGGGCGTAAGCGATGCGTTCATGCTGGTCTCCGGAAATTGTTTTTATCTTGGGAGCCAAGGCGAAGGTTCGCCTTGAGATGAGGCGTGTGTCACGAATTGGTTGTCGGACTGTTTTTGGAGTATAGATGTGCAAACTTCTAATAAGAACGCACATATAAGCCCGTCCATCATGCAAAAAAACATCACGTCTCTGGGTTCGCTGAACTGGGACGACCTCAAGTTTTTCCTGGAGGTCGCCCGTACCCGCAAGGCCAGCACCGCGGCCAAACGCCTGGCGGTGGACTACACCACGGTGTCGCGCAGAATCAGTTCGCTGGAAGCCGCGCTGGGCACACTGCTGTTCGAGAAATCCCGCACCAGCGGCTTCGTGCTGACCGCCGAAGGCCAGCGACTGCTGAGTTATGCCGAGTCGATCGAAAGCACGCTGCACATGGCCTGCGAGCAGGTGTCCGGCTCCGGTGTCGCACTGTCCGGCCACGTGCGGATGGGCTGCACAGAAGGCTTCGGCAGTTTCTTCATCACGCCGCAGCTGAGCCATTTCGTCGATGCCTACCCGGCGATCTCGGTAGACATCCTGCCGCTGCCGCACTTCATCAGCCTGTCCAAGCGCGAAGCGGACATCGTCATTGCCCTTGAACGCCCGGAACACGGGCCGTATGTGTGCTGCAAACTCTGCGACTACCGCTTGCAGCTGTACGCCACCCAGGAATACCTGGACAAGCACCCACCGATCCGCCGCCCCACCGACCTGGGCAAGCATCAATTCATCAGTTACGTGGATGACCTGGCGTTCAGCTCGGAGCTGTTGTATCTGGCGAACGTGTTGCCCGGCGCCAACGCCCATTTGCGCAGCACCAGCGTGATCGCCCAATTCGTGGCGGCGCAGCAGGGACGTTCGCTGGCGATTCTGCCGTGCTTCCTCGCGGCCCAGGACCCGCGCCTGCTACCGGTACTGCCGGAGGAAATCGATATCACCCGGCAGTTCTGGATGTACTGCCGGGAGGACCTGCGCAAGCTCAAGCGGATCACCCTGTTGTGGGATTACATCCGTGAGGTGACCGAGCGCAATCAGGCGCTATTGATGGGACAGACCCGGGAGATGCAGTTCGCCGACTAGTCGGCGCTGACCACGATCGAGACCCGGCGGTTTTCGGTGCGACCGGCAGCCGTATCGTTGGACGCCACCGGTTCGCGGCTGCCGAGGCCCTGCAACTGGATGTTCTCCTCTTTCATGCCAACCGACGTCAGCACTTTGCTGACGCTTTTCGCCCGGCGCAGAGACAACTGCTGGTTGTAGCTTTCCTTGCCCGAGGCGTCGGTGTGACCATCTACGCGAACCCGCTCGATACCGACGCCGAGCAGAGCCTTGCCGATACGCTCGACGATATCGGTGCTTTGTTTGTTCAGACTTTCCACATCGCTGCCAAACAGCACTTTGCCCGACAGGCCGAACTCCCAGCCATCGTCGGTCAGTTCAAAGCCCTGCTGCTTGAGCACGGCAATCTGCGCCGGTGTCAGGCCTTTTTGCGCAGCGGTCTGGCAACCGGTGAGGGTCAGCATGACCGTCAGCAACAGAGTGGAAAACAGTCGAACGGAAAGTGAGAACACGGCATCAGCTCCTGGTTTGAACGGGATCGACCGGGTGCTCCGACCCGGCGGTGAATTGGGCGCCACGGGACAGGCGCTTGGCTTGATACATCGCGGCGTCGGCCGCATCGAGCAAGGTGCCGGGCGTAGCACCATGATCGGGATAAACGGCAATGCCGATACTGAGCGAGGTCACCACACTGGTATCGCCCGGTACGGTAATGGGCGTGTCCATGCTGGCGAGAATCTTGTCGGCGATGCGCTCGGCATCTTCGGTCTTGTGCAACGGCGTCAATAGCACGGCGAATTCGTCACCGCCCAGGCGCGCCACAAGATCCTCTTCACGCAACTGCGCGCGCACCCGGTTCGCCACGGCCACCAGCACCGCATCGCCGGCAGCGTGGCCAAAATTGTCATTGATCTCTTTGAACCGGTCGCTGTCGAGAAACAGCACCGCTGCGCGCTCGTTGAGTTTATTGGCGCTGCGCAATGCACGAATCAACCGGCCCTCGAAAAACGCCCGGTTGGGCAGTCCGGTGAGACTGTCGTGTGTGGCCTGGTGGGCAAGGGTTTCGTTCTCGTTTTGCAGGTGGGTCTGCCACGACTCCAGTTCATCGAGCAGCGCATTGAAGTCGTTGCCGAGGTTGTCGAGTTCGGCGATTTTCGCCGGAGGAACGCGCCGATCCAGCGCGCGCTCGCTGCGCGCGGCGTGGGCCACTTTGGCGAGGCTGTGCAATGGTCCGATAATGCCGAGCAACTGGCGACGCGCCAGAAAGAGCGCGACCCATGCGCTGATCGCGGTGCAGAGAATGATGCCCGCCAGACCGCTCAACAAAAATCGCATCAGGCTGCCGCCGTGGCCGGTGAGCAGAATACGTCCGATCTCACGATCCTGATGCAGGATCGGCAGGCTGATCGGTTTTTCCAGAATCGCTCGCGCCACCTGCATTTCCAGCGCGGAAAACAGACCGTTCTCCGGTCGCTGCCAACGGGCGAGTACCTGGCCCTGACTGTCCAGCACCTGCGCGTCAGCCACCTCTTCGGTCGAGGCAATCAGCGCCAGCGCTTCCGTCGCCGCTGCCTTGTCGTTGAATACCACCGCGGCTTCCACGGTGTAATTGATCGACCGCGCGATGAGGTGCAAGTTGTGATCGGCGTAGACCCGCAGCGCCAGCAAGCCGAGCAGGGTCAGGGACACACTGGCCATCGCTACGGCAACCAGTGCGACAATCAAATGCCCGCGACCGATGACCGAGCCCAGGGTCGGACGTCCGGTGGAAGGGTCTCGCTTCATGGGACCGCCGGCTTGCGGCGCGACAACTGCAGCACGCTTGGATGGATACGAACGCCGCTACGGGCGACGGAGTCGAGATTGACCTCGAAAGACACCTGCTCGTCGCCAACCCGCAAACAGAACAGACTGCCGACCGTACACTGATCGCCGCCCTCGCTGATGCTCAGGACCGGATGGCCGATCAGCGACGCGAACAACCGATTGCGCTCATCGGCGGTAAGCTTGCCGATGTACACCGCATCGCACTCATTGGCGACTGTCGGGTTGTCTGCCAGCAGACGACGCACAGCGACAGGACGCCCTGTCGCCTGGGTCGTGCCTTTCACCAGATCATCGGTGTATTCGGTGGGGCCGACGATACACAGACGCAACTGTGCAGGTTCGACCGGCCAGCGCGCATAACTGAGAATGCCCAGCACCACTTGAGTGACAGACTTCGCCCTCTGTTCAGCCATGCTCACCGGCAGTTCCGGCTGAGCAACCGCCACACCCGTGAGCAAGCAGAGCAGAACGGCAAGCAATACTCGTTTGCTGCCAACTACGCGCTCTGTCGCCCAGACAGCCAGCTTCATGCAGGGATTCTCTTGGATCGTTACGAAATGATGCCGCAACGATAGCACAGCGTTGAAACACCAGCGATACAAGCCCCTCTGACCGGATGGTCAGGTTGTGCTGAAAAACGCCGACATCTTCACCCTTGCCCCCTCGCCCCTTCCTCCAGTTCAAGCATCAAACCGCTCAAGCGCTTGACCTTGCGCTGCACGGCCTCCTCGAACACCCCGCTTCGCGGCTCGATCAAAGTAAACCATTGCCTGGCTCGGGTAATACCGGTGTAGATCAGCTCCTTGGTCAACACCGGATTCAACGCATCCGGAAGTATCAGTGCGGTATGGGCGAACTCCGAGCCCTGGGACTTGTGCACCGTCATCGCATACACGGTTTCTACATCATTGAGCCGGCTCGGCAGCACAAACCTGATGCCGCCGCGTCCGTCATTACGCGGGAATGCCACCCGCAGGACAGGTTCACCGACAACCCGTCCGTCTGGTTCAGGCAGTTTGAGCGCGATGCCGATATCGCCGTTCATCAGCCCCAGGCCATAGTCATTACGGGTCATCAGCACAGGGCGGCCTTCATACCACTGCTGGTCGCTGTCGATCAGACGCGCCTTGAGCAGCGCGTCGGTAATGCGCCGGTTCAACCCCTCGACGCCCCATGGCCCCTTGCGTACCGCGCAGAGCAGCTGGAACGTATCGAACGCCTGCAAAACCTCTCGCGCCCATTCGAGCCAACCGGGATGCTGGATAGGAACTCCGGCAGGCGGGCGCTGATTGCGTAAAACGCTCAAGTAATGCCGATAGCCGTGTGGACCCTCGCCATGTCCGTCCAGAACAAGGCGTTCCAGCGCGTGATCATGCTCTCCCTTGAGCGCCAGCGAATACACATCGTCATGGCTTCGCGCTGCCAGCAACTGGCGAGCCTCGTGCGGCAGTTGCTGATTCACCCGGCGTGCAAGCTGGCCGATGCCGCTGCCCTCGCCAAATCGCCGCGAGTGACGCAACATCACCACTTGCTGCGCCAGGGGATGCGTACCCTCCGAGTCTTCGTGCAGACCGGCACCCTGCAAGGACTCCCCGCTCACGGACTCCAGCCACTGACGTGTCTGCGGACTGTACCAGCCGGCCTCCGCATCGCGGCACAGATCCCCCAGCACCGCACCGGCTTCAACCGAGGCCAGCTGATCCTTGTCGCCCAACAACACCAGGCGGGCATGTGACGGTAACGCATCAAGCAGGTTGGCCATCATTTCCAGATCGATCATGGACGCCTCATCGACCACCAGCACATCCAGTGGCAGGCGATTGCCGGCATGGTGGCGGAAATGACGGGTGCCGGGACGACTGCCGAGCAGGCGATGCACAGTCGTCACATCGGAAGGAATCTTTTCCCGAACGGCCTCGGCAACCTTCAATGACTGTACCTGCTGACTGATGGACTCGGTCAGCCGTGCAGCGGCTTTCCCCGTAGGCGCAGCCAGACGAATGCGCAAAGGTTGGCCTGCCTCGACGGCAGGCGCCTGGAGCAAGGCCAGCAAACGCACGACTGTGGTCGTCTTGCCGGTACCCGGCCCGCCGGTGACAATGCTGAACGCACTTCGGGTCGCCAGCGCGCAGGCCAGTTTCTGCCAGTCGATCGCGTCGGTTTTCCTTGCCGCCCCGAACAACCCGTCCAGCCGCTGCGACAGATCATCCGGTGTCGGTTCGCGCTCCGCCAGGCGCTGACGCAGTGCCATGTCGATGCGGCGCTCATAGGCCCAGTAGCGCCGCAGGTACAGGCGTTTACCGCACAGCACCAGAGGGCATTGCCGCGCAGACTCACTTTCGTCGACGGCCAGCGCCACCAGTGGACTGCCAGCCAGAACCTTGCACCAATGCGCCCCATCAAGGCCCTCGAGCAACTGCGAGGGCAGCAGCAATACGCCGGATTGCACATCGCCCTCCGGTGGCAGGGACAGGGCGAAGTCCGGAGCCTTGAGGGTTTCGTACAGATCCAGGCAGACATGACCATGACCGAGTTGATGACTGGTCAACGCGGCGGCCAGCAATACCAGCGGATCGACATCAGGCGCCAGCTCATGAAGAAACGCCACGAATGCCTTGTCCAGAGCCCGCAACCATCCACGCTCGACCCAAAGGTTCAGTAGTAGCAGCAGGTCATGGGCCCGTGTCAGCGGTGTGAGTTGCCCGAGGCTTTCGGCATCCAGCGTAACCGGTGGAAAATCCACGAAGGTGCGGCTCATAGCAATTCTCCCTGCTCCCACACCGGCTCGGTTTTCGGCTCCGGTTTGCCCTGGAACATCCGGTCGAGGCGCTCGATCAGTTCCCGTGGAGGGCGCGCGAAATAGACACCACCGCTGTCCGCCCGGGTGCCGCGCAGGAACAGGTACAACGCCCCCCCGACATGCCGGTCATAGTCGTAATCGGCGAGACGCGCCTTGAGCTGGCGATGCAGTGCCAGCAGGTACAGCACGTATTGCAGGTCATAACGGTTTTCCAGAATCGACTGCTCCATGGCCTGTTCGGTGTAGGCAGCGTCATCGACGCCCAGCCAGTTGGATTTGTAGTCCGCCACGTAATAACGGCCATCGTGCTCGAAGGTCAGGTCGATAAACCCCTTGAACATTCCGTTGATCTGCACCGCTTCCGCGGCGACCCGGGCTGCGCCCCTGTGGGTGTACTTGCAGACCTGTTCGTCGAGCTTGACCACATCGACCTTGTGGCTGGCGAACCAGAACTCCATCTCGACCCGGTACTGCTTCAATTGCGCCAACGTGATTGGGGGACGACCCGCACCCGCCGGCATCGGTGACTGGAGCAGATGCCGCAGCCAATCGGTGAGGGTGGTGATCCAGCCTTCCCAGCCGCGTCGATTGCAACGCCGGGCGATCGCGTCTGCCAGCGCTTCGCTCGAAATCGCGAACCCTTCATCACCTGCCCACTCAAGCAGGCCATGGAGAAACGTTCCCGGATTCGGACCACGGGGAAAGCGATGAATATCGACGCCTCCGGGGATGTTCTCACGGGGGGCATCGGGTTCGAGGCGTTCGTCGTCGAACAGTTTCTGCGCTTGCGGGCTGTCCGGCGCCTCGTCGCTGCCCATGGTCAACACGTCACTGATGCGCAATGCACTATAGGAAGCGATCCACCAGTTTTCGCTGGCCTTGCGTTTGGGAATCAACGTTGCACTTGGGGTCGCTACGTTGCGAGGTGGCTGGTAGCGCTCATTTGTCGCCAGTGGCATTTCAAGAACGTTCAGCGCAGGGCAATGCTCTTTCAGATCATCGAGCCAACGGATCAGACCGCTGGACTCACCCAGGGAGGCGCCGCCTCCCAGCAGATAACCAAGCGCCGAAAGATGCAGGACCGAGCTGCTGTTGTTACCACGTTTGAGGTCCGCCACACCGAGCCAGCAGGCATGTTGCGCACGGGTCAGCGCGACGTAGAGCAAACGCAGGTCTTCCGCGAGACGTTCATTGTCGGCCAGGGCGATCAGCTCGGCATCAGGCTTGAGACTGATCCGGGCCTGACCGGATTCATCGTGGTAGTGCAGCGGCAGGCGACTGCCGTCCACGGGTTTGGCCGAACAAATGAAGGGCAGAAATACCAACGGGTACTCGAGTCCTTTGGACTTGTGGATGGTCACGACCTTAACCAGCTGTTCGTCGCTTTCAAGACGAAGGATCTGCTCTTCACCGGCCTGACCGGATAACGCCAGGTGCTCGGCCAGGTGCCGGATCAGTGCCTGTTCGCCATCCAGTTCGGAGGCCGCTTGTTGCAGCAGCTCCGACAAGTGCAGCAAATTGGTCAGCACCCGCTCACCGTCAGTGCGCGCAATCAATGTCTGCGGCAGCTGAAAGTCATGCAGAAAACGCCGCAACATCGGCAGCACGCCTTGCTTGCGCCACAGCTCACGATAGGCCCGGAACTGCATGACTCTGGCTTCCCAGACCATTTCGTCCTGATTCAATCGCTCCAGCTCGGCCAATGACAGATTCAACGTGGTAGAGGCCAGGGCAGCTTTCAGCGAGCGCTCGATATCCGGTTCGGCACAGGCCTTGAGCCAGGCCAGAAGATCATGAGCCTCCTGGGCGGCGAAAACCGAATCCTTGTCTGACAGATAAACGCTGCGAACTCCCCTGGCGGCAAGTTCGCCGCGTATCGCTTGAGCCTCTTTGCCATCGCGCACCAGGATCGCAATGTCTGCCGGTTGCAGTCCGCGAAACGCCTTGCCGTCCTGGGCGAAGCCAGTGCTGCCGCCTCGTCCGCCATTGAGCAAGGCCGTGATTTCACTGGCGCAAGCAGCTGACAACTGTTGGCGATAGACCGCACCGGAAACTGGCTGCTCGGTGGAGAAATGCCAGATGTTGAGTGCCGGGACG
The DNA here is from genome assembly GCF_046231795.1 of Pseudomonas sp. KCJK9016. NCBI lineage: Bacteria > Pseudomonadati > Pseudomonadota > Gammaproteobacteria > Pseudomonadales > Pseudomonadaceae > Pseudomonas > Pseudomonas sp. KCJK9016. The sequence continues at coordinate 5,088 of NZ_JBJJMM010000032.1, read as the reverse complement.
TCGTGCCCCGAAATCTGTAACTGCTCCTTTCGCCCCTGCGAATCCACAGGCTGAAACGGTACCGGGTTGTCACCGGTTTTCTCTCGGAAAAGAAACGCACCCCGTCCCTGTTCCCGGGACTCGGCGCGCTCGAACACCTGGTTCACTGCACGCACCATCCCGTGACTGGAACGGAAGTTCGTGCCCAGTGTATGCAGTCGACCGGCCGTGGCATGTCGGGCGCGCAGATAGGTGTAGATGTCTGCACCACGGAAGGCATAGATCGCCTGCTTGGGATCGCCGATCAAAAACAGCCCGATATCGGAATCGTTGTCCTCGATGCGGTAAATGCGCTCGAAGATCCGGTACTGCACCGGATCCGTATCCTGGAACTCGTCGATCAAGGCGACCGGAAACTGCTCCCGGATAAGAGTGGCGAGGCGCTCGCCTCCTTCGGATTGCAAGGCTGCGTCGAGACGCAGCAGCATGTCGTCAAAGCCCATTTCTGCACGTCGACGCTTCTCTTCTTCAAAGCGCTCACCAACCCATTTGGCGGCGTGCTGCAGCACAGCGGTATCAGGTGTTGGCAGTCCATCAAGGCTCGATTTGAGTGCCTGCATGGCGTCCAGCCCCGGATGGTTCGGTGGCTCGCCTTTCCAGGCTTCGGCCATGCCATCAGGCGTCAGTCGGGTAAATCCGGTTCCGATGTCCAGTTGCTCCTGGAACTCATCTTCAGCCCAGGCCTTGAGCTTCTCGAACCAGGGCTCGAAGTAGCGAACCTGCATCTTGCGCCCGTCGACGACTTTGTTCGCGACGCCCTGATGACAAAGGGCAAGCAGTTCATCTGCCCATTGATGCCAAGGCTTCTTCAATTCAATCAATGCCGCACGGCGCTCCTGCAGACACGCTTCGATCAGCTCAGCCGGAGTCCTGCACTCGCCCTCTGCACGTTCGGTGCCGAAGAGTCCTCGCAGGCGAGGCAACAGTGCTGCCGGTCCCCCCCAGTGGCTGCGAACCCAATTCAGAGCATCCCCACGCATCGGGTAGCAGAACAGACGCCAGTAATCGCGAAGCACCTCGCCCAGCAACTCGCTGTGATCGGTCTCCAGTGTCTGGGTAAACAGACTGCCGCTGTCGAAAGCATGTTCGCGCAGCATCCGCTGGCACCAGCTGTGGATCGTCGAAACGGCAGCTTCGTCCATCCATTGTGCGGCAATGTCCAGACGGTTGGCGCAGCCGGACCATTGCTGAGGATCGAACTGCGCGCGCAGCTCATCGATCAACGTATCAGGGGGTGGCGTCTCGTCACGGAAAAAACGTGCGGCCTCGGCCAGGCGTGTGCGAATACGTTCGCGCAATTCCTTGGTTGCCGCATCAGTGAAGGTCACTACAAGAATCTGCGGTGGCAGCAGCTCGCGACCGAAACCACTCGCTTCACCTCCGTGACCGAGGATCAGGCGCAGATACAACGCAGAAATGGTGAATGTCTTGCCTGTACCCGCACTGGCCTCGATCAGTTGACTGCCCTTCAACGGAAACGCCAGGGCGAGAGGTTGCTTTGCGCTCATGAACGAACTCCCGCACCGGCCAGGGATTGCCAGGGAGCTTCGAGCACCGGGCGGTATAAAGCGTTGCACCAATCGGAGAATGTCTCGTCGGCCAGCAGTGCATCGTAATCCGGGAACTGACGGGCCAATGCGGGGCTTTCGCGTCGCTCACCTTCGCTGGTCAGACCATCACCTTCATAAGCTTTACGAGCAGCCGATTCTGCCTTCAGCGAATCACTCTGCCCCAGCCACGCGAATGCGGTTTTTACCGCGATCGGGAGCGGTTGACGCATCCCGGACTGCCAGGCGAGCAGCAGATCTTCGAGTAATCTCCAGGCGCGATCCTGCTCCATCGGTTCAAGCAAAAGGGTGTCGTCACTGGCAACCAGCGCAGTCGTCAATGAAAGCCCGCTCGCACAAGCGACCAGATGACTGACCCATGGTTTGGTCAGACGGTGCCACTTGCGGCTTTTGATCGAACCGATACCGTTGGGAATCGTCGTCACCGACAACACTCCGCCATCGGCTCGTTGATGCAGACCTCCCAGCCATCCCTCCAGGCGTAAACCTTGCCATTGCAGACTGATCGGGGTCGCACTGGTCAGCGGCGTCGGCCAAAGCGTCAGTAGCTGCTGATAGCGTTGCAGCAAATCAGGCAGTGGTTCGATCAACTCTCGCTGCAGGCACTCACCGAATCCCGCCAAAGGCAGCAGTCCACTGTTTTGCAGACGTCTTGCTTGAGCCTCAAGCGCCTGATCGACGTTCTCAGGTTGCCTCAAGGCTGCTTCGAGCAGGCTTTCGCTCAGGGTGTATCGCTGCAACGCGTCCAGCACAAACGGTTCTTCATCCGCCTGAGGGGCCTTTGCCGCTTCGAAGTAGACCTTCAATCGCTGGGTAAAAAAGTGGCGAACCGGGTTACGCAGAAAATCCTGCAGCAACGCGAGGCTCAGTGGCTCTTCCTGGACATGAGGTTCAAGCCTGGACGCTACCTCAGTGGGCTCATGATGCTGGTGCAACACTTGCCATTCCCTGGCATAACTGAACAGTTCGTTGCCTTCATGAAAGTAGCGCGCACTGAATGGCTGAAGTGGATGTTCCAGGGTCAGGGCTTCCAGAATATGTGCTTTTTCATCAGTCGTTCGCCAGCCGCTGGCGAGATGATCACGCAACTGACCGATCAGCACCGAGGGTGGTCGCTCACTATTGTCCCGAATGCTGCGTCCGACCCAGCTGATGTAAAGCTGATGGCGAGCAGACAACAGCGCTTCGAGCAGCAGATAGCGATCATCCTCACGGCGGGAACGATCTCCCGGCCGGTAATCGCTCCCCATAAGGTCAAAGTCCAGGGGAGGTTGTGCTCGAGGATAGTCGCCATCGTTCATGCCCAGAAGACAAACCAGCTTGAACGGGATCGCCCGCATCGGCATCAGGGTGCAGAAGTTCACCGCACCGGCCAGGAATCGTTGCGACAAACGCCCCTGGTCCAGTCCTGCCAGCCAGGCCTCGCGAACAACAGTCAGCGGTAACTCTTCCTCCAGTCCGACAGACTCGCAGGTCTCCAGCCATGACTCGCGCAGTTCCTCGAGCTGAGTCAACAAGTAGTCATCGTGTTCATTGCTCGGTTTGAAAAACAATTGCATCAGTACCTGTAACCGGCTCCCCCACTCTTGAGGTCTCGCAGGTCTCAGTAATTGCTGGTGCGAGTACTCCAGGGCATCCAGAAGTGCGACCAGAGGACCGATCAACGCCGCATCGAGACCGCCAATTTCATCGTAGGGTTCAATATCCGCGCAGGCACCGAAATCACCAACCGCATATCCGAGCAGCATCCGCCTCAGGCCGAAACGCCAGCTGTTCTGCTCCAGTTCATTGGGCAACCCCAGTCCGGCACGCTGATCTGCGTCCATCCCCCAGCGCACACCGGCGCCTTCGATCCAGCGATGCAGTGTCGGCAAGTCTCGCTCTTGCACACCGAACCGCGCGCGTAATGCGGGAACATCGAGCAGATCGAGGACTTCACTGACGGGAAAACGACTGTCTGGCAGTTTGAGCAGATGCTCGACAGCGATCAGTAATGGATCGCGACCGCGTTGCCCCTGGTCTGCCAGCGTGAAAGGAATGAATCGTGGGTCATGGCGATCCAACTGCCCGAACACCGCACGGACATGCGGTGCATAACTGTCGATGTCAGGTACCATGACGATCACATCACGGGGTCGCAATTGCGGATTGGCACTGAAGCGAGCCAAAAGCTGATCGTGGAGAATCTCCACTTCGCGCTGTGCACTATGAGCAATGTGGAATCGGATCGACTGATCCTGCTTCAGGTCGACATCGGGCCATAGCTCACGCGTCTCGCTGAGCGGGCGCAGCTCCAGGATGTCGTCCTGCAATTGGTTGAGCATGTTTTGCGCGAGAGTTTCGCTGAACAGGTCGATGCGGCCGTTGCGAAATGCTGCACGATAGCTGCCTGGATCGTCATAACTGTCCAGCAGATTTATGTAGTCACGACCTTGCTTGCCCCAGGCGGCAAGCAGCGGATGGGCGTGTTGATGCAGAGATTCCGGATCCAGCACCACCGGCATGCCGTTCTTGCGAGCCTGACGCTTGTATTGATGACGCAACAGATCCTTGTCGGCAACGATATCGGCCCAATGATAGCGGCAAGGGTTGTGGACGCAGAGCAGGACCTGGCTGAAGCGGGCCAGTCCTGCCAACGCTTCCAATACCTGCGCGGGCAGTGAGGAAATCCCGAAAACGATGACCCGTGACGGCAAACCTGCCGGTGCATTTTCAAGATTGTTGATACATTCGATAAATCGCTGATGCACGCCTGCCCGACTTTGAGCCATGCCTTGCTCACCGACATCTTCAAGCAATGCACGCCATAGCTCTGCCTGCCAGCAACTGGTGCTGGGGAGTGGTTTCACTTCCCCTCTGACATTTCGTAGCTGATGACGCCCCTCGGCCCAATCCTCGAGCCAGTCGGCACGGTACACCTGATACTGATCGAACAGATCCGCCAGTCGCTCGGACAACTGATAGCGCTTGCGCAAGTCAGTGTCATGAGTCAGGAATCGTTGCAGTGGTTCGAAATGCGGCCGGTTGACGACCTGCGGCAGCAACCGCATCAGTCGCCAGGTCAAAGGGGCCTTGTCGAGCAGGGACTTGGCCGGAATCTCATCTCGTCCCAGAACCATGCGGTAAAGTTGCCACATGAAACTGCCCGGCAATTGCACATCGATGGCGGCAGCAATGCCGCAGCCACCAAGTTCATCCTCCTCAGGATCCTCGGCTAATGCGAGCTTGAGCCATTGGGCGATGCCATTGCTCTGCACGAGCGCAATTTCGTTCTCCAGAGGAGCCAGCGGATAACGCCGCATTATGCTGATCACAAGGCTGCGCAGTTCGTCCAGGCTGTTGCTCTGAACCACCATGAATGCAGCGTTGAGGGACTGAGTGTCCGGCATAAGGCTTCCTTGAAAAAATACAAAAGCTAGGTCTGAACCTTAGCATTGTCGGCTGGCGAGGGCAGCCGCAAGGCGTCCTAGAATGCCGTACG
>NZ_JBJJMM010000031.1:0-65143 GCF_046231795.1 Pseudomonas sp. KCJK9016 | reverse complement strand
CGTCAACCCACGCCCCCCAGTCGGAGAAAGTTATTGTGCCCCCCCGGGGGGGGGGGGGCTTCGCCCCGCGGGGGGCCAGGCCCCCCCCAAAAAGACAGGCCTGCTGCGCAGTCCGGCGCGGGAGCAAGCTCCCTCGCCACAGGGGATCTGTTCAAGTGCCACACAGCGACTTTACAGGCGCGAAGATGACCCGGCGTTCGCTCGACCGGCAGGCCAACGGCTTGTCGGGCGAACGCCAGCCTCACCCCTGCGCGCCTGCTTTTTACGAGGTGAAACCATGACCCGTTCGACGCTCGGCGACTCGCAGGATTTCCACGTATTCATCGACGCCTATCGCCGCCAGTACCCGGACGATGTGCTGACCATCACCCAGCCTCTTTCTGCCGATCAGGACATCACCGCCCTGGTCGATGCCCTCGCCGCGCAGGGTCGCGATCCGCTGTTGATCTGCGAAAATGTCGGCAACCTCGATGTGCCGGTGGCGACCAATCTGTTCGCCTCCCGCCGACGTATCGCCCGGCTGTTCGACGTCAGCGCCGCGCAATTGCACGAAACCTTCCAGACCCGCGCCAACCAGCCGATCCCGCCGCGCTACGTCGAAACCGGCCCGGTGCTCGACGAGGTGTTCGAGGGTCAAGCGCTGGATCTGGCGTTGCTGCCGATGCTCAAGCATTTCGACAGTGATCGCGGCCCGTACATCACCAACGCGATCATCATCGCCGAAGACCCGCTCACCGGTATCGCCAACATGAGCTACCACCGCTCGATGCGCCATGCACGTCAGGCCCTGGCCACCAGCCTGCATTCGCGAGGGCACCTGTGGCGGATGCTGCAGACCGCCCGCGAACGCGGCGAAGAATTGCGCGTGGCCATGGTGGTCGGCGCACACCCGCTGTTCATGCTCGCTGCCGCTGCACGACTGCCCTACGGCAGCGATGAACGGGCGGTGGCGGGCGGGTTGTTCGCAGCGCCGCTGGAGCTGGTCAAGACCCCGCGCTACGGCATCGGCGTTCCGGCGTATGCGGAGTTTGTACTCGAAGGCGCCATCGACCCGACGGCCTATGCCGAAGAAGGCCCGTTCGGCGAGTTCAGCGGCTATTCCTCGGATCGCTCGACCAACAACGTGCTGCGCGTCGACACCCTGTTACGGCGCAAGGACGCGTGGCTGGTGGACGTGATGGGCGGCCGTTACGCAGAACACCTGACCCTCGCACGGCTGCCCCGTGAAGCGGAAATGAGCGAGAAGCTCAAAGCGCGCTTCCCCGCCGTCACCGCCGTGCATTACCCCAATTCCGGCACGCATTTTCATTGCTACGTGGCGCTGGACCAGAGCCGCGACGGCGAGGCCCGGCAGATCATGCTGGCGCTGCTCGGCTGGGACCCGTACCTGAAAACCGTGATCGCGGTGGACAGCGACATCGACCTCACCGACGACAGCCAGGTGCTGTGGGCACTGGCCACGCATTTCCAGCCGCACCTTGACCTATTCACCATCGATGGCTTGCCCGGCAGCCCGCTGGACCCGTCGTCCTCGGTCAATGGCACCACGTCACGCATGGGCCTCGATGCCACACGCGGCTCGGGGTTCGACGGGATCAAGGCGCAGCTCGATCAGAATGTGCTGGAGCGCGCACGGCAACTGCTTGAAGGTCTGCCATCGTGAAGCGTCGGCGGATAGTGGTCGGCATCAGCGGCGCGTCCGGGTTCATCTACGGCGTGCGCCTGCTGGAACTGCTGGCCGAACTGGACATCGAAAGCCACCTGATCATCAGCCGTGCCGCGCTGCTGACCATGGCTCACGAAACCGACTACAAGCTGGCGGACGTCACCGCCCTCGCCAGCCACTACCACCGCTCCGATGACGTGGCTGCCGGAATTGCCAGCGGTTCGTTCCGTTGCCTGGGCATGGTGGTTGCGCCGTGCTCGATGCGCACCCTCGCGGAAATCGCCACCGGTACGTCATCGGGGCTGATCGGTCGCGCCGCCGACGTCACCCTCAAGGAACGCCGCACCCTGGTGCTGATGGCTCGCGAGACGCCACTGACCCTCGCCCACCTGCGCAACATGACCGCTGTCACCGAAATGGGCGGGATCATCGCCCCGCCGGTGCCGGCCTTTTACGCCCGCCCCGACAGCCTCGGGCAAATGGTCGACCACAGCCTCGGCCGCGTCCTCGACCTGTTCGGCCTCGATGCCGGCGTCGCCCGGCGCTGGCGAGAACCCACAGCCCCCACAGACAAGCTTCATCTGCACCGGTAATCACCAAGGAGCCCCACATGACCACCCCCTTCAACGCCCCGACCCCGAACACCAAAATTCCGGTCACCATCCTCACCGGATTCCTCGGTGCCGGCAAAACCACCCTGCTCAATTACATCCTCAAGGAGAACCACGGCCGCAAGATCGCGGTGATCGAAAACGAGTTCGGCGAGGTCGGCATCGACGGCGATCTGGTGCTCAGCTCCGAGACCGAAGAGATCTACGAAATGGTCAACGGCTGTGTCTGCTGCACCGCCGAAGTCCGCGAGGACCTGGTGCGGATTGTCCGCGAGCTGGTGGCGCGTCCGGTGCGGCTCGATCACATCCTGATCGAGACCAGCGGTCTGGCCGACCCGTACCCGGTGGCCCAGAGCTTTTTCATCAACGACCCGATTGCCGAGGACGTCGAACTCGACGCCATCGTGACCATGGTCGATGCCAGGCACATCGCCCAGCACCTGGAAGACCTGCAACTGGACGGCGTCGACAATCAGGCGGTGGATCAGATCGTCTGCGCGGACCGCATTGTCATCAACAAGGTCGATCTGGTCAGTGCTGAAGAGGTGGAAACCCTGCGCGGCAAGATCCGTGGTTTGAACGCCACGGCGGATCTGGTGACCTCGACCCATGCACAGATCGATCTGTCGAAAATCCTCGGCATCGGCGCCTTCGAATGCACGCAGAAACTGATGGAAATCGGCGCCGGACCTGACCCTCACGACCACCATGACGAACCCGATCATGAGCACGACCCGAGCGTGTCCTCGGTGGGCATCGCCGTTGACGGCGCCGTCGACCTGATGGCGTTCCACCGCTGGATCAGCGAGTTGCGCAGCGCCCAGGCCGACAACCTGTACCGTATGAAAGGCGTGCTGGCGGTGGCCAACGAAGACCAGCGCTACGTGCTGCAAGGCGTGCACAGCCTGGTGGAGTTCCGCGCCTCGACCCTGTGGGGCAGCGAGCCGCGCTCGAGCAAGATCGTGTTCATCGGCCGCGACCTGGATCGGGCGGCGCTGAACCAGGGCTTCGCCGCCTGCCTGGCCGGCTGAAACCCGGCATCGGAGCCGGTGGATGGCGGCTTCGCAGCACGAATGACTGAAACGGTCGGTCGGCAACACACCTGTGGCGAGGGAGCTTGCTCCCGCTGGTCTGCGCAGCAGACCCGAAATGCCAAGGAAGGGCCGCTGCGCGCCCCGGCGGGAGCAAGCTCCCTCGCCGCGGGTTGGTCACCGACCGAGCAACATCAGACGAATACCCCTCTGTACCGAATAACAACAGCTAGAGGTGATTCCCCATGTCGTCAGCCAGCTCCTCCACCGTCCACCCCGTCGACCGCGTCTTGCCGGTGCGACAGATGCTCACCCTCGGCCTGCAGCACATGGCCGTCTCGTACATCGGCGCCATCGCCGTGCCGTTGATTGTCGCCAGTGCCCTGAAAATGTCCCATGCCGACACCGTGGTGCTGATCAGCACCACACTGTTCTGTTCCGGCATCGCCACCCTGCTGCAGACCGTCGGTTTCTGGAAGTTCGGCGTGCGCCTGCCGATTCTGCAGGGCGTGGCGTTCAGCAGCGTCGGGCCGGTGATCGCCATCGGCAGCAACCCGCAGGTGGGCTTCGCCGGGGTTTGCGGGGCCGTGATCGGCGCGGGGATTTTCACCCTGCTGATGGCACCGTTCGTGGGCCGCTTGCGACGCTTCTTTCCGCCGGTGGTGACCGGTTGCATCGTCACGGTGATCGGTCTGCAGCTGTTCCCGATTGCCTATGAATGGGTTGGCGGCGGGCGCAACGCGGACAATTTCGGTGCCCCGGCCTTTCTCGCCGTAGCAGTGCTGGTGTTGCTGACCATCCTGCTGGTCAACCGCTACGGCAGCCCGTTGCTGCGCAACATGGCGGTGCTGGTGGGGATGCTGGTGGGGGCCGGTCTGGCTTACGGTCTGGGCATGGGCAACTTTCACAGCGTCGAGGACGCGCCGTGGCTGACCGTGCCCTACCCGTTCTATTTCGGTTTGCCGACCTTCAGCCTGATCCCCATCGCCACCATGGTGGTGGTGATGATCGTGCAGATGGTCGAGTCCATGGGGCTGTTCGTGGCCATCGGCGACATCGTCGACAAACCGGTGGACGACAAACAGGTGATCAACGGCCTGCGCGCCAACGGCCTGGCCAGCACCATCGCCGGGATGTTCGCCGCGTTCCCGTTCATTGCCTTCATGGAAAACGTCGGGCTGGTGATCCTGACCGGCGTGCGCAGCCGCTGGGTGGTGGCGATCAGCGGCCTGCTGATGTGCTCGATTGCACTGGTGCCCAAGGCCGGGGCAATCATCGCCTCGATGCCGACCGCTGCGCTGGGCGGTGCCGGCATCGCGATGTTCGGCGTGGTCGCGGCGGCGGGCATCCAGACCCTGGCCAAGGTCGACTACGAGCGCAATCGCTACAACGTACTGATCGTCGGCTTCACCATCGCCGCCGCGCTGGTGCCGGTGCTCGCTCCGACCCTGTTCAAACAACTGCCCGAGTGGTCACAGCCGTTCCTGCACAGCAGCGTGGTCATCGCCTGCCTGGTGTCGGTGCTGCTCAACGCGGCGCTCAACGGCGTCAGCGTGCCAGAAACCACACCCGGCAAATCCGCCTCGCACATTCTCTGACTGGAGCTGCCCATGATTCAACTTCAAACCATCCTGATCAAAAATCCCGTGGCGGTGATGACCGGCCTGCGTGGCCCCCGGGCCCGGGCCGGCGCCGTGGACATCCGCGTGGTCAACGGTCGCATCGCGCAAATGGCCGCGAACCTTGAGCCACAACCCGGTGAGCGGGTGATCGACGCGCGCAACTCAGTGGTCTATCCGGGCTGGATCAACACCCACCATCACCTGTTCCAGAACCTGCTCAAAGCCGTGCCCGAAGGCTTGAATCAGGACCTGCAAGGCTGGCTGGCGAGCGTGCCCTATCCACGCCTGAACCGCTTCACCCCGCAACTGGCGCGGATCGCCGCACGGCTGGGGATGGTCGAACTGCTGCTGTCCGGCGTCACCACCTGCGCCGATCACCACTACCTCTACCACGCCCACGGCAGCACCGAGACCGGCGACTTGCTGTTCGACCTTGCCGAGTCATTCGGCCTGCGTTTCGTGCTGTGCCGTGGCGGTGCGCTGGAGTCGGCCAGTGCACATCCGGGCTTCTCGAAAACTGCGCTGCAACCGGAATCCCTGGAGCAAATGGTCGGTGACATCGAACGACTGAAATCGCGCTACCACCAGGACACCCCGGATGCCCTGCGCCGGGTGGTCGTTGCGCCAACCACGCCGACCTTCTCGCTGCCGCCAACGTTGCTGCGGGAACTGGCGCATACCGCCCGAGGCATGGGATTGCGCCTGCACACCCACCTGTCGGAAACCCAGAACTACGTGAATTTTTGCCGCGACAAGTACAACTGCCTGCCGGTGGAATTCGTCGCCGAACACGAATGGCTCGGCCCCGACGTCTGGTTCGCCCACGCCGTTCATCTGCAACCGGGAGAAATCCGCATGCTCGCCCAGACCGGCACCGGCGTCGCCCACTGCCCGGTGAGCAACGCCCGGCTGGGCAGCGGCGTCGCGCCGATCCCGCAAATGTACGAGGCCGGTGTGCCGATCTCCCTCGGCGTCGACGGTGTGGCCTCCAACGAATCCGGAAGCATGGTCGGCGAAGTCAACACCGCATGGCTGATCCACCGCGCAGGGCAAGGCGCCTCGGCGACCACCGCCGAAGACGTGATCCACTGGGGCACGGCGGGCGGCGCGCAAGTACTCGGCCTCGGCGCGGTCGGCACGCTGGAAGTCGGCCAGGCGGCGGATCTGGTGATCTACAGCCTCGACCATCCACGCTTCTACGGCTTCCACGACAATGCCGTCGCGCCGGTCGTCGCGGGTGAGCCGATTGCCGTGAAGTACAGCCTGGTGGGCGGGCGGATCGTCGTCGATGACGGCGTGATTCCGGGGCTGGATATCGAGCGGATGCGGGCCGAGGCCTGGGAGGGAGTGCAGGCACTGATGACGGTCGACGATTGATGCATATCCGGTGGGAGCGGCGGTGCGACGATTCGCCTCGTCGGCTTCCACCGGCGGCATTAGCGACTTCCGGTTTTGTCGACTAACGTTAGTACCTCATCGGATTGAGCCCCTGCCGGCCACACCGGGCTCTTGATCAAGGAGAGACTGATGACATCCCGCAGCACTATCGAACAGACCTATCGCACTTGGTCCAGCCCCATTCTGCTGGAGCTGAAAAAGCGCGAGCACCAGATGGCGCCGGTCGAGCGTCAGGCGCTTGAAAAGGTAATGGTGGAAAGACGGTTGCTGGACGTCGGCAACCCGGATGGCGTTGAGCGGCGTAAAGGCGCGGCGAGTAAAACCGGCAATTCCGTGTAATCGGTTCACCCGCCCGCGTTCATGCTCGGCCCGGTTTCAATAGCGCTTAGCACAGGATCGAAGGCTTGATAACGGCCAGTCCGGCCCACCATTCAATCGGTAGCAAATGACTCAACCCTTGCTGGCTGACCCTGGGGTCGGCCAGCAAGCCACTTGTGCGCTGGCTGATGACTGTCTGAAGTCAGGCCGCCTGCTGCCCTCCTGCCACCGCCGCCGAAGCCGCCAGCATCGCCCGCAGCAACACCGCACAACCGGCCGCCAGATCGTCCGGCGCGGCGTTTTCGATTTCGTTGTGGCTGATGCCGCCCTCACACGGTACGAAGATCATCCCGGCCGGGCCGAGCTCGGCGAGGAAGATGGCGTCGTGGCCGGCACCGCTGACGATGTCCATGTGCGACAGGCCCAGACCTTTGGCAGCGCCGCGCACGGCTTCGACGCAGCCTTTTTCGAAGTACAGCGGCGGGAAGTCGGCGGTCGGGGTCAGCTCCCAGGTCAGGCCGTGTTCTTCGCAGGTGGTTTCGATGACTTGCTTGACCTCGGCGATCATCGAGTCGAGACGCGCCGGTTCAAGATGCCGGAAGTCGAGGGTCATGCGCACTTCGCCGGGAATCACGTTGCGTGAGCCGGGATAGGCTTGCAGGCAACCGACCGTGCCGCAGGCGTGGGGTTGATGGCCGAGGGCTGCGCGATTGACCGCGCCGACGATGACCGAGGCGCCGACCAGAGCATCCTTGCGCAGGTGCATCGGGGTCGGACCGGCGTGGGCTTCGACGCCACGCAGTTTCAAGTCGAACCACTTCTGCCCCAGTGCGCCGAGCACTACGCCGATGGTTTTCTGTTCATCCTCAAGGATCGGACCTTGCTCGATGTGCGCCTCGAAATAGGCACCGACCTTGTGCCCGCTGACCTTGCGTGACCCGGCGTAGCCGATGGCGTTCAGCGCTTCGCCGACCGTGACGCCGTCGGCATCGACCTTGGCCAGGGTTTCTTCAAGGGTGAATTTTTCTGCGAACACGCCGGAGCCCATCATGCACGGGGCGAAGCGCGAGCCTTCTTCGTTGGTCCAGACCACCACTTCCAGCGGTGCCTCGGTTTCCACGCCCAGATCGTTGAGGGTGCGCAACACTTCGACTCCGGCCAGCACCCCGAAGCAGCCGTCGAACTTGCCGCCGGTGGGCTGGGTGTCGATGTGGCTGCCCGTCATCACCGGTGGCAGGTCCGGGTTGCGGCCGGCGCGGCGGGCGAAGATATTGCCGACTTCATCGACCGAGACGCTGCAACCGGCGTCCTTGCACCACTGCACGAACAGGTCGCGGGCCTGGCGGTCGAGGTCGGTCAGAGCCAGGCGACAGACCCCGCCCTTGACCGTGGCGCCGAGTCTCGCCAGTTCCATGAGCGACGCCCACAAGCGGTCGCGGTTGATGTGCTGATGGGTCGATTGCAAAACGTCAACGGCTGCGTTCATGGGGATCTCCTCAGGCAGTTCTTATGGGAATTACAACGGCGATTTGACGACCACCGGGTTGCTCCGCATCGCGCACAACCCGTAATAGATCAACCCGCCCAGCGCCGAGCCGGTGAACCAGCCGTAGCTGTAGAACCAGTTGAACGCGCTGCTGCCCAGCGACAGCAGTGTCAGCACCACTGGCACGCCGAAGGCGATGAACCCGGCCCGGTTCCACGCCGGATAAACGTCATCGCGGTACAGGCCGGCGAGGTCCAGTTGCTGTTTCTTGATCAGGAAATAGTCCACCACCATGATCCCGGCAATCGGCCCGAGCAGGCTGGAATAACCCAGCAGCCAGTTCGAATACACGGTTTCCAGGCTCAGGTCCGAGACGATCCAGCCGAGTTTCTTCAGCAGCTCATGGCCCATCAGCGCCAGACCGACGAGGCCGGTGAGAATCACCGCGCTGGTACGGTTGATGACCTTGGGCGCGATGTTCTGAAAGTCGTTGGTCGGCGAAACGATGTTGGCGGCGGTGTTGGTCGACAGCGTGGCGATGATGATCAGCGCCATGGCCACCGCAACCCACACCGGGCTCTGGATATGACCGATCAGCGTCACCGGATCGGAAACGCTGACGCCCACCAGCTTCACCGATGCGGCGGTCATCACCACGCCCAGCGCGGCGAACAGGAACATGGTCAGCGGCAGGCCGAAAATCTGTCCGAGGATCTGATCCTTCTGGCTGCGGGCATAACGGCTGAAGTCGGGAATGTTCAGCGAAAGCGTGGCCCAGAACCCCACCATCGCCGTCAGCCCGGCGGCAAAGTAACTGACCACGCTCGCGCCCTCGGGACGTTTTGGCGCAATCGCCAGCAGTTCAGTCATCGACACATTCGGCATGGCCCACACCAGCAACCCGATGCCGACCGCCACCAGCAGCGGCGCCGACAGGGTTTCCAGCCACTTGATCGACTCGGCGCCCCGGATCACCACCCACAGGTTCAGTGTCCAGAAGATCATGAAACCGATCACCTCCCCCGTGCCGCCGAGGGATTTCCAGCCCTCGAAGATCGAGCCGAGAAACAGGTGAATCGCCAGCCCGCCGAACATGGTCTGGATACCGAACCAGCCGCAGGCCACCAGGGCCCGGATCAGGCACGGCACGTTGGAGCCGAGAATCCCGAACGACGAACGCAAGAGCACCGGAAACGGAATGCCGTACTTGGTGCCGGGGAAAGCATTCAGCGTCAGTGGAATGAGTACGATGATATTGGCGAACAGAATCGCCAGCAGCGCCTCCCCTACGGTCAGACCGAAATACGCGGTGAGCACGCCACCCAGGGTGTAGGTCGGGACGCAGATCGACATGCCGACCCACAGGGCGGTGATGTGCCATTTGTTCCAGGTTCGTTCGCGCACCCTGGTCGGTGCCATGTCGTGGTTGTAACGGGGACTGTCGAGGACGTCGCTGCCGGCGTCGAGTTCGAACAAGCCGTCGCGCTCGGTCACTTGCGATCTGTTCTGTTGCATGGCCGCTCCACTGTTTCTTCTGATTATTTTTTGCTCATCAGGCGGCTGCACACGCAGGTGCGAGCCGAACGATGGCCGGAGGAACTGACAACCTTCATGCACCGGCCATGGTGTCAGCGGCGGCATCAATAAACGTGCCGGGTGCCCCGCTTTCGCATCGGGCCGTGCTTTCAACTCTTTGTAACCGACTGATGTTTATCGGTTTTTATTATTCACCTTGTGAGGCCGCGAAAACTTGACTGAACACTCAGGCCAAATGCCAGGCAAGTTATCCGAACTGTCAGGACTCAATCTGGTGCACTGCACTTTTTTTCATCGTGGGCGCTCAGCCGCAGCTCAACTTCAAGCGGCTGATTTCACATAGGAAATTTTGCTCATATTTCCAACCTGTCAAGTGCGTCAAAATGGTGAAATGGCTCACCATTTTGGTGATTTGATATTTTTATCGTTATTTTTCAGATAGTTAAAACAATTATAAGCTTATAAAAAATAATCTTGATCAATTTCAAAACTGCGACTAGCGTCTATTCCTGACAGCGCTGACAAGATTACGCATTTGTCGCTGCAAACAATAAAACACTAGAACCGGCACAAGTCGGTCATGCCTGCGAGGAACTCGGAATGTCTCTGTTGATCCGTGGCGCCACCGTTGTTACCCATGATGAAAGTTACCGCGCCGATGTCTATTGCGCTGACGGCGTGATCAAAGCCATTGGTGAAAACCTGAATGTTCCCGCCGGCGCCGAAGTGCTCGACGGCAGCGGCCAATACCTGATGCCCGGCGGTATCGATCCGCACACCCACATGCAACTTCCGTTCATGGGTACCGTAGCCAGCGAAGACTTCTACAGCGGCACCGCCGCAGGCCTGGCCGGCGGCACCACCTCGATCATCGATTTCGTGATTCCCAACCCGCAGCAATCGTTGCTCGAAGCGTTTCACCAGTGGCGTGGCTGGGCGCAGAAGTCGGCGTCGGACTACGGCTTCCACGTCGCGATCACCTGGTGGAGCGAGCAGGTGCGTGAGGAAATGGCCGAATTGGTCAGCCACCACGGGATCAACAGCTTCAAGCATTTCATGGCCTACAAGAACGCGATCATGGCCGCCGACGACACGCTGGTGGCGAGCTTCGAGCGCTGCCTGGAACTCGGTGCGGTGCCGACCGTGCACGCGGAAAACGGCGAGCTGGTCTATCACCTGCAACGCAAGTTGATGGCCCAGGGCATCACCGGGCCGGAAGCGCATCCGCTGTCGCGGCCATCCCAGGTCGAAGGCGAAGCCGCGAGCCGGGCGATTCGTATCGCTGAAACCATCGGCACTCCGTTGTACCTGGTGCACGTCTCGACCAAGGAAGCCCTCGACGAAATCACCTACGCCCGCAGCAAGGGCCAACCGGTCTACGGCGAAGTGCTGGCCGGGCATCTGCTGCTGGACGACAGCGTCTACCAGAACCCGGACTGGCAGACCGCCGCCGGTTACGTGATGAGCCCGCCGTTCCGCCCGCGCGGACATCAGCAAGCGCTGTGGCATGGCTTGCAGAGCGGCAATCTGCACACCACCGCCACCGACCACTGCTGCTTCTGCGCCGAGCAGAAAGCCGCCGGCCGCGACGACTTCAGCAAGATCCCCAACGGCACCGCCGGGATCGAAGACCGCATGGCGGTGTTGTGGGATGAAGGGGTGAACAGCGGGCGCTTGTCGATGCAGGAATTCGTTGCCCTCACCTCCACCCACACCGCAAAGATCTTCAACCTCTACCCGCGCAAAGGTGCGATCCGCGTCGGCGCCGATGCCGATCTGGTGCTGTGGGACCCGCAAGGCACCCGCACCATCTCCTCCAAGACCCACCATCAGCAGGTGGACTTCAACATCTTCGAAGGCAAGACCGTAACAGGCGTGCCGAGCCATACCGTCAGCCAGGGGAAAGTGGTCTGGGCCGATGGCGACCTGCGCGCCGAGCGCGGCGCGGGCCGGTATATCGAACGGCCAGCGTATCCGGCGGTGTTCGATTTGCTGAGCAAGCGGGCTGAGATGCACAAGCCCGTTGCAGTCAAACGCTGACCTGTGGCGAGGGAGCTTGCTTCCGTTGGGTGGCGAAGCCGCCCCAAATCCGACCGGCGCGAGTACCTGAGTCAGCGACCCGACGTTTTGGGCCCGCCGTGCGGGAGCAAGCTCCCTCGCCACAAAAGCTTTGCAAAAACCACTGCCCGACAGAGGCAGCAACCTCAATTAACCGTGAGGCAAAAAACCGTGATCGAGTCCCTGAACCACCTCCCGCATCCGCACGAAAGTGCGGCCGCCCTCGCCGGCCATTTCACCGATCTGGCGCCACCGCTCAACGACCGTCAGGCGCATCTGGAAGCCTCGCGCTGCCTGTACTGCTACGACGCGCCGTGCGTGAATGCCTGTCCGAGCGAGATCGATATCCCGTCGTTCATCCGCAATATCCATCAGGACAACGTGCCGGGTGCGGCGCAGAAAATCCTTTCGGCGAACATCCTCGGCGGCAGTTGTGCGCGGGTCTGTCCGACCGAGATCCTTTGCCAGCAAGCCTGCGTGCGCAATAACGCCCACGAATGCGCGCCGGTGCTGATCGGTCTGCTGCAACGCTACGCCGTGGACAACGCGCACTTCAGCGAGCACCCGTTCCAGCGCGCCGCCGCCACAGGCAAGCGCATTGCCGTGGTCGGTGCGGGCCCGGCGGGATTGTCCTGCGCCCATCGCAGTGCGATGCACGGCCATGACGTGGTGATTTTCGAGGCCCGGGAGAAGGCTGGCGGGCTCAACGAATACGGGATCGCCAAATACAAACTGGTGGATGACTACGCGCAGAAGGAGCTGGATTTCCTCCTGCAAATCGGCGGCATCGAAATCCGCCACGGGCAGAAGCTCGGCGAGAACCTGACCCTGAGCGAACTGCACCAGCAGTTCGACGCGGTGTTCCTCGGCCTCGGCCTCAATGCCAGCAAGCAACTCGGCCTGGCCCACGAAGACGCCCCCGGCCTGCTCGCCGCCACCGACTACATCCGTGAACTGCGCCAGGCCGATGACCTTACGCAATTGCCACTGGCCGAACGTTGCATCGTCCTCGGTGCTGGCAACACCGCCATCGACATGGCCGTGCAAATGGCCCGCCTCGGCGCCCGCGACGTCAATCTGGTCTATCGCCGTGGCGCGGCGGACATGGGCGCCACCGGCCATGAGCAGGACATCGCCAAGGCCAATCAGGTGCGGCTGCTGACCTGGGCACAACCGGACGAAGTGCTGCTCGACGCTCAGGGCAAAGTGCGCGGCATGCGCTTCGCCCGCACGCATCTGGTGGAAGGTCGCCTGCAAACCACGGGCGAGACGTTCGAGCTGGCCGCCGATGCGATCTTCAAAGCCATTGGCCAGGCCTTAGACGGCGGCGCCCTCACCGACCCACTGGCCCGTGAACTCAAGCGTCAGGGCGAACGGATTCTGGTCGATGAACACCTGCGCACCAGCATCCCCGGCGTGTATGCCGGCGGCGACTGCACCAGCCTCGATCAAGACCTCACCGTGCAAGCAGTGCAACACGGCAAACGCGCCGCCGAGGCGATCAACGCTCAACTGATGCTCAACGTGGAGGCTGCGTAAATGGCCGATCTTTCGATTGTCTTCGCCGGCATCAAAGCCCCCAATCCGTTCTGGCTGGCCTCCGCGCCGCCGACCGACAAGGCCTACAACGTAGTGCGTGCCTTCGAGGCGGGCTGGGGCGGCGTGGTCTGGAAAACCCTGGGTGAAGACCCGGCGGCGGTCAACGTCTCCTCTCGCTACTCGGCGCATTACGGCAACAACCGTGAAGTGCTCGGTATCAACAACATCGAACTGATCACCGACCGCTCGCTGGAAATCAACCTGCGGGAAATCACCCAGGTGAAGAAAGACTGGCCGGATCGCGCGCTGATCGTGTCGCTGATGGTGCCGTGTGTCGAGGAATCGTGGAAACACATCCTGCCACTGGTGGAAGCCACCGGCGCCGACGGCATCGAGCTGAATTTCGGCTGCCCCCACGGCATGCCCGAACGCGGCATGGGCGCAGCGGTCGGCCAGGTGCCGGAGTACGTCGAGCAGGTCACACGCTGGTGCAAGACCTATTGCTCGCTGCCGGTGATCGTCAAACTCACACCGAACATCACCGACATCCGCGTCGCCGCCCGCGCCGCACATCGTGGCGGCGCCGATGCGGTGTCGCTGATCAACACCATCAACTCGATCACCAGCGTGGATCTGGAACACATGGTCGCCCTGCCCACCGTCGGCAGTAAAAGCACCCACGGCGGTTATTGCGGCTCGGCGGTCAAACCGATCGCTTTGAACATGGTCGCGGAAATTGCCCGTGATCCGCAGACTCAAGGCCTGCCGATCTGCGGCATTGGCGGCATCGGCAGTTGGCGCGATGCGGCGGAGTTCATCGCCCTGGGCAGCGGCGCAGTGCAGGTATGCACGGCGGCGATGCTGCATGGCTTCCGGATTGTCGAGGAAATGAAGGACGGCTTGTCGCGCTGGATGGACAGTCAGGGCTATGCCGGCATCGCCGATTTTTCCGGGCGGGCAGTGGGTAACACCACGGACTGGAAGTATCTCGACATCAACTATCAGGTGATCGCAAAGATCGACCAGGAGGCATGCATCGGCTGCGGACGTTGCCACATCGCCTGCGAGGACACGTCACATCAGGCGATCGCCAGCCTGAAGCAGGACGATGGCACGCACAAATATGAAGTGATCGACGATGAGTGCGTAGGCTGCAATCTGTGCCAGATCACCTGCCCGGTGGCGGATTGCATCGAGATGGTGCCGATGGACACGGGCAAGCCGTTTCTGGACTGGAATCATGATCCGAGGAATCCGTATCACGTCAGCCCTTGAGTTCCATCGTTTCTGACCCGACGCTTTCGCGAGCAGGCTCGCTCCCACATTTGGAATGCAATTCCCTGTGGGAGCGAGCCTGCTCGCGAAGAGGCCAGCCCGGCCATCACAAGGCTCAGGGTTCCAGGCCGATCCCCCGCAAAATCACACTGGTCACCGTCTGCACCGCGCGCTCGAACTGCATGTCCGACAGCGGCTGGTGCTCATTCAGAATGTTCACCTGATGATCAAAGTCGGCATAGTGCTGGGTCGAAGCCCAGATCATGTACAGCAAACTCGACGGCTCCACCGGCAAAATCCGCTTGTCCTCCACCCACTGCCGGATCTTCGCTTCCTTCATCTTCGCCCAGTCGTACAGGCTGACATCCAGCGCCTCGCCCAGGGTCGGCGCGCCATGGATGATTTCGTTGGCCCAGACTTTCGAGCCGTAGGGCCGGCTGCGCGAGTGGTTCATCTTGGCGCGGATGTAGCTGCTGAGCACTACCCGCGGATCATCGAACATCTCGAAGCACAGCGCGTCCTGCTTCCACACCTCCAGCAGGTCGAACAGCACCGCGCTGTACAGCTCGCTCTTGGTCGAAAAGTAGTAATGCAGGTTGGAACGCGGTAGCTGCACTTCGGCGGCGATGTCGGCCATGGCGGTACCGCCGAAGCCTTTTTCGGCGAATACCTTTTCCGCCGCCAGCAGGATCTTGTCGACATTGGTACGGCGGATTTCGATCTTGTGATTGCCCATGAGGGCTCCCTGAAGACAACGTTGTTGAAGACTAGCATCCGCTCCGGGCAAGGGGCGACAGGCGAGAACGATTCTTCACACACCTGGGCTTTTTTCTGGTTTAGGATCGCCCCCCTTCTCCCTGTCAGACACTGAAGGATTCTGTCGATGACCATTCGCAAACGCATCACCGAGGATGACCCGCAACTCGCTGACCTGTGGGAACGCTCGGTCCGCGCCACCCACGATTTTCTCCCGGAAGAGGACATCCACCGGCTGTTTCCACTGGTGCGTGACGCCTACCTGCCCGCGCTGGATGTCTGGGTTTTCGAGAACCCCGACCGTTCCCCCGCAGGCTTCATCGCCACTGACGACGACACCATGCAGATGCTGTTCATCGACCCGTCACAGCGCGGCCAGGGCATCGGCCGCCGCTTGCTCGACCACGTCCGCCGCCCGCTGCTCAAAGTGGACGTCAACGAACAGAATCCCCAGGCTCACGGTTTCTATCTGCACTACGGTTTCGAAGACATCGGCCGCTCGGAACTCGACGGTGAAGGCCGGCCCTTTCCGGTCGTACACATGCGTCTGAAAACCCTGTGATCCTCGCTCTATACTCAGCCCGCCATTCCACCGAAAGGAACCTGTCCATGTCGATGAAAAAGCTGTTCACCGCTGGCGCCCTGCTCGCTTCGCTGGTCGTCACTTCCCAGGCGTTCGCTCATGCTCACCTGAAAAGTGAAACCCCGGCCGCCGACAGCACCGTCGCCGCGCCTGCGGATCTGCGCCTGGTGTTTTCCGAAGGCGTCGAAGCCAGCTTCACCAAAGTCACCGTGACCCACGACAGCGCGCCGGTGAAGATCAAGCCATTGACCACCGAAGGCGACAAAAAAACCCTGATCGTCACCCCTGAAGCACCGTTGACCGCAGGCGAATACAAAGTCGAATGGCATGCAGTTTCGGTTGATACGCACAAGAGCGAAGGCGCCTATCAGTTCAAGGTTGGCCAGTAATTCATGAGTGACGCGCTGGTGCTGTGCCGGTTCCTGCATTTCATCGTGGTATTGATGCTGTTCGGGGCTTGGCTGTTCCGGCCGCTGCTGCTCAAGGGTGAAGCGCCGGCGCTGGATCGGCAGCTGGCGCGGCTGGCGCGTTGGTTGGCGGCCGTTGCGCTGGCCAGCGGCGTTGCCTGGGCGTTGTTGATCACCGCGAGCATGGCGGGTTCGCCCGATGCGGCATTCGATCCGGACACCATTGAGCGGGTGCTGGGCCATACGTTTTTCGGTCAGGTGTGGCGCTGGCATCTGTTGATCAATGCCCTGTTGCTGGCGTTGCTGTTTACGCCGTGGCGTTCCAGCCAGCCATTGCGACTGGGCCTCAGCGCGTTGCTGCTGATCACCCTCGCGCCGGTCGGCCACGGGGCGATGCTCGATGGTTTCAACGGCCAGATGCTGATCCTCAATCAAGTCATTCACCTGACCTGCGTCGGCGCGTGGCTGGGCGGGTTGTTGATGCTGGTGATGATCCTGCGCCAGTCAGGCGAAACGGTACGCCAGGTCTTGCAGCGGTTCAGCGGGGTCGGCTACGGGTTGGTTGCCGGGCTGTTGATCACCGGGCTGATCAACGTGCGCGTCCTCACCGGCCAGTGGTGGCCGACGCCGTTGTTCTCGGGATTCGCCCTGATCCTGCTGATCAAGGCGTTACTGGTGATCGGCATGCTCGCACTGGCGTTGTTCAACCGCTTGCGCATCCGCGATTGCGAACAGCGCGTCGACACCCTCAAGCGCAGCGTGATGCTCGAGTGGCTGCTGGGGATCGGTGCCGTGGCGGCGGTTTCGGTGCTCGGCACCCTGCCGCCGATGATTGCGGCCTGACGTCAATGTTTCTGGGTATCGCCCCTCGCCGTATCGATGCTGACCACCACCGACATGCCCGGCCGCAAGCGTTCGATTTCCTGTTGGTCCGGATCGATGGTCACTCGCACTGGCACCCGCTGGGCGATCTTCACGAAGTTGCCGGTGGCGTTGTCGGCCTGCAACAACGCGAACTCCGAACCGGTACCGGGCGAGATGTGCTGAACGTGGCCGGTGAACTTGCGGTGGTTCAGCGCATCGACGGTGAAGCTCACCGGTTGCCCGACCCGCACGTTGTTCATCTGGGTTTCTTTCATGTTGGCGATCACCCACTTCTGATCCGGTACCAGCGCCATCAACTGCGCCCCGGAGTTGACGTAGGCCCCGAGGCGCACGCCGATCTGCCCGAGCTGACCGTCACGCGGGGCGATGATCCGGGTGTTGGACAGATCAATCCGCGCCAGCTGCACGGCCGCCTCGGCACTGGCCACTGCAGCCTCCAGCGAACCGCGATTGACGATCACCGTTTGCAGATCCTGCCGGGCGATTTCCAGATTGGCCTTGGCCTGCGCCACCGATGCAATGCTTTGCGCATTGGCGGCCAGCGCCACGTCCATTTCACGCTTGGACACTGAGCCGTCATTGACCAGCGCCGTGTTGCGGCGCAGGTCCGCCTCGCTTTTGCGCAACTGCGCCTCGCTGTCGGCCACCACCGCCTGACGCAACTTGATGGTCGCTTCGGCGCTGTTGCGTTGCTGCACGACGTTGGCCAGCGAAGCTTTCTGCACCGCCAGTTGTGCCAGCGACTGATCGAGACGCTGCTGATAGATGCGGTCATCGAGACGCACCAGCAGATCGCCGGCCTTCACGAACTGAAAATCCTGCACCGGCACTTCATAGACATAGCCGCTGAGCTGCGGGCCGATGATCGTCACCTGCCCGCGTACCAACGCATTCTCGGTGGTCTCGACCGCACTGCTGAACGGAGGCAACTGCCAGGCATACAGCACGATCAGCACACCGACGATGGCAATCGCGGCGAAGCCCAGTGACGAGATGATCCGCACCCGCAGCGAGCGCGGTTCGGTATTTGGCGATGACGGCGGCGCCTCGCCCTCGGGTGTGGCGGCGATGGCATTGGTGGTCGTGGTGGTCGGTTCGGTCATGAAGAAGTGGCACCGCTGGAGGGAACGGAAGGTGTCGGGGCGACGGCTTTGGTGGTGCTGATCAGCCACAGCGCACGGATGGAAATCCAGATCATGGTGAGGATCGCGATCACCGCGATCAGCATGAACACATCGTTATAGGCCAGTACATTGGCCTCGCGGGTGGCGGCGTTGGCCAGGCTGCGAATACCTTGCAGGTTGCGCAGGCTCGGGTCGGCAATCAGAGAGCCGACCGCCGAACCGCCGCTTTGCACCCGGGCGGCCACCAACGGGTCGGACAACACCAGTTGCTCGACGATATGGCTGGAATGAAATTTCTCGCGCACGATCTGGAACGTCCCCAACAACGCTGCACCGATCAGGCCGCCGAGGTTGTTGCAGATCCCGAACAACACCGAAAAACTCACCAGATTGCGCGGATTGGTCAGCACGTTGCGCGTGCCGAGGACCATGGTCGGCCCCAGAAAAAACGTGCTGCCGAAGGCCAGGAGGAACTGGCTGAAGTAGAGGTTTTGGGGACGGGTCAGGTTGTTCGAGGAACTGTCGATGATCGAACCGGTGGCCATCAACGCCAGCGAGACGATCAGCGGCATCAGCAGGTGTTTCGGGTCGATGGTCAGCGCACTGGTCAGCAGCCCGGCGATGCTGCCGATCAGCATGACGACGTAGAGGCTGTGCAACTGCTGACTGCTCATGTTCAGGTTCTGCATGAAACCCACGGCGCCGGTCGACTGTTCCGAGGTGACCATGCGAATCAGGATCACCGCCAGCGCCAGGCGGATCATCACCCCGCTGCCGAGCCAGCGGGTCATCAGCATCGGATTGCTGCGATTGTGTTCGATGGCCAGGCCCGCGAGGATCAGGGCAATCGATGCCGCCAGGGCGATGCCGATCCAGTCGGCTTCCAGCCACCAGTCGATCCGGCCCAGAGACAACACCGCGCACAACAGGGCCACGCCGCTGGCGAGGATGGCAAAGGTCAGGAAGTCGAGGGGTTCGAAGGTCTTGAAGCGATCACCCGGCGGCAGCTTGAGCATCAGCACGCAACCCAGCGAGAGCAGCGCCATGCCCAGCTCGAACAGGTACAAGCCGCGCCATTCGGCGATCTGCAGCAGGTCTTCGGAAAACAATCGCGCCAGCGGTAACGCCAGTTGCGAAGTGCCAAGCCCCAGCACCAGTGCCTTCATCCGCCATTTGGCCGGGAACGCCTGCACCATGTAATACAGGCCCAGCGAACTCAGCGCCGCGCCGACCATGCCGTGGGCTGCCCGCACGGCGATTGCCGAACTCAGGTCGTTGACGAACAGATGGCCGAAGGTCACCAGCGCATACAGCACCAGAAATACCTCGGTGAACGCCCGCAAGCCGAACTGCTGCCGGAACTTCACCAGCAGCAGGTTCATCGACACGTTGGTCATCACATAGGCCGCCGGCAGCCAGGCCATCTCCGCCGTGGTCGCCCCGAGCGCGCCTTGCAGATAAGGCAGGTTGGCAACCACCAGCGAGTTGCCCAGTCCACCGGTCAATGCCACCAGCAACCCGACCAGCGCATAGGCCAGGCGCTTGGGGTTGGAATGCAACGGCGTCGAGGGAGATCCGGGCAGGCTGGGCTTCTCGTGAGGCTGCCAGTTGCGCGGGGCGTATCGGTCCATGGAAATGCCTTGTGCCAGGAATGGCTTCAGTGTGCCGGGGTCGTCGGGATTCGTAAATTTTGTTTAAAGGTCATCTCGCCCGCAGCGGATTTTTCTCAAGCGTAGCCAATGCCAACCTTGCAGCACTTCTCAACTTGAAAGGTGCCCGTTATGACCGCTCCTCGCTGGCAACGCTCCCCGCGTCTGCTGAAAAACCTGCTGGCAGCCGCCCTGTTGCTGCCCACCCTCGCCTTTGCCCAAGAACGCCCGTGGCCGGACGGCTCGCAACTGGTGATTTCGGTGTCGATGCAATTCGAAACCGGTGGCCAGCCCGAGGGCGCGGAAAGTCCGTTCTCCGGCACCCCGCTGCCCAAAGGCTACCCGGATCTGCCAGCGCAGACCTGGTTCGATTACGGCTACAAGGAAGGCCTGTGGCGCATGCTCGATCTGTGGGATCGCACCGGTATCAAGGTCACTTCTCACGTGGTCGGTGAAGCAGCGCTCAAACACCCGGAACTGGCCAGGGCGATTGCCGAGCGCGGCCATGAGCTGGCGGCCCACGGCATGCGCTGGGCCGATTCGTACAACATGAATTACGCCCAGGAAAAACAGTTCATCGGCGACGGCGTTGCGGCGGTGGAGAAAATCACCGGTCAGCGTTCCGTGGGCTACAACGCCAACTGGCTGCGGCGCAGCCCCAACACCTTGAAGGTGCTGCAGGACCTGAACTTTACCTACCACATCGACGATGTCAGCCGCGACGAACCCTTCGTGACGATGGTTCGCGGACGCAAATTCGCCGTGGTGCCCTACACCCTGCGCAACAACGACATCGTATTGATCGAGGGCCGGCATTTCTCCGCCGAGCAGTTCTACCAGCAACTGGTGCTGGAATTCGATCGCCTCTACGCCGAAGGTGCGAGCAAGCGGCGGATGATGTCGGTGAGCCTGCACGACCGCATCGGCGGCACGCCGGCGATGGTCGAGGCAATGGAGCGCTTTATCCGCTATGCGCAGTCACATCCGAAGGTGACCTTCATGCGCAAGGATCAGATCGCCCAGGTGGTGCTGACCGAAAAAAACCCGCTGATCGACAACACCGAGGCGGCTTACAACCAGTGATAAAAAAATCGCAGCCAAGGCTGCGATTTTTTTCTGCTTGAGGATTCACGCCCGCAGCAGCATATAAGCCGCAACCACCAGGCACACACTGGCGAATCCCACCTGCAATGTTCTCGCCGGCACTCGCGCGCAAAGTTTGCGGCCGACGATCATGCCGACAATGCTGGCCACGATGAACGCGGCCCCGAGATGATCGATCCGCACCCCGGCATGAAACGCACCGATCACGCCGATGGCGGAAATCAGGCTGATCACCATCAGCGACGTGGCGACGATGCCGCGCATCTGCACATCGGTCAGTTGCTTGAACGCCGGGACGATCAGGAACCCGCCGCCGACGCCGAGCAACCCGGATACCACACCAGTGACCGCCCCCAGCGCCGCCAGGGTCGCGGTGCATTTGGCGGTCCAGTCGAAGCGACCGGTCTGTTCATTGAGCATGCAGTTCTTCTGGCCCCAACTGGCGTGGCCATGATCGCTCGGCCCCTCTTGCTGGCATTCGCGACGCAGCATGCGCCAGGCCACCATCACCATCAGCAGGCTGAAGAGGATCATCAGGACCCTCTCCGGCAACTGGTGCGCGAAGTAGATGCCCAGCGGCGAAAACACCGCGCCGAGCGCGGCGATCAACAGCGCCGCGCGGTAGCGCACCAGCCCATGACGCAAACCATCGATGGCCCCGACCGCCGCCGCACTGCCCACGGCGAACAACGCCACCGGCGCCGCTTGCGTCATCGTCCAGCCGAGACCAAGTACCAGCGCCGGCACCGCGAGAATCCCGCCACCGGCCCCGGTCAGCCCGAGGATCAATCCCATCACCACGCCAAACAGACTTGCCAGCAACATAAGGGTTCTCAGTCGACGTTGGACACACCGGTCAGCCATTCGCGGCCCTTGAGCATGCCGTTCCAGTAGAACCAAGGCAGCAGGGACGCCTTCAGCCACCACGCAGAGCGCCGCGGCACGGTCGGGTCGAGGGGAAAGGTCGGCAGCAGTTTGCCGCCGTAGCCGAACTCGGCGAGGATCACCTTGCCCTTCTCCACCGTCAGCGGGCAGGAACCATAACCGTCGTACTTCAGCGGCAACGCCAGCGACTTGCGCTGTGCCAGCAGGTTCTCGGCGAGCACCACGACCTGCTTGCGCACGGCAGCAGCGGTTTTCGCGTTGGTGGTGTTGCAGATATCGCCGAGTGCGAACACCTCGGGATAACGCGGATGTTGCAGGCTGTGCGGGTTGACCTCGCACCAGCCGGCGGCGTCTGCCAGCGGACTTTTTGCGATGAAGTCCGGAGAAACCTGTGGCGGCACGACGTGCAGCAGATCGAAGGTCTTGGCCACCTGAGTGACGTTGCCGTCGGCATCCTTGACCTCGAACCAGGCGGTTTTCGCCGGGCCGTCGACTTTTACCAGATTGGAATTGAACGCCAGCCGCGCGTTGTATTTTTCGATGTACTTCATCAGCGGCGGCACAAAGGTCGGGACGCCGAACAGCGCGGCGCCGGCAAGATTGAACTCGACGTCGACCTTGCTCAGCACATTGCGCTTGAGCCAGTGATCGCAAGACAGATACAGCGCTTTTTGCGGCGCACCCGCGCATTTGATCGGCATCGCCGGCTGGGTGAACAGCGCCTTGCCACCACGCAGTTTCTGCACCTGATCCCAAGTGTATTGCGCGTGCTGATAGCTGTAATTCGAGGTCACGCCATGCTGACCGAGACTTTCCTGCAAGCCTTCGATCTTCTCCCAGGCCAGACGCAGGCCGGGGCAGACGATCAGGTTCTGATAGCTGACGGTGCGTTGATCGTTGAGGGTGAGCTGGCGCTGGTCGGGATCGATGGCCGTCACGCCCGCTTGAATCCAGGTGGCCTGACGCGGCATCACCTTGTTCATCGGTCTGGCAGTGTCCCTGGCGTCGTAGGCACCACCGCCGACCAGCGTCCAGGCCGGTTGATAGTAGTGCTGGGCGCTCGGCTCGATCACTGTAATGTTCAGGTGGGGGTCACGCTTGAGCAGACTGGCGACAAAACCGATGCCGGAAGTACCGCCGCCGATGACCACGATGTCTGCACTGATGGATGGGCCCCAGTGTTGATCGTTCATTGTTTGTTCCTTATTGCTGCACGCAAGGATAGCCGGGTCTATTGCGCCCAGCTTTTGAGTACGGCTCCGCAGTAGAGTCCGGACAGGGTTTTCATCACCTGGATCACTTCGTGACTGGCGAGGCCGTAAAAAATGTACTTGCCTTCACGACGGGTCGCGACCAGCCCTTCATCGCGCAGGATGCCCAATTGCTGGGACAGGGTCGGCTGGCGCACGCCGGTCATTTTCTCCAGCTCGCCGACATTGCGCTCACCCTGGGTCAACTGACACAGGATCAGCAGTCGGTCCTCGTTGGCCAGGGCCTTGAGCAGCGAACAGGCCTTCGACGCCGATGCCCTGAGCTGGGCGACTTCACACTCGGTCAGACTGGATTGCATTTGCAGGATGCCTTCAACGTCACTTAAGCTGCGGACATTATGTGTTTACATAAAGTGTTGCAACCCTGACTTTCCACCTATTTGCACAGGACCCTGTCCATGCCCGCGCTGATTGAAGCTTTCCTCGACCCCGCCTCCTCGACCTACAGCTACGTGGTCTACGAGGCCGACGGCGGACAGTGTGCAATCGTCGATCCAGTGCTTGATTACGACGGCGCCGCCGGCCGCACCTGCACGGCCCAGGCAGACAAAATCATCGCGTTCGTTCGCGCCCACCATCTGCGAGTGCAATGGTTGCTGGAAACCCACGCCCACGCCGATCACCTCTCCGCCGCGCCTTACCTGCGCCGGGAGCTGGGCGGCAAGATCGCGATTGGCGAGTCGATCAGCAAAGTGCAGAACGTGTTCAAGGCGCTGTTCAACCTTGAGCCGGAATTTCGCGTGGACGGCTCGCAGTTCGATCACCTGTTCGCGCCCAACGAGTCGTTCGGTATCGGCAATCTCAAGGCCACCGCCCTGCACGTTCCCGGCCACACGCCAGCGGACATGGCCTACCTGATCGACGGTGAGCAGATTCTGGTCGGCGACACATTGTTCATGCCCGACGTCGGCACCGCCCGCTGCGACTTCCCGGGCGGCAACGCGCATCAGCTGTTCAATTCGATCCAGAAGCTGCTGGCGTTCCCCGCCAGCGTGAAGCTCTACGTCTGCCACGACTACCCGCCGCAAGGTCGCGCCTCGCAGTGCCAGACCACCGTGGGCGAACAACGCAAAAGCAATATCCATGTGCATGACGGCATCGACGAAGGCGCATTTGTCGAAATGCGCACCAAACGTGATGCCGGGCTGGGCATGCCGACCCTGTTGCTGCCGGCGATTCAGGTGAATGTGCGGGCGGGTAATCTGCCGCCGGCAGAAGACAACGGCGTGACCTATCTGAAGATTCCGATCAACGCCCTATAAGAAAAAGCGTCATGGCTCGTGATGGTGAAAGCTTTTCCCACATGACGCGTCGACACCCATGAACTGGTTTAATTTCGGCGGGCAGGCAGACTCCATGGGGCACTCAACCCATGGAGGTTTTGCAATATGGATATTCGCCGCAACCACCGGGATCTGACCCGGGATGAAAAATCCGCGTTCATCGACGCGGTCCTCAGACTGAAAAACAACGTCGACAGCGTGCTGCACCCCGGTCAGCAGAGCCGTTACGATGACTTCGTCCAGATCCACAGGAACTCGATGGGCCTGGGCAACCCGCTGGTCCCCAACCCGCATGGCAGTCCCCTGTTCTTTCCCTGGCACCGGATTCTGATTCGCCAGTTCGAGCTGGCCCTGCAGACCGCTGCCAATAATCCGGGCATTACCTTGCCTTACTGGAACTGGCAGCTCGGGGGTGCGGACAACCCCTTCACCTCCGACTTCATGGGGGGAAATGGTGACAATACGCTGGGGCAGCGCGTCACCACCGGCCCGTTTTCCCGGGAGCATTCGCGTTTCGAGATTGCCGTATGGGACGAGGAGCCGGGAAACACGGGCCTGCTGCGAAACCTCGGCGCAGAGGGCGCCTTGCCGTCAGCGGAGGCTGTCATTTCGGCGCTTAACAGGACGCCCTACTGGCTGGAACCCGAGGGCTGGGAAAACATTGCGGAAAGAGACCTGCACAACCCGGTTCATGCCTGGGTCGGTGGCAACATGCTACATGCCGCATCCCCCAACGATCCGGTCTTCTTTCTGCATCACTGCTACATGGATCTGTTGTGGGAGCGCTGGAAGCATCAACATCCGCGCCTCCCGGCATTTACGTCCAGGCAGGGCGATCCCGATGAACTGAATGAAACCATTCTGGTTTTCCATCCGGAGAATGAATTTGCCCCATGGGAACAAACGTTCACGGTCGGGCAGGCAATCCATACGACGGAGCTGGGTTACCGGTATGACTACCTGTAACCCGGCCAGCGATCAGTTGCCGAGGGTCAGACCATTTGCCGGCAACGGCAACGCCGTTTTATAGCGCACCTGCTTGAGTGCGAAACTTGACCTTATGTTGGCAACCCCCGGCACCTTGGTCAGAAAGTCCATCATGAAGCGCTCGAGCGACTGAATGGTCGGCACCAGCACCCGGATCAGATAGTCCGGGTCGCCGGCCATCAGGTAGCACTCCATGACCTCCGGGCGGTCGGAAATCGCCTCCTCGAAATGCTGCAAGGCTTCTTCGACCTGCTTCTCCAGGCTGACATGAATGAACACGTTCACGTGCAGCCCGAGCAGGTCGGCATCGAGCAGGGTCACCTGCTCGCGGATCAGTCCCAACTCCTCCATCGACTTCACCCGGTTGAAGCAAGGCGTCGGTGACAAATTGACCGAACGGGCCAGATCGGCGTTGGTGATACGCGCATTCTCCTGAAGGCTGTTGAGAATGCCGATGTCGGTACGGTCCAGTTTGCGCATGAGACAAAACCACCTGTTTTTTATGTTTATGCAGATTTTCTATCTGCAAATGATCTCCAGCGCAACGAAACAGAGAGAAATATTCTTCTTGCCCGGGCCTATGATTGTTGTAGGACAAGATTTCTTTTATCGAAGAATGACTGCCAGCTCACTACAAGAAATTCACAAGATCGAGCGTAGAAGCCATGACCCAAGCGTATGAACCGCTGCGTCTGCACGTCCCTGAACCTTCGGGCCGTCCGGGCTGCAAAACCGATTTCTCCTACCTGCATCTGACCGATGCCGGCATGGTGCGCAAACCTTCCATCGATGTAGAACCCGCCGACACCGCCGACCTGGCCCGTGGTCTCATCCGCGTACTCGATGACCAGGGCAACGCCCTTGGCCCATGGGCCGAAAACGTGCCCGTCGAGATCCTGCGCAAAGGCATGCGCGCCATGCTCAAGACCCGGATCTACGACAACCGCATGGTGGTCGCCCAGCGTCAGAAAAAAATGTCGTTCTACATGCAGAGCCTTGGCGAAGAAGCCATCGGCAGCGCCCAGGCCCTGGCCTTGAACACCGACGACATGTGCTTCCCGACCTATCGTCAGCAAAGCATCCTGATGGCCCGTGACGTACCGCTGGTCGACCTGATCTGTCAGTTGCTGTCCAACGAGCGCGATCCGCTCAAGGGACGTCAATTGCCAATCATGTACTCGGTCAAGGACGCCGGTTTCTTCACCATTTCCGGCAACCTCGCCACTCAATTCGTTCAGGGTGTGGGCTGGGGCATGGCTTCGGCGATCAAGGGCGACACCAAAATCGCCTCGGCCTGGATCGGTGACGGCGCCACCGCCGAATCGGACTTCCACACAGCCCTCACCTTCGCTCACGTCTACCGTGCGCCGGTGATCCTCAACGTGGTCAACAACCAGTGGGCGATCTCGACCTTCCAGGCCATCGCCGGCGGTGAAGCCACCACCTTCGCCGGACGCGGCGTCGGTTGCGGCATTGCCTCCCTGCGGGTAGACGGCAACGATTTCTACGCGGTCTACGCCGCCTCCGCCTGGGCTGCCGAACGCGCCCGCCGCGGCCTCGGCCCGACCATGATCGAATGGGTCACCTACCGCGCCGGCCCACACTCGACCTCAGACGATCCGTCCAAATACCGTCCTGCCGACGACTGGAGCCACTTCCCGCTGGGTGATCCGATTGCCCGCCTGAAACAGCACCTGATCAAGGTCGGCCACTGGTCCGAGGAAGAGCACGCAGCCGTCAGCGCCGAGCTCGAAGCCGAAGTGATCGCTGCGCAGAAGCAGGCCGAACAATACGGCACCCTTGCCGGCGGCCAGATTCCAAGCGCCGCGACCATGTTCGAAGACGTCTACAAAGAGATGCCGGAGCATTTGAAGCGCCAGCGTCAGCAGTTGGGGATCTGACATGAACGACCACAACAACAATATTCAGTTGGAAACCGCCATGACCACGACCACCATGACCATGATCCAGGCCCTGCGCTCGGCCATGGATGTGATGCTTGAGCGTGACGACAATGTGGTGGTATTCGGCCAGGACGTCGGCTACTTCGGCGGCGTATTCCGCTGCACCGAAGGTCTGCAGGCCAAGTACGGCACCTCGCGGGTGTTCGACGCACCGATCTCCGAGAGTGGCATCGTCGGGACCGCCGTGGGCATGGGCGCCTACGGTCTGCGTCCGGTGGTGGAAATCCAGTTTGCCGACTACGTCTACCCGGCCTATGACCAGATCATTTCCGAGGCGGCACGCCTGCGTTATCGCTCCGCCGGCGAGTTCACCGCCCCGCTGACCCTGCGCATGCCTTGCGGTGGCGGCATCTACGGCGGTCAGACGCACAGTCAGAGTATCGAAGCCCTGTTCACCCAGGTCTGCGGCCTGCGCACCGTCATGCCGTCCAACCCGTATGACGCCAAGGGCCTGTTGATCGCCTCCATCGAAAACGATGATCCGGTGATCTTCCTGGAGCCGAAGCGTCTGTACAACGGCCCGTTCGACGGCCACCACGAACGTCCGGTTACCCCGTGGTCGAAACACCCGGCCGCACAGGTGCCTGACGGCTACTACACCGTGCCGCTGGACGTTGCCGCCATCGCCCGTCCGGGCAAGGACGTGACCGTGCTGACCTACGGCACCACCGTGTACGTGTCGCAAGTCGCTGCCGAAGAAAGCGGTGTGGACGCTGAAGTCATCGACCTGCGCAGCCTGTGGCCGCTGGACTTGGACACCATCGTCAAATCCGTGAAGAAAACCGGCCGCTGCGTCGTGGTTCACGAAGCCACCCGCACCTGCGGTTTCGGCGCCGAACTGGTGTCGCTGGTGCAAGAGCATTGCTTCCATCACCTGGAAGCGCCGATCGAGCGCGTCACCGGTTGGGACACCCCCTACCCGCATGCGCAGGAGTGGGCGTATTTCCCTGGGCCGTCCCGCGTGGGCGCGGCGCTGAAACGGGTCATGGAGGTCTGAATGGGCACGCACGTTATCAAGATGCCGGACATCGGCGAAGGCATCGCAGAAGTAGAACTGTCGCAGTGGCACGTCAAGGTCGGCGATCTGGTCGTTGAAGACCAAGTGCTGGCGGATGTGATGACCGACAAGGCAATGGTCGACATCCCGTCGCCGGTGCACGGTAAAGTCATCGCGCTCGGCGGTCAGCCAGGCGAAGTGATGGCCGTCGGCAGTGTGCTGATCAGCATCGAAGTCGAAGGCGCAGGCAATCTGAAGGAGTCCGATAAACCGGCGCCTGTTGCGGCGAAAGAAACACCCGTCGCGCCCAAGGTGGAAGCCGTCGTTGAAAGCAAACCCGCCGCGCCGCGTGCAGCTGCGGTTTGCCAGGGGCCGATGGTCGCCCGCGAAGCCAACGAGCGTCCGCTGGCCTCCCCGGCCGTGCGCAAGCATGCGCTGGATCTGGGCATTCAATTGCGTCTGGTGCGCGGCTCCGGGCCGGCCGGTCGCGTATTGCATGAAGACCTCGAGGCTTATCTGGCACAAGGTCAATCCAACGCTTCGGCGCCGGTCGCCGCGTACGCCCAGCGTCACGATGAAGAACAGATCCAGGTCATCGGCATGCGTCGCAAGATCGCCCAGCGCATGCAGGAAGCCACCCAGCGTGCCGCGCACTTCAGTTATGTCGAGGAAATCGACGTCACCGCAATTGAAGAACTGCGTGCCCATCTGAACGAAAAACACGGCGCCAGCCGCGGCAAGCTGACCTTGCTGCCGTTCCTCATGCGTGCGCTGGTCGTCGCCCTGCGCGACTTCCCGCAGATGAACGCCCGCTACGACGACGAGGCCCAGGTCATCACCCGCCTGGGTGCCGTACATGTCGGCGTCGCCACCCAAAGCGACGTCGGCCTGATGGTGCCGGTGGTGCGCCACGCCGAAGCGCGCAGCCTGTGGGACAGCGCGGCGGAAATCTCCCGCCTCGCCACTGCCGCCCGCAATGGCAAGGCCAGTCGTGATGAACTGTCCGGCTCGACCATCACCCTGACCAGCCTCGGTGCTCTTGGAGGCATTGTCAGCACCCCGGTGTTAAACCTGCCGGAAGTGGCCATTGTCGGCGTGAACAAAATCGTCGAACGGCCGATGGTCATCAAAGGCCAGGTGGTGATCCGCAAGATGATGAACCTCTCCAGCTCCTTCGATCACCGCGTGGTCGACGGCATGGACGCGGCGCTCTTCATCCAGGCCATTCGTGGCCTGCTCGAACAACCCGCGACCCTGTTTGTGGAGTAATGGCATGCAAACTCTGAACACCACGCTGCTGATCATCGGCGGTGGCCCCGGTGGTTACGTGACCGCCATTCGTGCCGGCCAACTGGGCATTTCGACCATTCTGGTCGAGGGCGATTCACTGGGCGGCACTTGCCTGAACATCGGCTGCATTCCGTCGAAAGCGCTGATCCATGTGGCCGAGCAGTTTCACCAGACTCAACATCACAATCAGCATTCGGCACTGGGCATCAGCGTTTCGGCGCCGACCCTCGACATCACCAAGAGCGTCGAGTGGAAGGACGGCATCGTCGATCGCCTGACCACTGGCGTCGCCGCACTGCTGAAGAAGAACAAGGTTCAGGTCATCAACGGCTGGGCCAGGGTCATCGACGGCAAGACCGTGGAAGTCGGCGACACGCGCATCCAGTGTGAACACCTGGTGCTGGCCACCGGTTCGAAAAGCGTCAACCTGCCGATCCTGCCGATCGGTGGGCCGATCATTTCGTCCACCGAAGCACTGGCACCGAAGTCGGTTCCGAAGCGCCTGATCGTGGTCGGCGGCGGCTACATCGGCTTGGAACTGGGCATTACCTATCGCAAGCTCGGCGCCGAGGTCAGCGTGGTCGAAGCACAGGACCGGATCCTGCCGGCCTACGACGCCGAACTGACCCAACCGGTGCACGACGCGCTGAAGCAACTGGGCGTGAAGCTCTACCTGAAGCACAGCGTGCTGGGTTTCGACGGCAAGTTGCAGGTGCGCGATCCAAACGGCGACACCCTGAACCTGGAGACCGATCAGGTGCTGGTGGCCGTCGGTCGCAAACCCAATACCCAAGGCTGGAACCTCGAAGCGCTGAACCTCGAGATGAACGGCTCGGCGATCAAGATCGACAGTCGCTGCCAGACCAGCATGCGCAACGTTTACGCCATCGGTGACCTGAGCGGCGAGCCGATGCTGGCCCACCGTGCCATGGCCCAGGGCGAGATGGTCGCCGAGCTGATCAGCGGCAAGCACCGCGAGTTCAACCCGACCGCCATCGCCGCCGTGTGCTTCACCGACCCGGAACTGGTAGTAGTCGGTCAGACCCCGGACGAAGCCAGGGCGGTGGGGCTCGATTGCATCGTGTCGAACTTCCCGTTCGCCGCCAATGGTCGGGCGATGACCCTGGAATCGAAAAGCGGCTTCGTGCGGGTGGTCGCCCGTCGGGACAATCATGTGATCGTTGGCTGGCAAGCGGTCGGTGTCGGGGTCTCGGAGCTGTCGACCGCGTTCGCACAAAGCCTGGAAATGGGCGCGCGACTGGAAGACATCGGCGGCACCATCCATGCGCATCCGACCCTGGGTGAAGCGGTGCAGGAAGCGGCGCTGCGTGCCCTCGGGCATGCGCTGCACCTGTGATTCAGAGTTATTGAGGGTGGCTGTGATGGCCACTTCGCGAGCAGGCTCGCTCCCACAGGGGAATGCATTCCAACTGTGAGAGCGAGCCTGCTCGCGAATTCTTGAGGGTCAACACGAACTATCTGTCTGTCATCCGATAGTCCGGGCTGCGAAACCGCTCAAGAATGAAGTATTGTTGTGCCCATCCAAAAAAACGTCAGAAGCCTTGAACCGCTTCGGCGGTTGTTAAGTGATAGAGGGTGTCATGGGTAACGAAAGCATCAATTGGGACAAGCTGGGTTTTGATTACATCAAGACCGACAAACGCTATCTGTCGTACTTTCGCAACGGCGAGTGGGACAAAGGCACCCTGACCGAAGACAACGTGCTGCACATCAGCGAAGGCTCCACGGCCCTTCACTATGGCCAGCAATGCTTCGAAGGCCTGAAGGCCTATCGTTGCAAGGACGGCTCGATCAACCTGTTCCGTCCGGACCAGAACGCCGCCCGCATGCAACGCAGCTGCGCCCGCCTGCTGATGCCGCATGTGTCCACCGAGCAGTTCATCGAAGCGTGCAAGCAAGTGGTTCGCGCCAACGAGCGCTTCATCCCGCCTTACGGCACCGGTGGCGCGCTGTACCTGCGTCCGTTCGTGATCGGCGTGGGTGACAACATCGGCGTGCGCACCGCGCCGGAGTTCATCTTCTCGGTGTTCGCGATCCCGGTCGGCGCCTACTTCAAGGGCGGCCTGACCCCGCACAACTTCCAGATCTCCACCTTCGACCGCGCCGCGCCACAAGGCACCGGTGCCGCCAAGGTCGGTGGCAACTACGCCGCCAGCCTGATGCCGGGCTCCCAGGCCAAGAAAGCGCACTTCGCTGACGCCATCTACCTGGATCCGCTGACCCACAAGAAGATCGAGGAAGTCGGTTCGGCCAACTTCTTCGGGATCACCCACGATGACAAGTTCGTCACCCCGAACTCGCCATCGGTACTGCCTGGCATCACCCGTCTGTCGCTGATCGAACTGGCCAAATCCCGTCTGGGCCTGGAAGTGGTCGAAGGCGACGTGTTCATCGACAAACTGTCGGACTTCAAGGAAGCCGGCGCCTGCGGTACCGCTGCGGTGATCACCCCGATCGGTGGCATCAGCTACAACGGCAACCTGCACGTGTTCCACAGCGAAACCGAAGTCGGCCCTGTGACCCAGAAGCTCTACAAGGAGCTGACCGGCGTACAGACCGGCGACATCGAAGCGCCAGCCGGCTGGATCGTCAAGGTTTGATCTGACGGCCAGATGCACAAAAGCCCCCATCGATCACTCGATGGGGGCTTTTTCATGGGGTCTGTTTTTGCAGCCACGCCACAAATGTCTGAGCCGAGGCAGAGGCCTGCGGCGCAACACCGTAGTAATAACGTGGCAGCGGCATCCGCAGATCGGGTGACGGACAGACCAGCCGACCACTCGACAGATGTGTGCCCAGCAACGTGGTCGGACACAACGCGATACCCTCGCCCGCCACGGCAGCTTCCAGCACTCGATGCATGTAATCGAACTGGCGAATCGCCTGGCTTGCACTCTGAGGCTGACCAAAACGCAGCGCCCAGTGATGCCAGTCTTCGCGTCGCGCCCTGACAGTCAGCAGAGTGTGCCGGCCCAGATCGGCAAGGTCTGCCAGCGGTATCCGCTCAAGCAGCGCAGGCGCCGCCACCATCAACAATTCATCGTCAAACAACGGGTGTGACTCGATGGTTGGCGCCCAGTCGTCGCGGCCACGACGGATGACAATGTCGAAACTGTCCTGTGCTGGATCCGGCGACCGTGTCTGGGTGACCACCTGCGGTTCGATGTCCGGATGCTCTGCCTTGAAGGCATCCAGCCGGGGCATCAGCCATAACTGGGCAAACGACGGTCGGGTGTTGATGGTCACTGTCGGTCGCGCCGCCTGCTGACGCAACCCGGCAGCCGCGTCGGCGATCTGCGCAAGTCCGGCGCTGACTTGCTGATAAAAGCGTTGGCCGGCAGGCGTCAGCAGCGATTGCCGGATACGCCGCTCGAACAGCAACACACCCAGATGTTCCTCCAGCAATTTGATGTGCCGGCTGATGGCACTATGACTCACGTGCAGCTCTTCGGCTGCCAGCGTGAAACTCTGGTGACGGGCGGCGACCGCAAAGGCACGAACCGCATTGAGCGGCGGGAGTGATTTATTCATGGGTCTAATTTAGTCACACATACGCCGCATTTAAAGCGTTTGTCACAGGCTCGTCGTCACGCCAACCTGACTGCACGCCCGCCCCCGCGCCCCGATGGAACCAGACATGCACAGTTACGGACTCTTTGTTCTCTTCGCCACCCTGACCATTTTGAGCCCGGGCCCGGGTGTGGTACTGACCCTGTCCAACGCCGTGCGTCTGGGCTGGACCGGTGCAGTACCGGGGATTCTGGGGATTGCCTCGGGGGCGTTCGTGGTCGCTGCCCTTAGTGCAACCAGTGTCGGTCTGATCCTCAGCGCATCGGCAACGGCTTTTACCGTACTGAAATACGCCGGCGCCGCTTACTTGTTGTACCTGGGTTTCAAGAGCTGGCGTTCAGATCGTTTCCGTACCCTGCAACACGTTCGCCCTTCTCGCGCGAGTTACCGTTTTCTGGAAGCTGCGTCCCTGCAATTTCTCAACCCCAAAGCCATCTTCTTCTTTCTGGCGGTGTTCCCGCAGTTCATCGACACCGCACAGGCTTTCCTTCCGCAATTTTTCAAACTGGTGGCCTCTTACGCCGTGCTGGTGATGTTGGTGCACGGCAGTTATGCGCTGCTCGCCAATGCTGCCAAAGGCTGGCTGTCGAGCCCGAAAGGTTCCTGGCTGGCGGCAAAGGTCTCGGGGGTGACCTTCGCCGGTTTTGGTTTGCTCATGGCTTCGGCAACGCGCTGAACGGAGGGCGGAGGCTCCACCTGTTTCAACGCGATACGTTTGCCGCTGCGCCCGGTCATTCCACCGGCCTGCCCGTTCTGCTGCTTGCCCGTCCGCGCCTGGGTAATCAGACCAGGGATCAATTCCCCCTCAGGCAGATTCTTCCAGAAGCGCAGGGGCAAATGCCCCTGCATGACCTTTTCGTTCAGCCGCGCCGGGTTGAAGATATGGCTGTAGTAAGCCAGCCATAAATCACCGCGTGGATCGTCGACGTTCTGTGCCAGTTGTTGCCATTGCAGCGGGCACTGGCGCTGATGGATCAATTGTTCGCCATCGTAATAAACGCCATCACGCGGCGTAGCTATCAACCAGCGATGTCGCCCCATGCGCCCGATGAAGTGTTCGCTGGCGCTACGCAGGATGTCGTGGGCCGGTTCGTGCCACGCCACGTATTGCGGGCCCGGCAGGTCCGATGGGCGCTCGATGAAACGCACGAACGCATGCAGATGATGGGCTTCGCGTTGCACCTGCTTGATCCGCCGCTGCAACTCGCTGCCCAGTTGGTCGCCGGCCATCATTGCCGTGCGATCGCCGTGGCTGACTCGCCACAGCACCTCGTACAACAGGCTCCAGCGCTGATCACCACGGTAGCGTGACGCTTGTTCCAGCGTGTCGAGCAACGCACGGGGAATCCGCGCCTGAAACGGCCCCTGTCCTTCCGGCACCGACACGTCACTGGCAAACAGATCACTCACCCCCTCCGACGCCCAGCTCACCAGACTCGGATCGATTTCATGGCTGAGCAGCCAGCGGGCCTGTTGGCGCCAGACGTCGAACAGATCGTCACAGTCGAGATTGATCATCCCCACAACCCCATCTGCTGCGGCATCGGCCGGTCGCGCAACTGCTGATAGAGCATCTGGCTGGAGACCTCCGCCTGTTGCGGGTGGTAATCGCTGGTGATGATGAACGGCTTGGCCTTGGCCAGCACACAGCGCATTCGGGCCACGTCTTCATAGCGGATACGCCGCTGCCGACGCAGCTCCACCAGACGTTCGGTGGTACGCAGGCCGATGCCGGGAATACGCGAAATCAACGCCGGTTCGGCGCGGTTGAGATCCAGCGGAAACACTTCACGGTTCTGCAGCGCCCAGGCCAGTTTCGGGTCGATGTCCAGCGCCAGATTGCCCGGTCCCTTGAGCAATTCACCGGCGCTGTAGCCATAACTGCGCAACAGGAAGTCAGCCTGATACAAACGGTGCTCGCGCATCAGCGGCGGCGCGGCCAACGGTACGCTTTTCGGGCTGTCGGGAATCGGGCTGAAAGCGGAGTAGTACACACGGCGCAAACGGAAGTTGCCATACAACGCTTGAGCGCTATGCAGGATGGTGCTGTCGTCGGTGTCATCGGCACCGACAATCATCTGTGTGCTCTGCCCGGCTGGGGCGAATTTGGGTGCGCGAGGTTCGTTCAACACAGTCTGTAGGCCGGTGTGGATCGTGTTCATCGCCTGCCTGATCGAGCCGATGTGTTTCTCCGGCGCCAGGGTTTGCAGGCTGGTATCGGTGGGCAATTCAATGTTGACGCTCAAGCGGTCGGCATAACACCCGGCTTCTTCGATCAGCGCGGGATCCGCTTCGGGGATGGTCTTGAGATGGATGTAGCCTCGAAACTCATGCTCCTCACGCAGCAGCTTCGCGACACGCACCAACTGCTCCATCGTGTAGTCCGCCGAACGGATGATGCCAGAGCTGAGGAACAACCCGCTGACGCAATTGCGCCGGTAGAAATCCAGGGTCAGCGTCACCACTTCCTCCGGCGTGAAACGCGCACGTGGAACGTCGCTGGAACGCCGGTTGACGCAATACTGGCAATCGTAGAGACAGAAATTGGTCAGCAGAATCTTGAGCAACGACACGCAACGCCCGTCCGGCGTGTAGCTGTGACAGATGCCCATGCCGTTGGTGGAGCCCAGACCGTTCTTGCCTTCGGAGCTACGCTTGGGCGCGCCACTGCTGGCGCAGGAAGCGTCATATTTGGCGGCGTCGGCGAGGATGCTGAGTTTGTCGATGAGTTGCATGGCATGGACTCTATACTGTTCGCATATACAGTATAGAGTCCATCCACAGGCCACAAGCCGTGAAACGACCCTTCGTCAGTCAGTCTTGTTACAGTCGGCTGCCAGCTGCGATGGTCGAGGATTTACGCACCGGGACAGGCTGCGTCGCCTCGGGCCATTGCACCCCGAATCGCGCCGCCATTTCCTTGCGCCCCGCCACCGTCAACGCCAGCGCCCGGCTGTCCAGATCCTGTGTCACCCATTTGCGTTTCAACGCAACCTGCAATAACGCTGCCCCGAGCGATCCGCCCAAATGTGGCCGGCGCATGCTCCAGTCCAGGCACGCGCAGGCAAACCGTCGGCGTAGCGTCGAAAGATCCCTGACCTTGACTCCCAGCCCTTGGAACAGCGCCTCCCCGCTTTCGCTCAAGCGATACGTCTGTTCATCGGCTTCCACCAGCCATCCGCCTTCCAGCATCCGGTCATGCAGCAACACCGCCAACGTCCCGGCCATGTGGTCGTAACAAGTGCGGGCGAATTGCAGGCGATCCGGTGTGTGGGGTTTGAAGGTCGGCGCAGGGTTCTGGCCGATCACCATCAGCGCTTCCAGCGCCTGGGCCACACGCTTGTCGGCGAGGCTGTAATAACGGTGGCGGCCCTGCACATGCAGGCGCACCAGCGCCAGGTCCTTGAGTTTGGCCAGGTGTGCGCTGGCGGTCGAAGCGCTGACGTCGGCGAGGGTCGCCAGCTCCGTGGCGGTACGGGCGTGGCCGTCCATCAGCGCACACAGCATTTTGGTTCGCGCCGGCTCCGCGATGGCGGCCGCCACCTGCGAGACGCCGATGTCTGGATGTTCTGCGTGCATATTTCGCTCCCGGACGAATCATCGCCCTCAAGGACTGGAGATAGTAGCAACACTTTCCCCACCGACAAGGTTGCGATCCATGGACCCGATCATCGCTGCGACTCACGCCGATCCTTATTTTTACTACGCAAAACTGCGCTCTGAAGGCGGTCTCATCTTTCATCACGGACTGAAACTGTGGGTGGCCAGCAGTGCACGGGCAGTTTGCGCCGTCCTGGCGAATCCGGATTGCCGGGTGCGTCCGGCGCAGGAGCCGGTGCCCAAAGCCATCGCCGATGGCATGGCGGGCAAGGTGTTCGGCCAGTTGATGCGCATGAATGATGGCGAAGCTCAGCGGTGCCCGCGTTCGGCCATTGAGCCGACGCTGGGGATGATCAATGACGACGATGTCCAGGCGCTGGTCGCCGCTCGGCTGGTGACTGACGATGCCGACGGCTTATATAAGGCAATGTTTCGCGGCCCGGTGTGCGTGGTTGCAGCGTTGCTCGGATTCTCCCCGGCGCAAGCGCGGGCAATCAGTGAGCTGACCGCCGATTTTGCAGCGTGCCTGTCACCGCTGAGCAATGACCTGCAACTGGCCGCAGCCCATCGGGCGGCGGAGCAATTGCACGGTGACTTCATTGAATTACTGGCAAACCCGAACCCGTT
Organism: Pseudomonas sp. KCJK9016; assembly: GCF_046231795.1. Classification (NCBI taxonomy): domain Bacteria; kingdom Pseudomonadati; phylum Pseudomonadota; class Gammaproteobacteria; order Pseudomonadales; family Pseudomonadaceae; genus Pseudomonas; species Pseudomonas sp. KCJK9016. Next base: position 27,600 of record NZ_JBJJMM010000031.1, on the reverse strand, counting down.
TCTCGCCAACATTCAACAGCGCTTTTCAGGCAAAGAGGACGTGCTGATCGCCAACCTCATCGGTCTCTGTTCGCAGACATTCGAAGCCAGCGCCGGCTTGATCGGCAATGCGTTGGTGGCGTTGCAGCGTCAGCCGGAACTACGCAACGTGTCAGTCGATTCGCTGCTGGCCGAAGTCCAGCGCTTCGATCCGTCGGTGCAGAACACCCGCCGTTTTGTCGCGAACACCTGCGAAATCGACGGCGTCCGACTTGAAGCAGGTGAGGTGATTCTGGTGTTACTCGCCTCGGCCAATCGCGACCCGGCACTGAATGAAAACCCGGATCAATTTCTGCCGGATCGCCCGAACCGCCGCAGCTTCACGTTCGGCAGCGGTCGTCATCAATGCCCGGGGCAAAGGTTGGCGATGACGATTGCCAGCGCCACCGTCGGTGAAATCCTCGCCCATGACATCGACCTGAGCCGATTCACCTGGCATTACCGCCCTTCCCTCAATGGTCGGATTCCACTGTTCAGCGAAAAATGACTTAAGCGCTGCGCAACTCGATGGTCAGGTGCGACAGCTCATGCACCGGCGCCAGTCGCTCGCGAATCGCCTCTGCCGTGACGCCGGCAGCCGCCACCACACTGACAATCGCCGCCCGTGCCTGCGGGCCGACCTGCCAGACGTGCAGGTCGCTGATGCGCACGTCGTCGGAGGTTTCCAGCAATTCGCGAATCTCCTCGGCTACCGGTTCATCGGTGGCGTCGAGCAGCACGGCAGCGCTGTCGCGCATGAGGTTCCAGGCCCATTTGGCGATGACGATGGAGCCGACGATGCCCATCACCGGGTCCATCCACACCCAGCCCAGATAGCGGCCGGCAAGCAGCGCCGCAATTGCCAGCACCGACGTCAGCGCGTCAGCCAATACGTGAACGTAGGCTGAACGCAGGTTGTTGTCGTGATGGTGGTGATGACCATGATCGTGGCTATGGCCGTGTCCGTGGTCATGATGACCGTGGTGGCCGGCCAGCAGAAAGGCGCTGAGCAAGTTGACGCCCAGGCCGACCACGGCAATCAGGGTCGCTTCGCCGAACGCCACGCGGGTAGGTTCGAACAGACGGAAAACCGATTCCCCGGCAATGCCCAGCGACACCAGCCCCAACACCATGGCCGAGGCGAACCCCGCCAGATCGCCGACCTTGCCAGTGCCGAAACTGAACCGACGGTTGTTGGCGTTGCGCCGGGCAAAACTGTAGGCCGCCGCTGCGATGCCCAAGGCGCCGGCATGGGTCGCCATGTGGAAACCGTCAGCCAACAGCGCCATGGAGCCTGTGAGATAACCGGCGGCAATCTCGCCGATCATCATCACGAACGTGAGTACCACTACCCACAGGGTGCGGCGGGCGTTGTCGTCGTGGGACGCACCGAGAAACTGGTGGTCGTGGGAAAAATCATCAACCTTGAGTGTCATGATCTCGGTGCTCACTTGGAATATCGGCGAATGGCCTGCAGCAACTCTTCCACGCCCTGGGCGCGGGCTTCGTCGCTGAGATCGGGATGGGCAACGTGCTCGCGGGCGTGGGCCTCGATGAACTGCTCCATCAGCCCGTTGACCGCACCGCGAATCGCCGCCATCAAATGCAACGTCTTGGCACAATCGGCCTCGGACTCCAGGGCCCGTTCAACCGCCTGAACCTGCCCGGCAATGCGCCGGACCCGATTGAGCAACTCGCCTTTGTGTTCGTGTGTATGCGACATACCTATACCCCCTACCCCTATCTGGCGAGCATGGTCTCCGTTCCAATCGAAAGAGGCAAGGTCCGTTTTCGACCGCTCGTCGTGGCTTGAGATCCGGATGCGGGAAAATTGAGGTGACACCTGAGGTAGTGCCGCCTCCGAGAGGCTCTTCAGATACAGGGCCGTGGGCAGCCCTCGTCTGTCAGGCCCATTGCAGCGGTGGGGCCGCCGTGAAACAGAGGTCTACGTTCAGTTGTGCGGCAGCCGACAGATTGACCAGCGCGTCCAGAGAGAACTTGTCGATTTTGCCGTTGAGTACATCGTTCAGGCGCGGCTGAGTGATGCCGAGTCGCTTGGCCGCTTCCTTCTGCGGAAGCTCCCAGGTACGGATTGTTTCGCAAAGCGTGCGCATCACTTTGGCCCGCAGGCGCATGTTGGCCGCTTCCTGCGGCGTGTCTTCCAGTGCATCCCAGACGCTTGCGAAACGCTGGGAAGAGTTTTGATGATCCGTCATGGTTCAACCTGTTTCCTTTTGCTGTGTGCCTTGCAGGCTATATCAAAACCGATATAAATCAAGTTTGAATTGGCTTATCTGACATTTGGTATCACAAAGCAGAAATTCGCGAGCCGGCACAGCTGACAAGCCGACGCAGAACCCCCGTGGGAGCGAGCCTGCTCGCGAAGGCGGACTGAAAAATGACGCATCATTTGCCGCCATCCGCGAGGCTACATTGCCTTGCGCCTTTGCCTACAACTGCGCCAGAATCCGCCGGCTTGTGCGGTTTTGGGGGCGTCGGTAACTTGATTCGCATCACTGAATGGTCAGTGAACGGGTTTAGTCGCTCGATGATTTCTCAAAACTTTACATGTGCTCCAGACAGTCAGGTGACCTTCATCTGCACTTTATGGCGGCTGTGTGCAGGGCACCCTTGGGTGCGCCGGTTTTGGGAAGTCGCCGGTCGACTAACCTGCGTACAGCTGCCACCTATTCGTTTAGTCGCGAGGTGGTGTCGGCATCACTTTGAGGCTTTCCCGAATGTTCAAATACGTACCCGATCCACCCGAAAAAAGCACACCCGACGATTCCGACCCGACTTCGCCCTACTCTTCCAGCGATCCAAAAAAACTCCACGAAGACGCCGAGCGCGCCCTCGACCATTACCTGAAACCCACCGCCCCGAAAAAACACTGTCCCGACCGCATGTTCCTCGTTGCCCCCCACATCGATCAGCATGCCCTGTTGGCCCACGCCTGCGAATCAATGACCTCGGCCAGCGTGATGCTCAGCGACTTCGCCGCGCTGCTGGACCCGCCCTACCGCAGTACCGTCCTGGGCATCGCCCAAGTGGTGATGTTCGGCGAACTGGCCGTGACCCGGGCGCTGGACACACTCGATGCCACGACCTGAGGAACACCCATGGAAAGCAAATCCGATGCACACGTCGTCGCCGCCCTGATCTCCATCGGCCTCAACGAGCGAGACAGCCAATGGGCGCAAAAGGCCTGCCTGCTCCTGCTCGAGAGCGAAAGAAAATCCATCGTCACTGCCGCCCTCGAGGCCCTGGTCCAGCTCGCCCGCGATCATGGCAATCTGGACCGGGATCGAATCCTGCCGGCACTTCAAAGCGTACAGCGCAGATTTCCGAGCCTGACCAGCACGGTTGCCGCAACGCTGGATGAGATGGCGATGGCTGCGTAACGCCTCAGGTAAAAAGACAAGAAAAAACCCGCTGGCTCCGTGAAGGGAATCAGCGGGTTTTATGACCTCAGCAGTGAAACGGGCAATCAATCCTCCCGCGTCAACACTTCCAGCAACTCAATTTCAAACACCAGATTCGAATTCGACGGGATCTTGCCCATCGTCCGCTCGCCATAACCCAGATGCGCCGGCACCAGCAGTTTGCGTTTACCACCGACCTGCATGCCCATGATCCCCTGGTCCCACCCCTTGATCACCCGGCCCGTGCCGATCACGCACTGGAACGGTTTGCCCCGGCTCCAGGACGAATCGAACTCGGTGCCGTCTTCCAGCCAACCGGTGTATTGGGTGGTGATCAATGCGCCTTTGACGGCGGCTTTTCCGTCGCCGGGCTGAAGATCGATTATCTGCAGTTCATCATTCATGACTTTCACTCTATTGTTGCGCTGGCCGCCGTTTTCCCAGAAATGCCGGCCCTTGGCAACCGTTTGACCCCGTGTTGGCCGTGATGGATGATGGCCACCCGCCACCCATCCCGAATCGATACGCCATGTCAGCGATGTTTGAATGACTCAACTCTGGATCGGCTTTGCCGTTGTCGTTGTGCTGATGGTCGTGATCGCCGTGTTGATTCGTCGCGAGCGCGCCCTGCGCCGGCAGCTTGCCGAATACCGCGAACTGCTCACCCGCGCTGCCGAAGGTCAGAACATCCACCAGGATGGCGATGCCGAACGCTTCAAGCGCAGCCAGTATTTTGCCCGGATCGGTACCTGGGATTGGGAAGTCGACACGGATCGACTCTATTGGTCCGACGCAATCTTCGGCATGTTCGGGTTCAAGATCGGCGAAGTGACGCCCTCCTACGCCCTGTTCTGTTCCTGCGTCCACCCGGACGACCGGGCCAAGGTGCGCGCCGGGGAATTACGTTGCCTGGAAACCGGCGAAAACCACGATGAGGAATACCGCGTGGTCTGGCCCGACGGTACGATTCGCTGGCTGCGAGAAACCGGCAACGTGGTGAAGAACGATCATGACGCGATGATCAAGATGATGGGCGTGGTGCGCGATATCACCGAAGAAAAGGCCTCGGCCAGTTACCTTCAGCACCTGGCGCACTTTGACCCGCTGACCGGTTTGCCGAATCGGCTGGTACTCGAAGAACGCCTCTCGCAAGCGCTGGAAAATGCCCGCGCCACCGAGACGCGGGTGGCACTGGTATTTGTTGATCTCAATGGCTTCAAAAGTATCAACGACCGCTACGGCCACGCCGCCGGCGACCGCGTCCTGATCACCACCGCTACCCGGCTGAAACGCATCCTGCGGGTCAGCGACACCGTCGCCCGGATCGGCGGCGACGAATTCGTGGTCGTCCTCCAAGGCCTGGCCCCTGGCCTGAACCTTCAGGACGAAGCGCGCAGCATCTGCCAGAAAATCTTCATCGAACTGTCCCCGCCGATCACCATCGGCAGCGACCAACGCCACATCGGCACCAGCCTCGGCGTCGCCGTGTTCCCCGACCATGCGCCAACCATGGACCGGCTGCTGCACATTGCGGATCTGGCGATGTACGAGGCCAAGCGCAGCGGGAACAATCAGTATCGGTTGGGTGGCGAAAGCCCGGTGCGCGTGCCTGCTACGGGATTTGGAATGTGAGCGTTAACGCTCCACCGGCTTGATATCCACAATCGTCCCGTTGGTAATCTTCACCATCACGTACTTGTCATTCATCTGCACCCACTGCGCCTGAGGATCGGGTTGCTTGAGGCCTTTCTGTTTCCAGTTCTTGATGGCTTTTTCGCTGCGCTGATAGACGTCCGGGGCGCGGTCGTTGACCTTCAGTTCGCGGCCGTCGGTCGGCGAGCGCTCGACGGTGTCGGTCGAGGGTTGCGCCGCTTGAACGAGCGGGCTGATCCCGGCGAAGCCGGCGACAAGGGCCAGGCTGGCGATCAGGGTTTTGTTGTTCATCGGTGAACCTCCTTCAGATATGTGATACCTGAACTCCGACTGCGGGGTTCTGGAATCATTCCTTGTTTTTTGCGCGCACTGGCCGGGGAGATTGTAGTCGTCGATCAGGCCGCTATCGCTGGCAAGCCAGCTCTCACAAGCCGTCATTGATCCACCCCGCGCATCAATCCATGCCAACAATGCAATTAACAAATCGATCCCTGCGCGCCACTATCCGCCCCAATAAGAACCGTGCGCCGCCTCCCCGTCGCGCACGTCATAAAAGCGGTGGAGTATTTTTCTATGACAGCCTCAATCCCACACGGCGGCTCGCGGGCCGGCGCCATTTTCCGGGTCACCTCGGGCAACTTCCTCGAACAGTTCGATTTCTTTCTGTTCGGCTTCTACGCCACGCAGATCGCGGCGGTGTTCTTTCCGGCGAGCAGCGAGTTCGCTTCTCTGATGATGACGTTCGCGGTGTTCGGCGCAGGCTTTTTGATGCGTCCGTTGGGAGCCATTGTGCTCGGCGCGTACATCGACGACGTGGGTCGTCGCAAAGGTCTGATCGTGACCCTGTCGATCATGGCCAGCGGCACGATCCTGATCGTGCTGGTGCCCGGATACGAAACCATCGGCCTGTTTGCCCCGGCGCTGGTGTTGATCGGCCGTTTGCTGCAAGGCTTCTCTGCCGGTGCGGAACTGGGCGGGGTTTCGGTGTATCTCTCGGAGATCGCCACACCCGGTCGCAAAGGCTTTTTCACCGCCTGGCAGTCGGCCAGCCAGCAGGTGGCAATCGTCGTCGCCGCGGCGCTGGGTTATGGCTTGAACCAATGGATGGCGCCGCAAGCTGTCGCCGATTGGGGCTGGCGGATTCCGTTCTTCGTCGGCTGCATGATCGTGCCGTTCATCTTCATCCTGAGGCGCAAACTGGCAGAGACCGAAGAGTTCGCCGCCCGCAAACATCGCCCGAGCATGAAAGAAGTGTTCCGCACCCTCGGCCAGAACTGGGGCGTGGTGCTGGGCGGGATGTTGATGGTTGCCCTGACCACCACCGCGTTCTACCTGATCACGGTTTACGCGCCGACCTTCGGCAAGACCGTGCTGCACCTGAGTACATCCGATGCGTTGCTGGTGACTCTGCTGGTGGGCGTCTCCAACTTTTTCTGGCTGCCGATTGGCGGCGCGCTGTCCGATCGTGTCGGGCGGCGTCCGGTGCTGATCGCCATGTCGCTGCTGGCCCTGGCCACCACGTATCCGGCGCTGTCGTATCTGGTGCAGGCGCCGAGCTTCAGCCACATGCTGCTGTCGCTGTTGTGGCTGTCGTTTATCTACGGCCTGTACAACGGCGCAATGATTCCGGCGCTGACCGAGATCATGCCGGTTGAGGTTCGTGTGGCCGGTTTCTCGTTGGCCTACAGCCTTGCCACCGCGATCTTCGGCGGCTTCACCCCGGCAATGTCGACCTTCCTGATTCAGTACACCGGCGACAAGGCTGCGCCGGGTTACTGGATGAGCATCGGCGCGCTCTGCGCACTGGGTGCGACGCTTTATCTGTATCGCCGTGCGGGCGGTCGTCTGCAACCTGTTACTGCCTGAGAACATCACCATGAAAAAACTGTTTACTGTTACAGCCCTGCTCGCCGCTTTTGCATTCAACGTTACGGCCCAGGCCGAAGAACTGCGAGTGATGACCTCCGGCGGTTTCACCGCGGCCTACAAGATCCTGGGGCCGAAATTCGCCGCCGCCACCGGCAACACCCTGGACACCCAACTCGGCCCGTCGATGGGCAAGGCACCGGAAGCGATCCCCAATCGCCTGGCCCGTGGCGAAAAGGCTGACGTGGTGATCATGGTCGGCTACGCCCTCGATGATCTGATCAAGCAAGGCAAGGTCGACCCGGCGTCGCGGGTGGAACTGGCAGATTCGCGAATCGGCCTGGTGGTGCGCGAAGGTGCGCCGAAACCGGACATCAGTAACGTCGATGCCCTGAAGAAAACCCTGCTCGATGCAAAATCGGTGGCCTACTCCGACAGCGCCAGCGGCGTGTACATCGAGCAGCAGTTGTTCAAAAAACTGGGCATCGAAGATCAGTTGAAACCGAAGGCCAGGATGATCCCGAAAATCCCGGTGGGCTCGGTGGTCGCTACCGGCGACTATCAACTGGGCTTCCAGCAAGTCAGCGAACTGCTGCCGGTGCCGGGGGTGAGCTTTGTGGCGAAGATTCCGGAGTCGGTGCAGTCGGTAACGCGTTTTGCGGCGGGCATTCCGGTGGGTGCGCAGCATCCGCAGGAAGCCAAGGCGTTGCTTGCCTACCTCGCGGCACCTGCCGCCCAGGCCGACGTGCAGGCTACCGGGCTGGATTCGGTCAAGCGTTGACGTCAGGCGGCTGGATTTTCATTTCCACCACCAGCCGCTCCAGTTCCAGTGCCGCCGGGGTCAGGGTGCGACCCCGGCGCTTGATGATGCCGACGCTGCGCATCACTTGCGGATCGGTCAACGGCACCCGTGTCAGGATCGGATGATCCGCCGCCGGCATCGCCATCAATGGCACCGCCGCCACCCCCAGTCCCGCCTCCACCAGACCGATCATCGTCGTCACGTGCAGGGTTTCGCAGATGCTCGGCCGTTGCGGCACCACTTTCGCCAGCGCCTGATCGAGCAAAAAGCGGTTGCCGGAAGTCTTGTCCAGCGAGATGTAATCCTGTCGGTAGAACTCGTCCCAGGTCACGCTGCTGCGCCCGGCCAGCGGATGATCACGGCGACAGGCGACCACATAGCTTTCCTGCACCAGCGGCTCGAAATCCACGCCCGCATCCTGGGTGCCCATGAAACTCAAGCCGAAATCCGCTTCGCCGTTGACCACCGCCGTCAGCACGTCGTGGGCGCTGGAGTCGAGGACTTTGACCTTGATGCGCGGGAACTGCCGGTGATAGCGCGCCACCACTCGCGGCATGAAGTAGTACGCCGCCGACGGTACACAGGCGACGGTGACATGGCCCTGACGGTTCGAGGCGACTTCACTGATGCCGAGCAACGCCACGTCAAGATCGTCCAGCAGACGTTCGACACTGGGCATGAAGCCGCGTCCGGCCTGGGTCAGGCTGACCTTGCGTGTGGTGCGTTCAAACAGCTTCACGCCGAGGGCGTCTTCGAGCTTTTCGATGCGCCGGCTCAGGGCCGGTTGCGAGATGCGCACGGTATCGGCGGCCTTGCGGAAACTGCCCTGCTCGACCACGGCGCGAAAGGCTTGCAGGTCGTTGAGGTCGAAGTTGATGGCCATGGCAGACTCGCGGGAAATTGATTCGCTGAGGCTATCAATGTAACCAATTGATGCAAATTATTACAGGCCTCGCTTTTCCCTCGCTCCCGGCGGCTATCGGGCTTGCACCTGAAATTGCCGCTGAATCGTCGCCAGGGTCCGACGCCGGATCCAGCCGCTGGCCAGGCGGATCACCAGCCAATACGGTGTGAACAACCATCGGGTCCGAGGGTTGGGGCATGACACGAACGTTTCGGTGCGCAGCGTGCGCAAGCCGTCCGGCTGCTCGATGACTTGAAAGCGCAACACCAGTCTGGCGACGCGGGGATCGTCCAGCGCCATGAACGCCGCTGCATCGGCCACATGGCAGGGGTCCAGATCCGGGCGCCAGAAACGCCCCGCCAGCCCGAGGGACACTTCGTGGTCAGTGCGCCGCAGCAAGGTGAATGCGTCAAAACCGAACGGCGCAGGCGCAGGCGTTGGTCGATTGCTGATGATTCTGATGAGTTTCGCCGGCAGTTCGCGCAGGGTCAGCAAGGCATCGGCTACCCGGTCCGCTCGCATGTCCAGGGCGCACACGGCGGCGATGATGGCATCGGGTTGCGCCGCGATCGTGCCCGACTGATGCATTTCGTAGAAGTTGAATCGCGCAAGAAACGGCGACGGCGAGATCCCGTGCGCAACGCTCTTGTCGCCCAGAATCCCGAGTGTTTTGCAGAATTTCCCTGACATACCGTGGCTTTCCTTGTCATTCGATGGCGAGAGCCGAATGCCTTCGAGGATACCGGCAGGCATCCCCGAAAGCTTGGCAACGATCGCCTGTCAGGCCTCCAGACGCTCGCCGGCTTGTGCCGCTTGCGCAGCTTTTTCAGGCACGTAGCACGGCGGCACGGCCAGCGTACGCCGCAGGTCGAGCTTCAACGCGCCCCAGGACAGACCGGCGCCAAACCCGCACAGCACGACATGCTCTGCCTGCGCAGTACCGACGGCACTGTGGCGGGACAGGACAATCGGAATCGACGTGGAGCTGGTGTTGCCGACATCGTCGATGTCGACCGGCATCTTCTCCGGCGCCACGCCGATCATGCGGCGCAGGTAGTTGAGCATGAACCCGTTCGCCTGGTGCAGCACCAGCAGATCCAGCGACGCCGGAGTCAGCCCCGTGGCGTCGAGCAAGGCCTTGACGGTCTGCGGTACACGGTTCAGCGCAAAGTTCATCACCGCCGTCCCGTCCATGTGCAGACGCTGGATCGAGGCACGGGTGTGACTGTCGCCTTCACCGCTGTAGGCGATGTCGGACTCCAGCGCTTCGCGACCGCTGCCGTCGGCGCCGCACAGGAATTCGAACGTGCCCTCGCCCGCCTCCAGCAACGTGGCGGAAGCCGCATCGCCGAACAGCATCTTCACATGCCGGTCGCGCCCGTCCAGCAGCTTGGTGGTCACATCGCCGGTGCACAGCAATACCTTTTTGCAGGCACCGGCCGAGATCAGCGCGCCGGCCTGAACCAGCGCGCTGACATACCCCGAACACCCGGCGGAGACGTTCAGGATCAGGCAGTGCTGCGGCAGCCCGAGCGCCTGCTGAACCAGAAAACCGACACCCGGCACCCACGAGTCGGGCGTCTGGGTCACGACGATCAACCCGTCGATTTCCTGCGCCGCGCAGCCGTCCTGATCCAGCAGGTGGCGGCATGCGGCAATCACCAGATCGGAGGTGTTCAGCGATCCGGCTTCCCTGATCGATTCGATGCCGGTGCTTTTGGCGATGCGGGCCACTTCCTTGGCGCCGAACAGCTCGGCGAAGTCATCCAGCACCACACGCCGCTCGGGCATCGCGGACGTGACCGCACGGACAGCCACTCCGGAAAGACTGTGCAGGGTCATGCCGATTCCTTCATTTTCAGGGTGACCAGATCGAAGATGTCCTGCACCGTCACGATTCGGTCCATCTCCTCGCCCGACACGGTCACGCCGGTGGATTCGAACACCAGAGCGACGATGCCGATCCTGGCCATCGAATCCCAGTAGTCGCTGTTCTCCAGCCGGAAATCGCCCTTCAGCTCGTCCAGCGGCAGGGTCAGGATTTCAGCGATGCTTGCGCGCATTGTTTCGAGTACGGCCATGTTGTCATTTCCTTATAACGTGGTGAGCAGGTCTTACGACCCGCTGAGGACGCCGGGATGGCGCATTTTCTTGAAACGGCTGGTGAACAGCGGCGTGTCGCTGACGGAAATCAGCCGGGGCAACTGCTCCGCTGCCAGCACGTCACGGATCGCTGCATAGAGCCGGGGCTTGAACACCTCCAGTGTCTCCGGTTCGACCAAGGTGAAACGTGCGGCGACAATCTGGCCCAGCAGCGGGTTGGGCTGACCGTACACGACGACGTCGGACACGTTGTCGATGCCCATCAACACGCTTTCCACATGGGACGGGAAGACCTTTTTGCCACCGACGTTGATCACATCGACCGCCCGCCCGCTGACCCTGAAGTACCCGTCGCGTTCTTCCGCCAGATCCTGGGTGATCAGATAGCCGTCGTCGGACAGCTCACCCGGGCCGGTCAGATAGCCGAGCATGTTGGTCGCCCCGCGCACCTGCAGAATGCCGTCGACCACTCGCAGGCTGTAGGCCGGATCGTCGACGGTCATCCAGGCGCTGTCGCCGTCCAGCCCGCGACAGGGCAACACACCGATTTCCGACATGCCGTACAACTGGTTCAGGCGCACCTGCGGCAATGTGCGGGCGATGCGTTGAATGGCTTCGGACGAGCTTGGTTCCGAGCCGTAATAGATGCGTTGCAGGCTGCCGGTGTCCCAGGTCTGGAACACGCCGGTGATCGTCGCCAGGTTCAACAGCGTCGGCGACACGTGCAGGGTTTGTACCTTGAACGTTTCGATGCAGCGGCCGACCTCCTGAGGCGAGCGCTCGTTGGGCAGCACCAGTGTCCCGTGAGTGGCCAGCGCCTGCAGCACGGTCACCAGCCCGCCAATGTGATCGAACAGCAGGAACGCCAGAATCGCGCCGCACTGTTCAGCCTTCAGGTAGCGCTCGAAGAACGGGACGACTTCGTGCACCACGCCCTTGGCCGGCCCGGTCGAGCCGGACGAGAACACAATGAAACCGGCCTGCCGGCGCGACACGAGGCCCTCGACGGTCGACGGCAGCCCGGCGTTATCGTTCGCCAGCACCGAGAACCCCTGCGGCCCGTTGCCCGTCACGGTGAATCGCGCGCCAGCGGCGTTCGCCAGGTTGGCGAGCTGCTCCGCGCTCTTGGGCACCGACAATGCCACGACGTTGTTGCGCCGCCACAACGCGAACAGCAGGCAGACGCTGTTGAAGCTGTAGTTGTCCACCAGCAGCACACAGCAATCGCTGACCGATTGCGCCGCGAGCGTCTCGGCATAGACGTCGATCTGCCGACACAGTTCGGCATAGCTAAAGCGACCTTCGTCGCTGACGATCGCCGGCCTGTCCGCGCCGGCCTTCAGATGATCCAGAAACGTTTCGACTTGCATGTCCACCTCTCGAAAAAGATGCCGCCCGACGGCGGCGGCCGTTGAGTCAGATCGCCTGTGCTTCGGCCCCTGCCACCGCAGACGCCAGACGGTCCATGACGTAGGCACACAGGGTGCCGAGTGTCGCGAACGGCGTGGCGGTCGCAGGCAAGTGTGAGGTGTCGGCCAGATGCACTTCAGCGCCGAATCGGTGGCGGATCTTTTCCTCGGTGTCGACGATGATCGAGACCAGGGTCATGGAGTCGATGGTGCCTTCGACGCCATACAGGGGGCTGTCTTCGCCACGTGACAGGTCGATGGGTTCGCTCAGCAACAGATCCTGTTGCCGCACGGCGGATTCGACCAGGGTTTTGACTTCGTTGAGCATTCCAACATTCCTTTATTGGGGGTGCGTCCAGGGGTTCGTCAGGTTTGGGGCAGCGCGTCGCTCGTCTTCGGCTGACGGGTCAGCACGGTTCTCATGTCCACGAACACGCCGCTTTTCACCCCGTAGTCGGCGGGTGAGCCGATCACCTCGCGGATGTCTTCGGCACGCTGGGCAGCAGAGATCATGTAACCGGGAGCCAGGGCCCGCTGTTGCAGGGCCTGCAGATCCGGAAAGTCAGCGGTCCTCTGGCTGAAGCTCACTTGCCGCGACAGCCCGGTGTCGACATTGCACAGGCCCAGCACGGCAAAGAAGATGTCCGGGTTCTCTTCGGCATAAACACCGCCCAGTGCCGCCAGCGCCGCCTTCGACAGGCTGTAGGTCAGCGTGCCTGCCCGAAACCGCACGCCGGCCATCGAGGCCGACAACACGCAGGTGGCCGGACGATGGGGCGAGGTCAGGATCAGATCCAGAATGGCTTTGTTCGCCAGCACGTTGACGTTGAGTACATGCTGCACCTCCTCCAGCGAGAACTCCTCGCCCCGGGCCGGCACGTTGCCGCTTACCCCGGCATTGAGAAACAGCGCATCGACGCCCCGGCTCGTAATCTCGGCCAACGGTCCTTTGAACAGCTCGCCGATGTCTGCCGTTTTCGACAGATCGAATGGCCGGAACCGGAAGTTCGGATGCGTCATGAAGCGGTAAGGTTCCCGTCTGGACGTGCCGAACACGGTGTAGCCATGCCGCAGATGCAGTTCGGCCAGCGCTTCGCCGATGCCGCTGCTCACGCCGGTGATCAATACCCGTTTGCCCGACGCAGGAGGCAAGTTGCGTTCTGTGCTGCCCATCAGAATTTCCCGGCCGCGAAGCCGCCGTCCACCGGCATCACGGTGCCGGTGACGAACGACGAGGCGTCGCTGAGCAGCCACAGGATCGCCGCCGAGATTTCACTCGGGTCGGCGAACCGTTTCATCACCGTGACCGACAGCTTGTGCCTGGTGGACTCCGGGTTGGCGTCCAGACGCTCCTGCGAGTTCATGCCGCCCATGGTCGGACCCGGGCACACCGCGTTGACGCGAATCGGATGGCGCTCCGGCAAAGCCGCTTCTGCGCATTCGATGGCGCATACCTGGGTCAGCATGTTCAGCGCGGCCTTGCTGGTGGAATAGGCGCTCTGGCGGGCAACGCCCAGCAGGCCGGCGCAAGAGGACACGTTGACGATCGAGCCGCCCGGGTGTTTCGAGATCAGGTTCGTCTGGTGCTTGAGCAACAGCAGCGGCCCCAGCAGGTTGATCTCCAGTACGCGTTTCCAGTCGGCGAAATCCATGTCACGGATCGGTGCGTGTTTCGAAGTGACGCCGGCATTGTTTACCGCCAGGTCGAGTCGCCCGTGACGCGCTTCGATGGTCCTGAACAGCTCGGCCACCGACGCTTCGTCCGTGACGTCGCTCTTGATGAACGTGCAGCGTTCGCCAAGTCGGCTTTGCGCGGTCAGACCGTCGTCTTCGTTGCGACCGGTGATGTAGCAGATGCAGCCGGCTTCGATCAGCTTCTGGCTGACGTTGAAACCGATGCCGCGCGTGCCCCCGACGACCAGGGCGATTTTTCCGGTGAAGTTCATTTCAGGCTTTCCTCATAGTGCTGTTGCAGTTTGTCCGGCCGGCGGTAGTCAGGGTTGACGCAGCAGTACACCCGCTCGGCCATGGGATCCTTCTTGTCACGGAAACAGAACGCATCGCCCCGGCAACGGTTGACCCGCTCGGCCCGGCCCGCGAGTTCCTTGGCGATGAAATGGTTGTCGGCCAGCATCGCCCGGCCGAAACCGACGAAATCGGCGTCGCCGCAACCGATGATTTCATTGGCTTGCGCCACATCGCTGACCGAACCGGTGAAGCCCACCGGGATCCGTACGAAACCCTTGAGGTAGCGGCAGCCGGCACGGGACAGGGCCAGCGCCTGTTCCTTGTTGCTGAAAAAGAACGGGAAGGTTTCGCTGACGCCCGTGGAACAGGTGATGGCCGCGACCCCGGCGGCCTCCAGCGCGACCATGACTTCACCCAGCAGACTTGCACGCTGCCCCGCCTCGCCCAGCCCGTCGTCGATGCCCAGGCGCACCGTGACCGGCACCCGGTCGCCGGTGGCCTGGCGGATACCTTCGATGATGGACAGCAGCAATCGCGCCCGTTTGAGCGGACTGCCCCCCCATTCATCCTCGCGGTGGTTGGTGCGCGGGGACAGGAAGCTGCTGACCAGATAACCGTTCGATGCCTGGATCTGGATCAGCGCAGCGCCGGCCGCTTCCGCGAGCCGGGCGGCGCTGGAGAACTGATCGACGCAGCGCAGGATCTGCGCGTGCGACATCGCCACCGCCCGCGCCTGCGGATAGGCCTTGAGAACCGAGGCGGAGGCGATGCCGCTCGGGGTGAGGATGACGCCCTGCTCCGACGGCATCGACTGCGGGCCGTAGTGCTGCAGTTGCACGCCCAGCGGAAAGTCTCGCTGCCGGGCGGCCTCGAACAGCGGACGCAGCGCCTCGGCGTGAGCCGGCGACGTCAGTTTCAGGCCGCGACTGTTGTAGCGTGCGTCGGCGTCCACACTGGCGTTGCCCAGAAAGCCGAAACCGGCGCCGCCCTCCATCAGCGAGCGGTAGACCGCAAAGAACGCGGGCCCAGGGAAGCCCTGTTCGTCACACAGGTCCATGCCCAGCGACGAAAAGTACATCCGGTTTTTCGCCACGGCCTGCGGGCCCAGATGCAGCTTGCCGGTGGCCGGCATCGGCTTGTCGCCGCTCATGCCCGCAGCGCCCCCAGGGCCGCTTCATCCAGGTAGACGAAGCCACGCTTGATCATGTCGCTCAAGGTTTGCAGGTCGTCGAATCCCAACGTCGGAAATTCCCACGATGCGTGCCGGCCCTGCCCGCTGCGGCGGATCGCACCGGTGAATTCGAATTTGCCCTCATAGCCGAGGTGCAACGTGGCCGAGTCGACAACCGCAAGGTCCGGCCGCGTCGTCACGCAACCGCTCTTGCCCAGGCCCAACAGTTCCACCTCGGCCTTGCGACCCTGGCCGTCACTGATGCTGCACGCCAGCTTCGAGGCGTGGATCGGCGCGAACCAGTCGCTGGACTGAATGAAGATGTTCCGGGTTTTCTCGAACCGTCGGATGTCGATCACCGTGGCCTTGGTGTCGATGGTGGCGAACAGGGTCTGTCGCTGATAGAACGCCACCCGGAAGAAGATTTTCTTGGGCGATGTGCTGTCGGTCGGGGTCATGTTGTCGACCACCAGTTCGATCGGGTACATCAGCTCCGCATAGGCGAAGAAGCTTGCATTCAGTTCATTGACGCTGACGGTCACGTCGCCCCGCGCATGATCGGTGTGGTGATAGAGATGGTGATACACCGCTTGGCGCGCCGCTTCGATGAACATGGTGCCTGGCACATGCTCGTGGGACTTGCGGTAGAAAAAGTAGTTGTCGGCGTTGTTGATGAAGCGGAACGAACTGGCACGGCGGATGGCCGGAAGCGACTCACACGCTGCCGCCACGGTCTGCTCCGGGCTGGCCTCGGCGGTCGAATCCTGAAGCAGAATCGGGGTAACGATCTGAAAGGGCAGCGCCCTCACCCGGCCCCATTCGTCATCGGCTTCGATGCCACCGATGCGGCTCTTTTTCTGCACGTCGGGCGTCAGCTCAAAGGTTCGCCGGGAGCCGCTGCCGCCGCTGTACCGGCGCGCCAGCACGCGTTGGTCGGTGGCCTGCAGAGTCGCTTCGTCCATTTGCAGCGGCAGCGCAATGCGGGGGGCGCAGATCAGTACGTCGTCGGCCGAGCCTTTGTGCAAGAGATCCGGTGAAATGCTTTCGTTGGTCATGTCGGGTCCACTCATTCTGGTCGTTGTTGTCTTGAAGGCGGGTGAGTCGGCGTCGGCTACGAGGCCTGCTCGACGTCATGCGCTGCGTCTTTGCGAGCCTGCGGGGCAAGGGTCGGGTTCGGCTGCCAGGTCTCGACGACAGGTGCCGTCGTCAGGCTGTGGCTGCCCGTCACGATCTGCACGATCAGGTCCTTTTCGCGCTGCCGGGCTGCGGCGATCGACCGCTCCTTGACATGGCCGTAGCCGCGAATAGATTCCGGCAGATTCGCCCACTCCACGAACAACGGCAGGTTTTCCGCATTCAGGTTCGGCAGCAGGCGTTGCAGCGTCTGTTCGTAGTCGAGCAGCAGACGCCGCTCCTCACGCCGTTCGGCGGACCAGCCCAGTGGGTCGAAGCGGGTGTGACGCAACACACGCCCCTTGGCCAGCACCTTCAACAACGGCAACACCCAGCCGGAGACCGCGATTTTCTTCGGCTCGCCGTTGCTGCCCTTGCGGTTGCGCATCAAGGGCAACGCAAAGTGGAACTTGAACCGAACGCCACTTTCGAAGCGGGCCTTGAGCGTTGCCATAAAGCGACTGTCGGTGAGCAGCCGCGCGACTTCGTATTCATCCTTGTAGGCCATCAGCTTGAACAGGTTGCGCGCCACGGCCTCGGTGAGCGGGCTGTGATCGCCGACCGCCGGCATCGACCGCAACGTGTCGATCACATTGCGGTAGCGGGCTGCGTAAGCGGCATTCTGATAGTGGGTCAGGAACTCACTGCGGGTTTCCACCAGCCGTTCGATGCGTTCGCGCGGACCGCTGAAATCGATGATCGACACCGGCGACACGTCATTGCTGGCCGGGTCGAGATAGGGCATGACGAAGGCCGGCTCCTGCGCCCACAGCCGCCCCCAGGCGAACGCCAGGTGGTTGGCCGCGGCGCTGCCGGCCTGGTCGATAGCTTCTTTCAGCGCCTCAAGCGATACCGGCACGGTCCCGCGCTGCCAGGCGTAACCCAGCAACAGCATGTTGGCCTGCATCGGATCGACAAGGGTGTTCGCCAGTTGCGCCGCATCCAGCGCGTGGTAATGCTCGGCGCCTACCCGTTGCTTGAGGAACGCTTGAATCGCTGCGGTTTCAATGCGCAATTCGGGGTTGCGCAACATGGCCCCGGTCTGGGTCTGGGCGGTGTTGGCAATGACCACCGTTTTGTCTGCGCGCAGCGTCGACAGTGCATCGTCTTCGCTGGCAACCACCAGATCGGCCGCCAGCAACAGGTCGGCACCGCCCAGATCGATGCGGTGCTGGTGCAGCGCGTCGGCTGCATTGGCCAGCCGCACATGGCTGAGCACCGATCCGCCCTTCTGGGCAAACCCGGTGAAATCGAGCACGCTGACCGCCCGGCCGTCCAGATGGGCAGCCAAAGCGACCGTGCGCGCCACCGTCACGATACCGGTGCCGCCGATACCCGCCAGCAGCATTTCATACGGGCTGTCGAGCGAACGCGAAGACGGCAGTGCGAGCGCCTCGGCACGCGCCAGCACCTGGCGGCTGTCGGCCTGCCGACGGCGTTGTGCGCGAGGTTTTCCGGTCACCGTGACGAAGCTCGGGCAGAAGCCCTTGATGCAGGACAGATCGGTGTTGCAGCCGTGAGGGTCGATTCGGCGCTTGGTGCCGAACGGCGTCGCCACCGGCGTCACGGACAGACAATTGGACTTGACCTGACAGTCCCCACAGCCTTCACACACCGCTTCGTTGATCACCACTTCGGTTTTCACGGCAGGCACCGGCAACTGCTTCTTGCGACGACGTCCCTCGATGGCGCAGACCTGATCGAACACCAGGACGCTGACACCACGGGTCTCGCGCAACTGCAGCTGAACCTCTTCCAGACGTTCACGGTGGAACAGCTCGACGCCCTGCGGCAGGCTGCCGGGCGCTTCGAAACGTTGCGGATCATCCGCCACCACCACGACCCGATGGGCACCTTCGGCTTTCATCAGTTCAACGGCTTTCTTCACCGTCAGCTTGCCGTCGATGGGCTGCCCGCCGGTCATGGCCACCGCATCGTTGTGCAGCAACTTGTAGGTGATGGTCGCGCCGGCCGCAATGGCCTGACGGATCGCCAGGTAACCGGAATGGAAAAATGTACCGTCGCCGATGTTCTGGAAAATGTGCGGGGTTTCGACGAAAGGCGCCTGCCCCAGCCAGTCGACCCCTTCGCCGCCCATCTGGACGCTGCCGCTGGTGGAGCGTTCAGGCATGCGCGCAGCCATCGCGTGGCAACCGATACCCAGCCGCGCCTCGCTGCCTTCCGGCACACGGGTGGAGGTGTTGTGCGGGCACCCCGAACACAGATAAGGCGTGCGGCGGACCCAGTCGTGAGCCCGAGCCGCAACAGGCAGATACCAGTACTCGGGCACGCTCAGCGTAATACCCAGGCCTTGCAGTCGTGCCTGAAGCAATGGCGCCAGGCGCGACGGTCGCAATTCTTCGTGATCCGAAATCAACGGCGCACCACGCTCGTCACGTTTGCCGAGGATGACCGCACGCTGCCCGGCCTCGGCGTTATAAAGCGCTTGCTTGAGCTGCTCTTCGACGATGGCCTGCTTCTCTTCGACGATCAGCACCTGGTCGGTCCGTTTCGCCCAGGCTTCCAGCACCGGTGACAGCGGGTAGACCAGATTGATCTTCAGCAGCGCCACGCCGGCTTTTTCCAGTTGTTCGAGCGAAACCCCGCCCTGCTGCAACGCCTGGCGCACGTCGCCATAAGCCTTGCCGACTGCACCGATCACCAGCCTCGGTTGCGCCGGTGCCGTCACGGCGACGTCGATCGGATTGGCCACCGCGAATGCGCGGGCAGCGTCGAACTTGTAGGGCACCCGCCGCTCGATCTGCATGCCGGGCAGGTCGGGCCAGCGCCAATGCAGGCCGTCCGGCCCCGGATCAATCTCGGGGGTGACGAACCGGGGCAACGCAAGCGACTCGACGGAAGTGGTGGCCTCGACCGTCTCGGTGATGGCCTTGAAACCGACCCACAGCCCGGACACCCGTGACAGCGCCCAGCCCCACAGGCCACAGCGCTCGTAGTCGGCGAGACCCGCGGGGTGAATCACCGGCAATCCCCAGGCCATCAGGGTGCGGTCGGACTGATGGGACATCGACGACGATACGCAACCATGGTCGTCGCCGGTGACCACCAGAACACCCCCTGTGGGCGACGATCCGTAGAAGTTGCCGTGCTTGATCGCGTCCCCCGAACGGTCGACGCCCGGACCCTTGCCGTACCACAGGCCGAAAACACCGTCGTAGCGTTTATTCGGATCGGTCTCGACGCGCTGGGTCCCGATCAGTGCCGTGGCTGCAAGATCTTCGTTGATGGCGGGCAGGAAGCGAATGTCCGCGTTTTCCAGCACGTCCCTGGCTTTCATCAACTCCCGATCCACGCCTCCCAACGGCGAACCGCGGTAGCCGCTGACAAACCCGGCGGTATGCAGGCCGTTGGCTCGATCCAGCGCCGACTGGGACAGAAGCAGCCTCACGAGCGCCTGCTGACCACTCAGGAAAACCCGCCCGTTCGATGTCGTGGATTCGCGAGAGTAGATCGGGTGAGGGTCAGACTTGCGGGCAGGCTGCGAAGCTGTATTGGCCCCCTTCCCGGTCGTTGCCGTGGACGTGTCCTGTGCGTGTTTTTCGGTCTGAAGCCGCAGGCGTTCCGGATCAATGGCATTTGAGTACACAGTTTCAAATCCTTATGAAAACTTCACGTTAAATGTGCTTGCTTATCCACTACAGCGAATGCGAATTCAGAACTTCCAACGATCTTTCATCAGAATCCGAGAACTACACCTTCGCCACCAGGCCCCTCTTGCCGGGCCTGAAATGAGCGATTCCAAACGCTCAAATACTTATCCGTCGACTTCACAAACTTGTCGAAGATCCTTGACGTCATTATTCCGCCGCACCAAAAACCACAGGCCCGATCTGTATCTGGCTCACGGGTAAAAAACCTTTTGGCCCGACATGAAAATCAATAATTCCCGACTAATGCCGTAGGTTTAAGGAGGTCAAAAAACCTCAACGCAAAGTCTGAAATGGCTGCGTACGCTTCAAATCAAATGCAGTACCGGTCCGCCGCGAAGTGCGTGGTTTTAAAAAAGCAAGACCGAACCTTGAATAGCGAAAGTGCCTGTCACCCCGGCCGCACAAGCGAGCCGAAAGTCAACGAGCCCCCGGCCATCTGCCGGAAAACGGGCACGGTGCACGCGACCGGCACCGGGCAATCCCGGGCAGACATCGCGCTGTTGGAATGTTTGAAGAAGGGCAACGGAAATGTTGCCGATTGCCCGCGCAAGTGCTCGCCAGCCGCGCTGTGGGGCTTGCTGCAAGCGGACTGTATGGATATTGGGCGCAGGACGACCTGCCCCTCGAGATACAAGTACAAGGTTTCAAATCCTTATGAAAACTTAACTTCAAGCGGGCTTTCCTGCCCACCCTGTCTTATGAGACCCGACATTTGCAGCGGCACCTTGACAGGCTTTCAGCGCAATCGGGGTACGTGGTCGCAACCACCTCGTCGCAGACTTCTTGTTTGCGACCAAGGAGATTCAATAATCGTTATATGCAACTTCCCTGCAACGATCATTAACGACCTGCTTTGGCGGGAAAAATAGTAATTTCGGAAGAAATGCGTTGTCAATAATTGTTAAGAAAGTTTCACAAATAAAATGTCCCGTATGAACTACCTAGTCCACGCACTCACCTCGAACTGCTTTACGAATCGTGAAAAAGCTCACACTTTATCGAATCAGCCCGCGAGTTTATTGAGTGATAACCGTGACTTGAGTCAACTTCCTCACAACATGGCACCCGTCATACAAGTTACATATTCAGGTGAGGCGCTCTCGCAACTCTCTGAATTCGAGCAGTCACTCTATAAAAAATTTTCGCAATCGTCTAAGACCAAAGTAGAACTTTACTTGACCGGAACATATCCGAGCGGTTCGAAGTGGAACGCAAGCTTGAACAACATCGCCAGAATGTCTGGAGACAACAGCAGGCTTCCCCCGAAACGGATCGCCCGGCACCGGCAGGTGGTGTGCCATGGAACGAGCCTTTATCCTTGCCCTCCCGCCGTACCGTGTTCTGGAGTTGTGTCATGCCCCATGAAGGCAACCTGTTACAAGCCGCTGTCGTCTTTCTGTTCGCAGCCGTACTCACCGTGCCGTTGGCCAAACGCCTGCAATTGGGCGCGGTGCTCGGCTATCTGTTTGCCGGCGTGATCATCGGCCCGTCGGTGCTGGGCCTGATCGGCAATCCGCAAAGCGTCAGCCACATCTCGGAGCTGGGCGTGGTGTTGTTGCTGTTCATCATTGGTCTGGAGCTGTCGCCGCGACGCTTGTGGGTGATGCGCAAATCGGTGTTCGGCGTCGGTCTGGCGCAGGTGTTGCTGACCGGATCGGTGATTGGCGTTCTGGCGCTGTCGGTGTTCGGCCAGCCGCTGAACAGCGCGATAGTGCTCGGCCTCGGGCTCGCACTGTCGTCTACCGCGTTCGGCCTGCAAAGCCTGGCGGAACGCAAGGAGCTGACTAGCCCACACGGTCGCCTGGCCTTCGCCATTCTGCTGTTTCAGGACATCGCCGCAATCCCGTTGATTGCTCTGGTACCGATGCTGGCGGGGGTCGAGCACCACACCAGCACGGCCGACGACGTGCGCCACAGTTTGCAAGTCCTGGGCAGCATCGCCGTGGTGGTGATCGGCGGACGTTATCTGTTGCGTCCGGTGTTTCGCATCGTCGCGAAAACCGGTCTGCCGGAGGTCTCCACCGCCACCGCATTGCTGGTGGTGATCGGCACCGCCTGGATGATGGACATGGTCGGCGTGTCGATGGCACTGGGGGCATTTCTCGCCGGGCTGCTGCTGGCGGACTCGGAATATCGTCATGAACTGGAAGCGCAGATCGAACCGTTCAAGGGTCTGCTGCTGGGACTGTTTTTCATCAGCGTCGGCATGGGCGCCAACCTCGGACTGCTGCTCAGCGCGCCCGTCACGGTGCTGGCCCTGACGCTGCTGCTGATTGCCTTGAAGCTGCCGTTGCTGTTTGTGGTCGGGCGTCTGGCCGGCGGGTTGAACAAGGTCAGCGCGATTCGCCTCGGCATTGTGCTGGCGGCGGGCGGTGAATTTGCCTTCGTGGTGTTCAAGATCGGTCGTGATCAAGGGCTTTTCGAACCACGCCTGTATGACTTGCTGGTGTTGACCATCACCCTGTCGATGGCGGTGACGCCGTTGCTGCTGTTGATCTGCGCACGACTGGTCAGCCCGAAGGTGCAGCCGGTGGAAGTGCCGGAGAAGTTCCGCCAGATCGACACCGAAACCCCACGCGTGGTGATCGCCGGCATGGGGCGGATGGGCCAGATCGTGGCGCGGATCCTGCGGGCTCAGAACATCAAGTTCGTGGCGCTGGACACCTCGGTGGAAACCATCGAACTGTCGCGCAGCTTTGGCGGCGTGCCGGTGTTCTACGGCGACCCGATGCGACCGGAAATCCTCAGCGCGGCCAAGGTCGGCGAAGCGGAATATTTCGTGATTGCCACGGACGATCCGGAGACCAACATCAAGACCGCCGAGATCGTGCGCAAGCTCTACCCGCACATGAAAATCATCGCCCGGGCGCGTAACCGACAGCACGTTCATCGCCTGGTGGATGTCGGCGCCGATCCCATCCGGGAGACCTATTACTCCAGTCTGGAAATGAGTCGTCGCACCCTGGTCGGCCTCGGCCTGACCCAGGCCCAGGCCGATGCGCGGATCAAGCGCTTCAAGCACCACGACGAACAGGTGCTCGAAGCTCAACACGCGGTGTACGACGACGCCGCCAAAGTCCTGCAGACCGCTCAGGAAGCGCGGGCGGAACTGGCCAGATTGTTCGAGTCGGATCAACTGGAAGAACAATCGGGCAAGTCCTGAGCCCGGCCATCAATCCTTCCCGCGCACTGCGCGGGAAGGTTCTGATCAGGCCATCTCCAGCGCCCGCTCATCCTTCGCGGGCGCCACCGCAAACCGGTCCGCCAGAAACGGCGTGATGTCCAGCGGCAGCGGTTCATCGTTGACCAGTTTGTCCAGCAACACCCCGGTGATCGCCGACGTCAGCACCCCGGTGCGGAAGTGTCCGCAGGCGTTGAGGTAACCTTCCACCCCGGCCATCGGCCCGAGAATCGGCAACTCATCCGGCGAACCCGGCCGCAGCCCTGCCCAGGTGCGCTTGAGGTTGATGTCCGCCAGCTCCGGCAGGCAACGCACCGCGCCCTGCACCAGCCCGGCGATTTCCGGCCAGGTGGTGGTGACGTCGAAACCTTTGTCCTCGGTGGTGCTGCCGATCAGGATCTCGCCGTTGTCCTTTTGCGCCATGTAGCAATCGCTGGTGGTCAGGCACCCGTTGAGGATTTTCGGCAGGCGCTCGGTGAGCAGGATCTGGCCTTTCACCGGTTTCACCGGAATGCGCACGCCGGTGGCCCACTCACTCAAGTCCGCCGCCCATGCCCCGGCGGCGTTGATCAGGGTCTTGCAGTGGAACACCCCGGCCTCGGTGGTCTGGACACCGGTCACTCGCGAGCCGTGGTGCAGCACGCCAGTGATGTTGGTGTTGACGTACATGTCCACGCCATTTTGCCGGGCGCCCTCGGCGTAGGCGTCGGCGAGACGGAACGGGCTGACCTGGTGATCGCAGAGGAACTCCAGCGCGCCGCGTGCCTCATGGCTGACGCTTGGCTCCGACTCGCGCAACGCCGCCTGATCGAGCCAGCGCACCTGATCGGCCAGGTGCGGAATGCAGCCGACGATGTGTTCGGCGTACAACCGGTCTTCGTCGTCATAAATGACGAATTTGAGCCCGGTCTTTTCGAACTTGAAATCCATCCCGTGGTTGTCTTTCAGTTCACGGTGCAGCGCCGGGTACAACGCGTTGGACTGCAAGGCGAAGTCGAAGAACGACGGCGGCAGAATGTGCGGCGTGCTGGAGTCCACCGCCACTGCCGCGCCCTGGGTTTGACGCTTGCGGTTGGCCGACATCATGCGGAAGAAAATCACCCCGCAGCCCAGGCCGACGGACTCGCCGATCGCCCACAGGCCACCGGCCGAGGCACGGGTGGCGTTGCCCGGACGTTTGGCATCGATCATCGCGACCTTGAGGTGTTTGCGCTTGGACAACTGATAGGCGATGGACGCGCCAATCACACCGCCGCCGGCGATGACCACGTCATAGAACTTACTCATGGGAAACGGCCTCCGTGCCGAGGGACTGGAACGCGGAAAAGGGAATCGGATCGATCGGGAAACGCGGCCGCAACCAGCCGACATCCTTGCGCCCGGTGGCCTGACGCAAGCGGTCACTGCAATAGCCGACGCACATCCGCCCCTGACAGTCGCCCATGCTCACGCGGGTGCGCATTTTCAGGCTGGCGATGTCCTGCACGCCCTGTTCCAGCGCGCGGTCAATGTCGGCGCGGGTCGCGTGCTCACAGCGACAGATCACCGTGTCGGCCGCCGGCAATGCAATCTGCCCCACGCCGCGTTCGGTGTAGCGATCCACCGCCGCACGGAAACGCACGATGGCTTTGAGCTTGCTCAGGTAACGGTCGCGACGGACTCGCGCCAGTTCTTCTTCCAGCACACCGCGTTGCAGCAAGATCGAGGTGGCAGCGATCTTGCCGGCCAGCATCGCTGCTTCACCGCCGCGAATCCCGCCCATGTCGCCGGCCAGATGCACATGAGGTTCGCTGCTCTGCTGCCAGATGTTGGCGTTGGCGCGCAGATAGCCGTCGTCGCTGAAGCCGTGATCCAGGCCCATTTGCTGGCTCAACTGGGTTCGCGGAATAAAGCCGTAGCCCACCGCCAGTGTCTTCGCCTCGAAGCGCTCGACGCGGCTCATGTCCGGCTCCCATGTCGCCGAGTACGGCGCCACGCTGACGCTTTTCAGTTCGTCTTCGCCGTGTGCCTCGACCACGCCCCAGCCGTAATGCATCGGGATGCCGTGAAGTTTCAGGTAAGCCAGCATGCTCAAACCGTCGAGGAACAGTTGCGGCTTGTTCAACAACGCGAGGCTTTCCTTGGCAATCTTGCCGAATGCGCAGGCCTCGTAGACACCCACCACGCTCACGCCCGATGCGTGCAGTTGGGTCGCCACCAGCGGCAGCAGCGGGCCGGTGCCGGCAATGACCACCGGTCCCTGCGGTTTGACCACCCCGCTTTTGATCTGCAATTGCAGGCCTCCGAGCATGATCACGCCGGGCAATGTCCAGCCTGGAAACGGCACACTGCGCTCGTGGCAACCGGCGGCCAGCACCAGTTGCGGATAACTGATTTCATGCAGGCGCTCATCGCCATCGAGCACCACCAGCGAACGGGTGCCTTCGGCGCCCACCACCCGGTGATGCAAACGCACGTCGATCAACCCGGCTTGCTCTTGAAAGTCGCCGTGCAGTTTGCTCAGTGCTTCCGAGTAACGCGGCCCCAGATAATCCAGCTGCACGCCGTCACGCAGCGGCCCGCGATAAACCACGCCGCCAAGGCGCGACGCCTCTTCAAGCAATGTGCTGCGCACACCATGGCGTGCCAGTTCAATGGCCGCCGCCATGGCTGCCGGCCCACCGCCGACAATGACCGGATGCTGGCTCATGGTGCCTCCTGTCCGTGAATGCGGTTGACCCGGGTTTCGACCTGCATGCCTTCGCGCACGACGGTCTGGCAGGCGCGACGTTTGTGCCGGCCGTTGATTTTCACCAGACAGCACTGGCACACGCCCATGCCGCAATAGGCACCGCTGACCTGGTTGTGATCGTTGCGTGCGACCTGGCGCACACCGAGAGATTGAATGACGCTGAGCACGGTTTCGCCGATGGCGGCGGTGACCGGCTGGCCGTTGATGTGGACAGTCATATCCGCCTGCGTCAAAGGCTGGATATCGAAGGTTCTTTCTAGGCAGTGCATTGCGATGATCATCCGTGAAAAGGTTCAGGTGAGGTTGAAACAGCTCCTTGCTGCACTACACCTCGCCGGCGCGTGGAAGTTATCTCTCTATCGGGCCGGCAGGTCTGCTCTGATCGCGCAGCAAAGTGCGCGCAAGCAATGTAGTCGATCCAGCGGCAAGGGCCGGGAAATTTCACGGTAGGGGATATTGCGCCGACGAATATTGATCCAGGCCATGGAAATGACTGTACGGTTCTGTATCGGTCTATCGGACGGAAAGCAAAAAGCCGCTTGCACCCGAAGGTGAAAGCGGCCGAGGCAGCAGCCTCAGAGGGATCAGTGCACGAACAGGGCGATCAGAATGATGATCGGGATTGGCACGCCGAGGAAAAACAGCAGTAATGAGCGCATGGTGATGCTCCTTGATTAACGGACTGGAGGGACAGTGGTCGTGGTGTAGGTCTCGACTTCGACGTACTCGACGGCATCCCGGCGGCGACCGCCGAAGGTGGCCGACAGGCTGGCGAAGAACGCGCCGGCCAGCAGCGCGATGAACATCCACAACGAGGTCCACGCAGCGACTTTGGCGGCGGTGTCGGCGGCTTGTTGCGCTTTCACTTTGGCGTCGGCAAGGGCCTTTTGCGTACGGGCGTAAATTTCATCGACGCGACGCTCGGCATCGGCCTGGGTCAGGTTGGTCCGTTGCGCCACCAGTTGCGCCAGGTAGCTGCGATCCTCAGGGCTGAGCTGACCGTTGGCCAGGCTCTGGGCGAAGATCCGGGTCACGGTGCCGCGAGCGGCGTCATCGCTGACAGCGGCAGGCCGGTCATCACGAAACAGGCTGTCGACGAAGTAGCCGTACTGATCGCTGTCGGTGTTGGCGGCAGCGGTGCCGGCGGCCTGGGTCATGGCGCTGGCGGCGCCCCCGGCCACACTTGCACCGGCCTGCACACCACCGCTGACGAGGCTGCTGACCGAGCCGACCACCAGCGTTGCAGTCACCAGCGTGGCCACGCACCAGGCGAGGAAGCCATGGGCCGTGTCGCGGAAATACACTTCGTCACCGTGCATGTTCGCCCACTTCACCCGCAGGCGGCCGGCGATGTAGCCGCCGAGTCCGGAAGCGATGATCTGCGTGGCGGCCAGCCAGACGATCGTTGAAATGCCCAGGCCCTTGGCACTGATACCCTCCCCGGCCCACGGTGAAACAGCGGAGAAACCCAGCCCGAAACCGAGCAGCACCAGAATCATCGACAGCGCCGCAGCGGCTGCGGCGCTGT